>CAXBID010000349.1:0-3943 GCA_963975495.1 uncultured Flavobacteriaceae bacterium | reverse complement strand
CTATAATGTCACAATTCATGACTTTATGATATTTTGCGGACAATCAAAATAGGTTTTAACAAACTTTTAAAAACACACTATTTGTTAAGTTTGTTTATTATGGTATTAACATATCCTACAAGGTTCCAAAAACCTTGTAGGTTGGCAAAGAAACTTTAAAAGTATATATCATCAGTATTTAACTTAATGGTAATAATCGAACCAAGGTTATAAAAGTCAATATGATGCCCCTTTGGGGCTAATCTGAAATCCAAAGCCATCGTTTTTAACGGTGGTTGTTTACTGAAGGTGTAGGATAGATTAAGCGTTATCATATCTACCTCATAAACATAGTTTGTTGTTGTAAAAAACTCATTAGGTCTAGAAGTTGTAATACGTTGTTCTTTATTACTTCTAATATTTTCTCGTAATTTACCTTAAAGTAGTGCATTTATAATTGTTTTGTAGTTAATACAACTTACTGCTATTTAGCAGTTTGCACAACTTTATATAAATGCACTACTGGTATTAAAAATAATATTTAAATGGCTTTGTTATTAATTTGTAAATATATTAAGGCTTAAAACTTCCTACAAGAACTTCAAAATAAATCCATGACTATATAAATCCATGACTATTGAGGGTTCTTAACTTTTATAGAACCAATTATCAAAAACAATAAAAAAGCTAAAGTAATATAACTGATGTACCTATAAGAACCTAATGTGGTAAAGAAATAACTGAATAAACTAGGGGCTATAGCACTAGCTATAACTAAAAAACTCATAACTTTCCCCGTTATAGAACCCAAAAACTTTTTACCATAATAACGAGGCCATGTAACGGCATTAACTACCGCAAATAAACCACCTAATATGCCCAAGCCTAAAATTAGCATGTAAACTCCCATAGTATTGTGCAAAATAAGCAAACCAAAAGAAGCGAGAATACCAGCACAAAGCATGATGTATAAATAGATTTTATGATGTATATAATCACTCAAAACATTACACAAAGTTGAAACAAAAATGGCAATAATTGAAATTGGCAGGAAAACAGCAATGGCTTGAGATTTTGAGTAATCATGACTTCCAAAAATGGAAACCACGTGAAAACTAAAACCTGTAATAAAAAAACTATTAAAAGCAAGCGCTAATCCTATCATCCAAAATGCGCGTGTTTTTTTTGCTTCATTTAAAGTGAAGTTGGTTTCAACTTTTAGGGTTTTAACTGTTTTTGTTTTTTTAATATTTCCATCAGGTTTTAATCCAAAATCTTCTGGATTGTTTCTGTAGAATTGAATAATGAAAATGCTAAAAACAAATAAGCTTAAAGCTAATATTCGCCAACTCAATTGCCAACCATTATTATCAATTAATTTACTTATAAAAATTGGAGCACTAGAAAACCCTAAAGATACAGTAATACTGCTTATGGCATTAACCTTGCCTCTATTCCTGTCAAACCACATCATTAACATGTTACGGGATGACATAGTTAAAACACCTTGACCACAAAACCGTATGCCAAAAAACAAGAGACACATTAATATAAAGGGAATAATCCAAGAATTAGAATTCAATATGGATTTACTAGTCTCACTTATTTCAACTGAAATGGAAGATAGTAACAAAGAGACACCCAATAAAAAAGCGGCAAAAAAGGCAACATACCTTGCGCCAAACCTATCAAAAAGGATACCTGCTCTAGCTACAAAAAATGAACTTAATAATGTTCCAAGCATATAGGCATTGCTAAATTGGTTTCTGGTTAAACCAAGCGCATCTTTTACAGGGTCTGTAAATACGGAAACGCCAATAGTTTGCCCCGGGATACTTGCTAAAACGCCAATACTTCCTATAACCAGGATAACATAACCATAGAAAAAAGAAAATTTACTGGGATTTATAAGAGAAAATCTATTAGCGTTTGGCATATTTCTATCTAGAAAATAGCAAATGTACTCGATTTTAATCGAATGTGTATTTCTTATAACCATAACTAGCAGGGCAAACGCATTAAACTCAACATTCCTATTTTTAGCCACGAATTACACTAATTAGCACAAATAAATGAGCTTAGCTCATTTTAAATTCGTGAAATGATTATCCAGAAATGATCGCACGAATATAAAAATCTAAAGATTTTTAAAAAATTAGTGAATATTAGAGATCCCGATAGCTCGGGACGTGGCTTAATATTTTAATGCGTTTGCCCTGACCATAACTAGATTTCCAATTGTTTTTTAAAGAAATTTTAACATCTAGCAGATTCTATGACAGTATATTTGTTATGCTTTTCTTATCATAGATTATGAATGATAAATTTCTTTATATTTTCAGTTTTAGTTTAATCTCATTGTTATGGAATCCATTTAATGCCCAAAATAAAACGATAGAAATTACAGGAAAAGTAATGGATGCTGTAAGCAATCAACCCATAGAATACGCCACTATTTCCATACTTGATAAATCTACCAATACCCCAATTACAGGAACAGTTTCAAATATGGAAGGCCATTTTGCTGTAAACACAGATGCTGAAAATTTTTATATAGAAATTAGTTATATAGGCTATACGACCAAAACCTTTAAAACTTTTAGCATTTCTAAAAATACTGTGGATTTAAAAGTGGTTGTATTATCCGAAGATTTACAAGCATTAGGTGAAGTTATTGTTCGTGCCGAAAAATCCCAAACCGAATTTAAGCTGGATAAACGTATTTTTAATGTAGGTAGCGATTTAAGTTCCACAGGTGCTAGTGCATTGGAAGTTTTAAATAATGTGCCTTCGGTTAACGTGAGTATTGAAGGTGTGGTTAGCTTACGCGGAAGTCAAGGCGTTCAAATATTAATAAATGGAAAGCCTTCGGTTTTAGCCTCGGCTGATGGAAATGCCTTAGGAACCATTACTGCGGATATGATTGATAGAATTGAAGTGATTACCAATCCATCTGCCAAATATGATGCCGAAGGTACTGCGGGAATCATCAATATTATTATAAAAAAATCTGAAAAGCGGGGTTTAAATGGTTCTGCCAGTTTAAATGTTGGTGTACCCAATAGCAATAGCTTTGGTTTAAGTATAAATAAACGTACCGAAAAATTCAATCTATTTAGTCAAATCGGGGCTGGTTTACGAACATTTAAGGATATAAGGAGAAGTATAAACCGTGATATTCTTAACGATACAACCATTACAAGTAACGAACGGAGCAATTTTGACGAAAAATTTAGTAGCATCCTTTTAGGTTCAGATTATTATATAAACGATACCAGTGTTATTACACTTTCCGGTTCTTATGCCTACGAAGTTGAGGACCAAACCTCCAATGCCAATTTTAATAGGTTGTTTGATGAAAATAATGTAACCGATAGTTGGATAAGAAACCAAAAAACAGAAGCTACCAACCCCAAAATAAGGTATGAATTGCAGTATAAAAAGGATTTTAAGCGTCATGAAGATCAAGATTTATTATTTAGTGCCCTAGGCAGTAGTTTTGCAAAAGACCAATCTTCTGTTTTTGAAAACACAACAGTTACAGGCGATGAACCCAATATTTTACAAGAAACCCGTACAGATTATTCCTTAGAAGATTACACGTTTAAATTGGATTACACGCATCCTTTTTTAGAAAAATACACGTTAGAAACGGGCTCGCAATACGCTATTAATAATGTGTCTAATGATTTTGAAGTCAGTAATTTTATTAATGATATTTGGGTAACAAACCCAGATTTAACTAATGTGTTTGATTTTAACCAAAAGGTATTGGCGTTTTACAATACCTTAGCTTATGAAGGTGATATCTGGGGTTTAAAAATTGGCCTTAGAGTTGAAAATACGAACATAAATACCTTGTTAAGAACTACAAACGTATCCAATACTAGCACCTATACAGATTTATTCCCCAGCATACATTCATCATATAAAATTACTGACTTCAAAATCATTAGACACATTA
>CAXBID010000348.1:0-3998 GCA_963975495.1 uncultured Flavobacteriaceae bacterium | reverse complement strand
GGTTTTCAGGTGTTATTCATGATTATAAGGATTTTGAAATCACCGAAATGGCATATCCGCTTTTTAAGGTACAAGACATCCCTTTTTATATCATTTCATTTGATACCATCTACCACCGTGTGAATCCCATTGCAGCACGGTATATGGAAAATGAGGAGAGTGTCAATGAAGTGTCCCGCGTTTTATTGGAAAATTTACTGGAACAAAAGGAATCGGGAACTAATACTTCAGGCAAGTTCTTTACAGATGCTGCTGAAGGGATTATAGGTGGGCTTATCTGGATTCTTAGAACTAACCATCCGGAGTATTGCACCCTACCACATTTGATTGCCATCTATCAATATTTGGATACCGAAAGTCTCATAACCCTTTTGGAATCTGATTTGACCTCAAAAGGAATGGCGAATGCCTTTATTAGTGGTAAGGGTTCTGACCGTCAAACGGCAGGGGTAAAAAGCACCCTATCCAATGCCTTAAAAAAGATCAGTTCAAAACAGGCTTTCTTAACGCTATCGGCTGACGACGTGCCTTTGGATATTAACGGGCAGGAAAAAGCGGGAGTGATCTCCGTGGTTAATAATCCTAAATTGGAAACTGCTTTTGCACCACTAATTGCTACTGTCATGCATACCATTACCAAGCAAATGAGTGTGCGACATCGAAAACCTTCTTTTTTATTGATGGAAGAAGCATCAACTATTAGGCTTTTGAACATGCAACGTATTCCTGCTACCCTAAGAAGCTACAATATTGCAACTATCTATGTGATGCAGGACAAGGTTCAAAATGATATTATGTATGGCGATAAAGTGAGTAAAGCGATATTGAGCAACCTCTCCTATCAATTTTTTGGAAAAGTGAATGACCCTGATACAGCAAAATATTATGAGCGCTTTTTTGAACTCATTAAAATGAAAACCACCAGTATCAATAAAGGAAATAACCTAAACTTTGATACAAGAGTGACCAAAGGAGAAAAGGAAGTCTCAAAAGTAAGAGCTGATATTTTCTTTAAGCTAAAACCTGGTGAATTTATAAGTTTTGCTGATGGCAATGACCAAAGAGTACAATTCAAACTACAAGATATTACAAAGAAATTGCCAAAATCAAAAAAATATTCAAAGAAAGATATTCAAAGGAATTTTAAACGGATTCATCGCGAGACTCAATCGCTATTTAATAAATAATTTATTAGCTAATAAAAGTTGGAAAAATATAAGTTTTATTAAACTATAAATTAAATGGTTTTTATACTTTACAACAAAGTATGGGGTATTTAGATAACCTTTTTGGGAGAAAAATGTTTGTATTATCCTTAATTATTTAACTTTTTAAACTCCCTGAGTTTAAATATTCGCTAGGAGTCATATTAAATTGTTTTTGAAAATTTCTAAGGAGTGTTATTTGAGAATTATAGCCAACCATATCTGCTATTTCATAAATTTTGTAATCTCCTGTCTTTAAGTATTCAGCAGTCCTTTTTAAACGAGTAATATTTATTAAATCATTTGGACTAAGATTAGAAATATTTTTGATTTTTCGATAAAGTGTAGACTTACTCATATTCATCAATTCAGCAAGTTTTTCAACATTTAAATTACCATCTGACATATTATCGTAGATGGCTTTATCTAGTTTGTTAATGAATAATTCATCAGTTCTTGTATGAGCAATACTTTTAACATGGGCTAAGGGAGAACTTGAATAATGCTCTATAATATTTTCTCTATTTTGCATAAGATTACTGATTTGTGCTTTTAAATGATCCATGGAAAATGGTTTGTCAATGTAAGCATCAGCACCAGACTCTAAACCTTCAATTCTTGCCGTTAATGAACTTTTTGCAGTTAATAGTATAATGGGAATGTGACTTGTCTCAATGTTTGTTTTAATTTTTTCACAGAATTCAAAACCATCCATCCCTGGCATCATTACATCACTTACTATTAATTGCACATTTTCATTGTTCAATATTTCGATAGCAAGACTTGCGTTAATTGATTTGATTACATTATAGTCAGTCATTAAATCATTGGCCAAAAATTCTAATAAATCTGTATTATCTTCAATTAGTAATATTTTAGGTTTGTCATATGGCATTGATTCAGATTGAAAATCATCTAGTTTTTTATCCTTGTCAAGACTTATCGACTCAAATAATTTTAATTCGTATTCTTGATGTATCGGTAATTCAAGAATAAAGGTATTCATTTGAGAATCTTTAAAATCTAACCACAAGCTACCTTTATGAAGTTCTACTAAAGAATAAGCTAGAGAGAGTCCAATGCCAGTGCTTGAATTGTTATGACCATTTATTTCTGCAGCTGTGAAAAACGGTTGGAATATTTTTTCTTTTAAATGATGAGGAATAATATCCCCATCGTTTTTAAACCTAACTTCAAATACATCCTCACTTTTATGCAAGGAGACTATTATTTTTTTATCAGCATATTTAATAGCATTACTGAAAAGGTTACTTAATATTTTTTTTAGAGCCTCTAGATCTACATAAGCATAAAGATCATCTACTTCTAGATCAAGTTTGAAGTCGAAATTTTTGTTTTGAATTGTTGGACTAAATCGGGTATGAATATTTTTTATTAATTCTGAAATATTGCATTCAACAAAAGTTAGGCTCGCCCCTTCTAATTCAGCTTTTCTAAAATCCAATAGTTGATTAATCAAATCTAATAGACGTGAAGTATTTTTGTCCATTATTGAAAGGTTATTCATAAGATCCTTATCATAATCACTTTTTTTAAGTATTTTTTCGAGAGGATTTTTTATTAGAGTTAATGGTGTCCGAATTTCGTGTGAAATATTTGTAAAAAAGTCAATTTTAGCTTCATATAGTTCTTTCTCTTTTTGCCTATTCAATTCAGAGATAATTTGATTGTTCTTAGCTTTTACTTTTGAATGATAGACTTTTAGAAGAAAATAAATCATAAAGAAAATGATTAAAATATAGATTATATAGGCAAAGTTACTTTTCCAAAAAGGAGGTAGTACATTTATTTTTAATTCTGATGATTCTTCACTCCATATACCATTGTTGTTTTGTGATTTAATCTTAAAATTATAAGATCCGGGAGCTAGCCCCGTAAATGAAACACTATGATCTTTATTCAAATAAACCCAATCATCATTAAGCCCTTCAAGTTTATACCAATAATGCGTCATTTCAGGAGCATTAAAACTAAGTGCAGCAAAATCAATCTTTATTGATAAGTCTGTAGGTTCAAGAATGATTCCATCCAGAGATGATATAGATTTTGTTTTATCTGTTTTAAACTCATTATTATTAATTACTACATCTGTTATGTAAATAGGCGGTTTATATTTGTTTGTAACAAAATCTTTTGGATTAAAACTTATCATACCATCTACACTACCAAAATACATTCTACCATCCTTATCTTTATAGGCTGAATGGTAATTAAATTGATCACTTAACAATCCGTTTGCTTTTGTGTATACTTTTATATTTTTAGTAACAGGATTAAACTCTACAAGCCCTTTGGAGGTACTTATCCACAAAAAATGTTTCTCATCTTCGAGAATTGAATAAGTAACGTTACTTGGCAATCCATCTTTAGTTGTATAATTTTTAAATTCATTTTTTTCTATATCATATTCATTTAATCCATTTTCTGTGGTAATCCATATATTATTATTACTGTCTTGAAAAATTCCGTTAATAGCATTGCTACTAATACTGTTTGGGTTTTCATTATCACATTTATATACTTTATTGGTTTTTGTTTTGAGATTAAAAGAGAAAAGACCATCCCAATATGTTCCTGCCCATAGAGTTCCATTATTATCTTCAAGTAATGAAGTGTAAAAATAACCTTCAGGAAACGCCTTGATAGTATAGAAATTATTCTTGTTTGAGTCATATAACTGTATACCAGAAGACGTAATAGCAAAAGTTTCTTTTTTTTTGTTTTCATAAAAAGCAAAAACAAAATTGCTCGAAATGTTTCCATTAGAAGATG
>CAXBID010000347.1:0-4003 GCA_963975495.1 uncultured Flavobacteriaceae bacterium | reverse complement strand
CAAACAAATTTTAACCGAAGAACTTTCAAAAAAATATGGAGTATAAACTTTTTGTTGATTCGGACGCAGTCATTGACTTTTTCACGGACAGAGAACCTCACGCAAACCCAGCAAGTGAACTTTTTGAACTTAACGAACAAGGAAATGTAAAACTATATTTATCCGCTGTCAGTATTAATAACATTTACTATATCGTAAGGAGGTTTTTAGGACATAAAAAGACGATTGAAGTTGTTGAATTATTAACTGAAATGACAGAAATTGTCGGTACAACCAAAAAGGAAATTATTCAAGCGCTAAAAAACAATTTCCCTGATTATGAGGATTCTGTTCAATATTCATCTGCATTGATAATTAAAGATTTGGATGCAATAATTACAAGGAATATAAAGGACTATAGAAATTCATCAATCGCAGTTATGACACCCTTGAATTTTCTGAAAATGAAAGAAAAAAACGAGAGCTAACACCGTAAATTTAATTGTTTTTTTTAATTCACAAAGTAAAGGCAACTAATTTTATGCAAGACCGTTACGGTTTCTTTTTATATTGATATAGAAAGGAAAAAAGGGCGTTTTAATGCCGTCATTTTAGTGCTGAAGTGGTATCCATTAATCAAAAGGATATAAAAACGATTCTGCAAGTTCAAAATCTACAGTTTTATCTTCATTTATATAATACTTCAAAAACACCTCGCCCCAATACTCCCCATCTGAAAAATCGGCAATTATCCATTTATGGTTCAATAGCTTAGCTGTATTTATAAGCATTTTTCTACCTTCACTTGATGCATATGGAATTACTGGATGCGCTTCACTTTTATCAAAGTTAAGCTCATACAATTTATCTTTTACAAATAGTTCCAATTCATCAGCCTTAAAACCGGATTTTTCAAAATAACTTATAGCATCTTCATTTCTATTAAAATTAAAATGGGACAACTCCAAAATTTCATTTTGCAATACTAAAACTGAATCTTTATATTTTTCAGAAAGCAACTTATAGTTACCAAGCGTTTTATTCATATCCTCAAAAACCCGTTTTGAATTTACATACTGAAACAATATTAAAAGTATTGAAAACACAAACAGATACATAAATATTTTTTGCTTCATTTTTATATTTTATAAATTAATTTCTAAACCATCATACGCCAAAAACACATTCTTAGGCAGCTTTTTTTCCACTTCGTTATGAAAACCAAGCAAATGACTAATATGTGTTAAATAAGCCTTTTCTGGATTCACCTTTTCAATAAACTGCAAAGCTTCATCTAAATTAAAATGCGATTGATGTGGTTCAATTCTTAAAGCGTTCACTACCAAAACTTTTACATTCTTTATTTTTTCAATCTCTTTATCCTTAACCCTTTTCATATCTGTTAAATAGGCAAAGTCTCCAAATTTGTAGCCAAAAACCTGTAATTTATCATGCTTGCCATTTATCGGCACTACCTCTAAATTCTTTAGTTTAAATGGCTTGTTTTTTATTCTATTTATATCTACCGATGGCGCTCCGGGATATTTGTTCTTAGTAGCAAAAATATAATCAAATCGTTGCTTTAAGGCTTTTATCACCCGTTTGTGGGCATAAATGGAAATATTTCCTTGTTTAAAATAAAACGGCCTGATATCATCAAAACCTAAAACATGATCGGAATGCTCGTGAGTAAAAACAATGCCATCTATCCTTTCACAGCCTGCTCGTAGCATTTGGTATCTAAAATCGGGCCCACAATCTACAACATACGTGTAATCATCCCATTCTACGAGCACAGAAACACGCAATCGCTTGTCTTTTTTATCTTCACTTAAACAAACAGGATGCTTGCTTCCAATAATTGGAATACCTTGCGATGTACCAGTACCAAGAAAAGTAATTTTCAAATGTGTTAAGTTTAAAACAAAAATAAGCTTATTTTTTTGTTTGCTATACTTATTTAATACCTTTGTCCGTACAAGATATAACCTATTGATGATATGGAAATTACCATAAAAGGCGATAAAGAATTTGATGATATTCCTTCGTTAAAGTCTAAAGCACTTCGAATAAATCTAAACGAAAATATTTACGGAACATTTGCTGAAATTGGTGCAGGTCAAGAAACCTGTCGTCATTTTTTTAGAGCTGGTGGTGCTTCCGGAACTATTGCAAAAGCGATGTCTGCCTACGACAAGGATTTTAGTGATGCTATTTATGGTGCTGAAGATGATGGCCGTTATGTAACCGAGGCGCGTTTACGTAAGATGCTTTCGCATGAAATGGACCTTATGGAAAATAGGTTGACGCGTGAAAACAATCCGAATAAAATATTTTTTTGCTACGCCAATACAGTAGCTACCATAGATTTTGCAAAACAATTTAAAGGCCACGGATGGGTTGGTATTAAATATCAAGTTGAGTCCAACGGCGACTATAATGAAATCATTCTTCATCTACGTTTTAAAGAAACAGATGCGCGTTTACAGCAAGAAACCCTTGGTGTTTTAGGAACAAATTTAATCTATGGGGCTTTTTATAAATATAACGAACCTAAAAAACTTTTACGTTATTTATACGACCATTTAGACAAAGATCAATTAGAAATTGACACCATTAACTTTTCTGGTCCTGTTTTTAAAAATATTGACAACCGTTTAATGAGTTTACAACTTGTTAAAAATGGTATGACGGATGCCGTAATGTTTGGTCCTGATGGCACAAACGTACTACCAGCAAAAGTTTTTTACAAGAAAAACATACTAGCACTACGTGGCAGTTTTAGGCCTGTAACCAAGGTAAATATGGCCATGTATGAGAAATCATATAAAATGTTTATTAATGAAAATAAGGTTGACAAAGACAAAACTGTTGTTGTTTTTGAAATCACACTTTCAAATTTACGTGCTGAAGGTGAAATAGATGAACAAGATTTTATTGATAGAGCCGATTTACTATGCTCTTTAGGGCAATCGGTAATGATTTCCAATTTCCAGGAATATTTCAAGGTTGTTGAGTATTTCTCAAAATATACCAAAGCTAGAATGGGATTAGCCATGGGTGTTAGTAATTTAGTTGATATTTTTGATGAAAAATATTATCGTCACATCAGTGGTGGTATTTTAGAAGCGTTTGGAAAATTATTCTTTAAAGATTTAAAAGTTTATTTATATCCGATGCTAGATCCTGAAACAGGTGAATTGATTAATAGTGAAAACTTAAAAGTTTACCCACGTATGAAAGAGCTTTACAAATTCTTTAAATACAACGGAAAAGTTATTGATATTGAAGAGTATGACGAAAGCATTATGAATATTTTCTCCAGGGAAATTCTACGTATGATTACAGACGGGGAAACTGGATGGGAAGATATGGTACCCGAAGGCACCGCAGAATTAATTAAAGATTACAGGCTGTTTGGTTACACCAGAAAACCTTTAACTTTAAGCAGAAAAAGAAAATAATAAAATATATAGTTTAAAAAAAGAGGCTGATTTTTAATAAATCAGCCTCTTTTTAATTTATGCTAATATTTGTGCTGCGTGATCTTTGGTTTTTACTTTCTCAATAACACGCTCAACTATTCCTTTTTCATCAATTAAAAAAGTCATTCTGTGAATACCATCGTATTCTTTTCCCATAAACTTTTTAGGGCCCCAAACTCCAAAAGCTTCAATCACAGTTTTATCCTCATCAGCTAAAAGCGGAAACGGAAACCCATATTTATTTTTAAAATTAGCTTGTCTTTTTTCAGAATCTGCGCTAACACCCAATAATTCATAACCTTGAGCCTGAAGTGCTGCATAATTATCCCTTAAATTACAAGCTTCAACAGTACAACCTGGAGTACTCGCTTTTGGGTAAAAGAAAACAACTAGTTTTTTTCCTTTGTAATCACTTAGTGAAATAGTATTTCCTTGTTCGTCTTTTGCTGAAAAATTAGGTACAGCATCACCTTGTTTTAGTGTATTCATAGTCTTAACTTTGATATTATACCAAATAAATCTCAAAATAACACTAATAA
>CAXBID010000346.1:0-4051 GCA_963975495.1 uncultured Flavobacteriaceae bacterium | reverse complement strand
TATTAATTTACCAACAGACGATAAAGACCACCAAGAACTAACTAATTCATTGGTTAATCTTGAAGATGAACAATTAAAATATATCCGTGAATATTGGTTTTCAAAACAAATTGATGCAACAAGAGAATTTGACGTAAGAAACCAAAACCTATCAGTAGAAAATCTATACAACAAAAGAAAAAGCAACAATCATCAAAGGTTATCACTCAGACAAATAGTAAAATATGATTTAGACCTATTCACAACCTTTTTCCCAATAATTTTAACTACACCTGATGTTTGTAGTAACTTGTTTAAAGGTAAAAATCAATATTTCGACATTGTAATGTTTGACGAAGCAAGTCAATTAAAATTAGAAGATAATTTACCTGCTTTGTTAAAAGGAAAACAAATAATAATTGCAGGAGATGAGCATCAAATGCCTCCTTCAAATTACTTTAGTAAAATATTTGATGGCTCAATTGATGATGAAGATGATTTTGAAGAAGATGATGAAATTAAAGTTGATAGGGATAATATTTTATTGTCTTGTGAATCTCTCCTTGACTTTGCTTCAGAACTGAGTTTTGAGAAAAAACATTTGGATTTTCATTATAGGTCAAGGCATCCTTATCTAATTGACTTCTCTAACTATGCTTTTTACAATCAAAGATTAAAACCTTTACCAAATGGATTTGATTATACTCCAATCAAATATATTCAAGTAAATGGCACTTATTCTGACCACACTAATGAAGTTGAAGCAGAAACTGTTTTGTCAATCATAGAAAATAATATTAATCGTTTACCAAATGGTGAATATCCATCAGTTGGTATTGCTACATTTAATATTCATCAGCGGAATCTTATTTTAAGTAAAATCAACGAAAGACGTAAATTTGATAGCTATTCGGAGTTCAATGAAAAAATATTGGAACTTGAAGAAAATGGCTTATTCGTTAAAAACTTGGAAAATATTCAAGGAGATGAACGAGATGTAATAATTTTAACTACCACTTATGGAATAAATAAAGATGGTAAATTTGCACATCGTTTTGGCTCAATAAATCATCAAAAAGGATACAAACTATTAAATGTAATTATTACGAGAGCAAAATATAAAATCTATGTTTGCTCTTCTATTCCAGAGGAGGTTTTTCTAAACTATAAAGAATATTTATCTACCGAAGGCTCAAATAATAGGCGAGCTGTTTTCTTTGCATATTTAGCCTATTGTAAAGCTGTGAGCGATAATGACACAGAACAAAGATTAGCAATTCTTAATACACTCTCTGACAATACAACTAAAAGTTCTACACTTGGTATTTTAAACGAAGACCTTGAATCTCCATTTGAAGAAGAAGTTTATGAAGCATTAACTGACCATTTTGATGAATCTAAAATAATTCCTCAATTACAATTTGCAGGATTTAGAATTGATTTAGTTTACGATTCAAAAATTATTGGAGTACCTAAAATAGCAATTGAATGTGATGGAGCTGCTTATCATTCAAGCCAAGAAGCATATTTAAATGACAGACACAGACAAAAAATACTTGAAGGTCACGGTTTTGTTTTTCATAGAATTTGGAGTACAAATTGGTGGAGAAATCCGAAAAGAGAAACAAAAGTTTTAGTAGAGTTTATTAAAAACATTGAGAACAGTAGTCATTCGGTTTTTGAAGATAAATCGACTACAAGTTTAGCATTTACAGATAACATTGAATTAATAGAAAATGAAGTTGCAAAAGTAGCTCCTATTCTTCAACAAGATTTAAAAGAAACGATTGAAGCAATTAGCGAAAAAGAAATTGTGCAAACTGAATTATTTGAAAACCTTGTACGATTAAATAGCAAAGTGAAAGTGAAATACTTGAATAATGGGAAAGACCTAAAAATTCAATTAGTTGAGAGAGAAATTAGAAGTCCTGAAAAAGCAAATGGTATTCAAAAAATATACGTAAAATCACCGTTAGCAGTATCTATTTTTGGAAAAGCAGTTGGAGAAACGACTAAAGTCGGAAATTTAGATAACTATGTGGAAATATTGGAAATTGTGAATGATTAAGCCAACGCTATAAGCCATACACATTTGCAATTCGCTAAAGCCGACACACAAGCCAAAATTGCAAAAGAGTATGTCTTTTCCAGCGCTATCAGTCGAACGGAAAAGAAAGCCCAGACAGCTAACAATGTATATAAAAAATAGGGCAAAAGTGCTAAAACAAAGGCTTGTGTTTATTTGCAAAGTCCGCCATATTTTTAATTTGTATTTTAGAAAATGAAAAGATAAAAATAAAATGAAAAATATGGCTAAGTGTAAATTCGAAAGTAAGTGCTTTTTAACTGCCCTACTTTTCATATACTAGACCGTTGTACACAAGCTCTGAAAAGCCAACCTCACAGTCAAGCACATTTCATTTTGCTCGTACCTCACAAAATAAAAAGAGCTTGCCTCTACCCAACGCTCACACAAACTGAGTGATTATTTTAATACTCATTTAGTGAGATACACAATAATTCTTCTTACATTAGTAAACTGAATTAAATAATTCAATTATGAACCGAATTAAAGAGGTTTTAGAAAAAAAAGGAATTAAGCAAAAATGGTTAGCTGAACAAATGGGAAAGAGTTACAATATGGTGAACTCTTACGCTCAAAACAGACGACAACCGAGTTTGGAGGACTTGTACAAAATTGCGGAAATCCTAAACATAGAAGCAAAAGAATTATTAGTGCCAATAAAGGAATTGAATTGAGGACAGAAATAGACATATTAGAAAATGAAATCTTAGAAAAATATCCAGAGGTATTGGATATTCTTTTGCGTGACCAAACCACTCAAAAAAACATTATTTGGGCAACTAATAATTATGAGTATTTTGGAGAATCATATTTAGAAAGCAAGCAGATTAAATCTGAACTCATCACAGGCATTAACGGTGATGTGATAATGCCAAGGGTTCAAAAAGACCAAATATTACAACAATCTAGAATTAAGAATATGGCTGAAGTCTTTACGCCATCTTGGATTTGCAATGCTCAAAACAACTTGATAGATAATGCTTGGTTTGAACGAAAAAATGTCTTTAATAAGGAAATACCAAATCAGAAAAAGTGGAAAACGAATCAAGAAAGAGTTGAGTTTCCTAAAAATAAATCTTGGCAAGACTATGTAAATGACAAACGACTTGAAATTTCTTGTGGCGAAGCACCATACATAACAAGCCGATACGACACGACAACAGGAAAATTTATAGAAATTGAAAATAGAATTGGTTTACTCGATAGAAAACTAAGAATAATAAATGAAAATGTCGATGACCCAAACGAATGGAATGAGTCAACTAAATCAGCTTATAAAAACATATACGCTTATGAATGGCAAGGCGATAGTTTATTATTAGCTAGGGAATCAATGTTATTTACATACATAGAAAATTACCAATATAAATTTGAAAAAGAACCTCTCATTAAATCAATTCAAGATATAGCTGAGATTATTTCTTGGAATGTTTGGCAAATGGACGGATTAAAAGGTGTAATTCCTTTTTCTTGTGGAGAAATAAAAACCAAAACAGTTAATCTATTTGGAGAAGAAGAAACAGATAATTCATTTTGCAAAGGTTGTCTTAATGGTAATATTTTCGAACATAATGGAATTTACTGTTTGATTATGGATTGGTCAAACACAGGATTAAAAGGTAAAAAAATAAAGTTTATAGACCTACTTCAAAATAAACATCAATCAATAAATGGCAAATAATAATCAACTTGACATACAACTTTTAGAAGATATAATTATCGGAAGAGTTGAGCCACATATCTATGCTTTTACAACAGAAACGGTTCCTAATTATTTAAAAGTTGGTGATACTTACAGACCTGTTGAACAAAGACTTAACGAATGGAGAAAACATTTTCCACAACTTGAAAAAAAGTATCAAAAAGTTGCTAAAGCTAACGAAGAAACATTTTTCAGAGACTTTGCTATTCATCAGTATTTAGAATATGAACTTAAGAAATTAAGACTAGTACAAGGGGATTTAGATTCCACTATATATTATTCAA
>CAXBID010000345.1:0-4063 GCA_963975495.1 uncultured Flavobacteriaceae bacterium | reverse complement strand
AGTTTGACAACCTTCACATAACCATTAATAGTGCCATTACCAAGGCATTGAAAATTGATCAAAGTATTGCTCACAATGGTGTTTGTCTTACAGTTGTGAACATAAACGAAAACGAGTATACCGTAACCGCAATAAAGGAAACTTTAGATAAATCAAGTTTAGGATTATTAAAGGTAAATGATAAAATAAACTTAGAGCGTGCCATGATACTTGGAGACAGGCTTGACGGCCATATTGTACAAGGGCATGTTGATCAAACTGCTATTTGTACTAATATTGAAGAAGCCAACGGAAGCTGGGTATTTTCTTTTAGTTACGACTCAGCACTAAATAACATAACTATTGAGAAAGGTTCGGTAACCGTAAACGGAACGAGTTTAACTGTTATTAATTCTAAAAAAGACTCGTTTAGTGTTGCTATCATACCTTATACCTACGAGCACACAAATTTTAATACCTTTAAAAAAGGCACTGTGGTGAATTTGGAGTTTGATGTTTTAGGGAAATATGTAAGCAGACTTCTGGAATTGAGAGCTTAAAAGCATTTTACTTTTTATTTGTAAGCATTTTTTTTGCACCATAAAGTATAGCAAATAAAGCCCCCATTAACACACCGCCATCAATTGGAAGACCAGGAGGTACTCCTGAAGGAGCAGGTGGTTCATCTGGGAATTGAAAGGCAGCACATACAAAACTTATTAATACAAATAAGATTGAGGCAAATATTCTTTTATTTTGTATTGTCATTTAATCGCAAATGTATAAAAAAAGTGATTGATTAAAATGATATCAGGCTTTTTTTAAGAAAAAACATCTATGAGATGTTTAAAAAAATCGATGTAATGCGTTTTTAAATAGTTTTATATTGTTAAAAACGGTGCTATATTACAAAAAGTATAACTGATAAAAAAAATCAATGACTACTATAATGCATAAGAGTTAATATTTTTTTTATATAAATCACTACATAGTTAACAATACCATTAAATTAGCCATAAATAAATAGAAAAAACATGTCGTTACTTACAATAATATTAAATTTACTATTCCCTCCTGTTGCTGTAGCATTACAACACGGGTTGAGTACAACTTTATTAATTAATATATTGTTAACATTACTCGGTTGGCTTCCCGGGGTTATACATGCCTTTATTGTTAACAAATAAAACAGAAAATTTAAATTATGGAAAAAGAAAAAGGAAATTTTGAGTTTGTAAAAGATTCAGATGATAAAAAAAACAACTATATCTTTCAAAAAGATGGTATTACAAAAAAAGTAGTCTATTTTGTTGGAGCTGTATTAATACTTTTAATATTAGCTGTTATATTTTCAGGTCAATTTGTTGGTACTGAATAGTCTGTAGGACCACTTGGGCTCGAACCAAGGACCACCTGATTATGAGACTGATTATTTTAGTTTTCATTTAGCAATATTTAGCGTCTTATGTTCTCATTATCAAATATTTATGATTTTTTGTTTTGTTTTTATTTGCATATAATTTACCTTTAAAAGGCAATTTGTTGTACAGATGTTGTACTGATTAATTCTAAGCCTATGTCAACTGTAAAAACCGTATTGAGAAAAACGAAACTTGCTGATGGTAGTTATCCCATCTCTTTAAGAGTATCGAAAAATCGAAAATCGAAATATTTTCAAACAATATTCAGAGCATTTCCTATGGAGTGGAACAAAGCAACGGGGAGTTTCACTACTAAGAATTCAAATAGCATCCAAAATAACAGATTACTTCTTAAATTCAAGGATAGAGCTTTAAAAATTCTTTCTGACTTAGAAATGGAAAAAAGTGATTTCACTCTAAAAAATTTTGAAAATCGCTTTAGAATTGTGTCCAATCCAGTACAACAAAACGTTTTTTATTTTTGGGATGAGATTATTGGTAAAATGATTTATGCAGGAAGAACAGGTAATGCACGAGTAAATAAAGAAGTGTTCGCTTCTTTAAATTTATTTCATAAAAGCACCAGACTTAACTTTAAAGACATCACCCCATCCTTTTTAAACAAATATGAAGCTTTCTTGAGGTCAAGAGGCGGAAGTGATGGAGGAATAGGTGTACAAATGAGAACTATAAGAGCGCTATATAACTTTGCTATTGAAAGAAAAATAGCTAAAGAACAAGACTATCCCTTTAAAACTTATAAGGTGTCAAAACTCAAAGGGAAAAATCTGAAAAAGGCTCTTAGAATGGAAGAAATTCTTCAGATTAGAGATTTCGACTTAGTAAAATATCCAGAGTATGTCAATACAAGGAACTATTTTATATTTAGTTTTTATACTAGAGGTATGAATTTTGCCGATATGATGAAACTTGAGTGGAAAGCAATTGATAACGATAAAATATATTATACGAGATCTAAAACTAAGGGAAATTTTAAAATTAAAATCCTACCCCCTGTTCGAGAAATTTTGAATTATTATAAAGAGTTTGCCATTGATACTAAATATGTGTTTCCTATTCTTTTGAAAAACAACTTGACCCCGCCACAATTGGAAAACAGAAAACATAAAACCCTTCAACGCTATAACAAAGAATTAAAAGAGATTGCAGAAATATGTGGAATTGATAAAACCCTAACCAGTTACGTGGCTAGACATAGTTTTGCTAATTGCCTAAAACAAAAAGGGGTGGCTACTGATATTATTAGTGAATCTATGGGACATCAAAATCTTAGTATCACACAAACTTACCTTAAGGAATTTGATAATTCAGTTTTAGATAAGGCGATTGAAATATTGGTTTGAAAATAGTTCTGGATTATCACAACTTTATGCCTTTTCCATATATTCCTGCCATGTAACTAATACATATTTCTCTTTACCATATTCAGTTTTTTTAAGAAATCCATATTCATAAACAAATAAATAAACATCTCCCTTAGTATTTTTCCAATAGTGGGTAAAAAAGTTGGGATTAAACCCCAATGCGTTTAAAACTTCAGCTCTAACGGTAACCTTGCCTCCCTTATTAAATTCCTTAAGTATTTTTCTATTCAGTTTCAGTTGGTTGTCTACCTTATTATAAAACCGTTCGGGATTTTGCTTTTCTTTTTGATATTGGTATCCGCTTTTACATTGTGGGTCACAAAACTTCTTATCGGTTCTTCCATTTAATTCTTTACCACAATGTAAACATTCCTTATAAATCTTCATGATATTTAATTTAAACGTATTTTATACGAATCATATTCGAATAAGGTACGGCTAATTTATTTACATACATTAACTTGCATAAAAAAACGATGGACAAAGGCAGGAGCATTACATTAAAACATCTTTTGATCAAGGAAAAAAGATATATAGGTTTACAATTCAATACTGATAAAGTTATACATGCCCTTGTCAAGCAATTGCCAGATGTAAAATGGAGTAACAGCTTTAACATGGCCTATATTTTGAACACTCAAAATAATCTTGATCAAATATTTAAAATATTTAATGGAGTTGTTTGGGTTAATTGCAATTACTTTTTTGATAAAAGTACTGTAAAAGAAACTAACGAACCTATAGATATTACCTGGTTCAGAAAAAGGCAACTACCGACTAACTACCGCGTATGTCCTGATAGCTATTTAGATAAATTAGAATTGAGAAAATATGCCAATAATACCGTAAAAACATATGTTACTTCTTTCGAAACATTCATTAATTATTACATTTCTAAAGATTTAGTTGCTATTAATGAAAGTGACGTTAGAAAGTATATTTTAAAATTAGTTCAGCTTGACAAATCCAATTCATATATAAATTCTGCCATCAACAGTATCAAATTTTATTATGAATCTGTCCTTGGCATGCCAAATAGATTTTACGAAATAGAAAGACCTAGAAAAGAAAAGAAATTACCTAAAGTACTTTCCAAAGAAGATGTACTTAGTGTCATTGCAAATACAAACAACCTAAAACACAAGTGTATTGTTAGTCTTTTATATTCTTCAGGAATACGCAGAAACGAACTAGTAAATTTAAAAATTACAGATATTGATAGTAAAAGAATGTTAATACGGATAGAAGCTGCTAAAGGTAATAAAGATCGTTATACAC
>CAXBID010000344.1:0-4067 GCA_963975495.1 uncultured Flavobacteriaceae bacterium | reverse complement strand
ACGGAGACTCTAAGCGATAGCTTCTAATATTTTAATACGAAGAATCGCAAATTTAATGTAATATTAAGCTAATATATAATAAATATTTTAATTGAGAGTTAACGCTCTCAATAAATTTGAGTCATATAACTTTCTTTGTTTTATGCCAAAGAAAAAAAACTCGAAAAAGATTTATCTTTCAAATAAATATGTTTGTAAGTTTATCAGCGAGGAATGGCTATGTGACGGAAAGTCTATGAGAGAATATGGAAGATTATATGGTGTTAACTATCATGTAATTGAAAAAATAATGGAAAAAGACGGATATAATATTCCACTATATACACTCACAACTATTTGCTTTAACAAGGGCATCAAACTGTCTCTCTTTTTTAAATTAGTAGAAAACAAATACGGTGAGAAACTAAATGATTCCTTTATTTTAAAATGATTTGCTCTCGTTTATTACAGAATTGCTATTAATTTTTTTCTAAAAAATGAGTTTTGAATCCAAAATAAATTATATTCAAAAATCGTTACCTTTGTAACTATAGGACAATATTATGGATATTCAATTAGAAAAATATAAGTTAGTGGAATGGTTAATGGGGCTTAAAGACGAATCCGTTATTTCAAAACTTAAGAGTATTAAAAGTAGTCTTTCTACCTCCTCTGACTGGGCTGAGGATATTTCTGAAACAGAAAAATTATTGATCAACGCTGGATTAAAAGATGTTGAGGAAGGTAACACATTTACACATGAGCAAGTAATGAAAGAAATTAACGAAGCATACGGCATTTAATAAATAAATGGAAATTGTTTGGACGAAACTGGCTAGTGTTACTTATAAAGAAGTTTTTGAAAATCTCGAATGGAGATGGACAAAAAAAGAAATGAAAAATTTTAAAGACTTAACTAACTCCCTTTTGGAAAAAGTTAAGAACAAGCAAGTTGTTCATCCATTTGCAAATAAAAAGCTAGGTGTTAGAAAAGGAATAGTACACAAAAACGTTTCTTTGTTTTACAGAGAAGACAGAGAGAATAACAAGATTTATTTGATTACATTTTTTAATAATCGGATGAATCCTAAAACATTAAAAGAACTATTGAATAAATAGTATTATATCCAATCTGCATTAGGAACATAGATTGCACCAAAGTATTCTTTTTACCACGAAAATAATTTCTTATTAATATCGGTTTTAGTAAGAAGTTTATACATTCATCCTAAATTTTTTTTTGATTTTGATTTAGAAAGCGATTAGGGTTTATTCAAAAGCTTCAACTAATTAAAGAGGCATACTTTTTATCGGAATCTTCTTTTTGTGATTTGCCAAACGTTGGTCCAATATATCTTTATTTTCTTTTGTGAAAATAAATTCTACAATCACAACAATGTATACAACATGAAATAAAAATTCTAAAGAAAACTAATAAAAATTGATTTTCATCAAAATATTAATTAAGTTTTCATCTGCAAAAATAGATAAAAAACATCCCTTTTGTCAAACAAAAACTTAGATAATGTGCAATACGGTTATTAAGAAGAATTTATTAATGAACTGCGCTTTAATGGCTATATAGTGATGTATATTTAATCCATACAGAAACGAGAGTCCATCTGCTTAGATGCTTCCATAATAATCAATAAGGCTTTCTTATTCTATGAAAATTTCAGTAATTTTAAGGAGCATTAATAACTATTACCAATTAAGAAAATAACCAGATTATGGCAACAATAAACACTTATTTGACATTCAAAGGCAATTGTGAAACGGCATTTAATTTTTATAAAAAAGCCTTTAAAAGTGAATTTACGCATATGGGGAGGTTTAAAGAGATGCCACCAGAAGAAAACTTCAAAGTAACTGAAGCTGATATGAACAAGGTGATGCATGTATCGCTACCAATCGGAAATACGATACTTATGGGCAGTGATACGGCAGGGGAGTGGGCAAAACAATTAAAGCAAGGGAATAACTTTTCGGTTTCCATTAACGCGGACTCCAGAGAAGAGGCAGACAGGCTGTTTCAAGAACTCTCGGAAAATGGAAGGATTACCATGCCAATGAACAAAACATTCTGGGAGTCTTATTTTGGTATGTTTACAGACCAATTTGGTATACAGTGGATGGTTAGTTTTGATAAAAATCAAGAACAAGGGACTCAATAGGAACGGAAATAATCACATGTTTACATGGAAACCAATGACAAATTACGACACCAGATTTTTGAAATCATTAAAAATCAAATCAAGGCTGATGATCCCCCAGAAACCAATGTGACTTATAAAAGATTAACAGCTTTAGGGTACAATGATTTTGAAACTCACCAGCTCATAGGACAATGTGTGTCTTTGGAATTATTTCATATACTAAAGGACAAAGAAACCTTTAATCAAATCAGATACATTAAAAATCTAAAACACCTTCCAAAAGAACCGAACAGTTTAATTCATAAGTAAGGAACTAGCTCCTTTTTACAAAATACTGTAAAGATGTTCAATTGGAAAAAAACATTTTACTATTAAAAAATGTTGTTAATAGATAAGCAATAAATTCATGTAAATTTTTAAGACACAATAGTTTAGAAACTCTATCCAATTATTCATAAAATTTGGGTGGGATTAGCTAAAATATATTAGAAATTTTATACTATATTTGCAAACTAAATTAAGTTAAATCAATGCAGAAGTTACCTATTCGGTTACCTGTATTTGAAAAATTGAGATAACTAATTGATAATTAAAATATTAGGGAATGGTTGTTAGTTCTGCCACCCCGACAAAATAGTATATCAATCTATATCAAAAACCTGTTAATCGTATAAGATTCTTTGCTTATAGAATTGTGTTATTCCATTTAATCAGTTCACTTTTAATTGTTTATCTTTATTATTGACAACAACCAATGAAAAAGATATTTAATATACTTGTTTTCATCTTTTTTGGCTTCAATGCTAATGCACAATCTCTTTCAGAAATAGGGCTTCCCTATATACATAATTATTCGCCAGATGATTATGATGCCTTTGATCAAAATTGGGGAGCAACCCAAGATTCTTTAGGTATAATGTATTTTGCAAATGGAGATGGAGTTCTGTCGTATAATGGTGTAAAGTGGGACTTAATACAATTGCCAAATAAAGCAACCGTTTTTGCATTAGCTAAAGGAAAGAAAGGTGAAATATATGTTGGCGCTATTGATGAGTTTGGATATTTAGAAGCGAATAATATAGGGCAACTTACATATATTTCTTTACTACAAAGATTACCAAAAAACTTACAAGATTTCGGTGAGATTAGAACAATTTGTTCGACTAAAGAGGGTGTGTTTTTCAATTCAAAGAAATATATTTTTAAATGGGATGGAACAAAATTTGAATCTTGGGAAAATTCAGGGGATTCCTATATGTTTTCTGTGAACAACACCATTTTTAAAAGAATTAAAGGAAAAGGGTTAACGGCATTTAGAAACAACAAGTTTGAACTGGTAGCTGGTGGGGAATTTTTTGCAGATAAAGCGATATATTCAATATTGCCTTTTAACCAAAATGAATTTTTAATAGCAATAAAAAACAAATTTTTAATTTTTGATGGAGAAAAATATAAAGCTTTTGAAACTGATGCACCTCACTTTTTTGAAGATAATATTATTTCTAGAGGAGTCGCTTTAAATGATGGCTCTTATGCTCTTGGTTCATACTACAAAGGCGTTTTAATAATTGATGAAAAGGGACAAAAAAAAGCCATTCTATCTCAAAAAGGCTTACTGGGATCAAATATGATTTTAGGGCTTTATAAAGACAGATCTGGTTTATTATGGGCCTCACTAAATTCTGGCATAGCAAAAATTGAATACCCATCACCTTTTACCTTTTTTAACAAATATAATAACGCCCCCAATTTGATTTTTGCATTTCAAAGATATCACGAAAAATTATTTATTGGCGGACTAGAAGGCTTATTTTATTTAGATAACAATAAGCACTCTGATAATAATTTGTTTGCGCAAATAGAAGGTGATTTTGGTGGTGTTTGGGACTTGATTCTTTTTAAAGATAAAATGCTAATTGGTTCCAATTTTGG
>CAXBID010000343.1:0-4099 GCA_963975495.1 uncultured Flavobacteriaceae bacterium | reverse complement strand
GTTCATTTTTTAAGGTAACGCTGAGATTAGCAGAGAAACAAAGAGTTTCACTGAGAATTTATATTCATTATGATTTATTCCGAATACCATTTAAATTTCTAAATATTATTTTTTTAAATTTTCTCTGTGAAGCTCTGCGCAAACTCTGAGTGCCTCTGTGTAATAATTTAATTATCCAATAACTTATGAATAATCGCATACTGCAACAAAACAATAGTTCTAGTATCTTCTATTTGTCCAGTGTTGAGCATTTCAATCGCAACTTCAAAAGGTAATTCTAAAACTTCAATATCCTCATGTTCGCTATCTAAACCACCTCCGTCATTTACCTTCATATCATCAGTATATTCACCAATAAAAAAATGCATTTTCTCTGTCATAACCCCAGGAGACGAGTACGCTTCATATACTTTTTTAACTTTTTTTAAACGATACCCAACTTCTTCTTCAGTCTCTCTAATAATACAAGCCTCTGGATTATCTTTATCTAATAAACCAGCACAAACTTCAATTAAAAAACCATCTTCATTATCATTCATGTAGGTTGGCATTCTAAATTGTTTGGTTAAAATAACGGTTTGTTTTTCTTTATTATATAACAAAATACCTGCGCCGTCTCCCCTATCGTAAACCTCTCGCATTTGGTTTACCCAATTGCCATTTTTCATTAAATAATCAAAAGTGACTTTATTCAGAATATAGTAATTATCCGAAAGCAGCTTTTTATTTATGTTTTTGATTTTATTTGATATTTTTGATTCCAAATTTTTTAATTGGTTTTAATATTAGGTTTTCGACTGCGCTCAAACTGACAGTTTAATTAATTATTTGACTTAATTTTCAAACGTTTTTCTTGCTTCGGTTTCTATATTTAATTGATTGACTCTAGCATCAACTTTTCGTTTAAAATCGGTATCTGCAATCGTAGCAACATTATCTAAATAACGGACAACTTCCTGTCTTCTAATCTCAGAAAAGTCTAATCCTTTCATATTAGCGCGCATCAATTCTTGAAGCATGTTAAATTTGGTATCGTAATCCTGTTTGAAATAAATTTCGGGGTTTTCAAACCAATCTTCTTCCAAATCAAAATCTGTTAAACGTAAGGATACCGCACTTTGAATGTTTCTAACGTCACGCGATGAAAAGAATGGAAACGCCTTTTGCATATCTTTATACAAATTGGCATAAAACAAATGCTGATTTGTTTTAAACTGCTTTTCTACTTTATCGTAAACAGTATGAACACGCTCCTCTGTTGGCTTGTTAGAAACGTTTAAAATCTCACCCATATTCTTAGCTAAACCTTGGTCCTGTAAATAGGCATAATTTTCTGGTCCTTGCATGTTTACAAAGTCAGGCATAGTGTCATCCAATTTTCGCCACCAAAGATGATCTTGATCTAAAAAGTCGTGTTCCGTACGTGCGCCATCAATTTTAAACCGACCCTGCACACGGGAAATTACGGCTTTATCTAACATTTCAGGCAGGTTGGTAAATAGACCGATAGAACTATTCCCGTAACTAACCGCATAAGCACCTTCAGTATATCTTAAAAAGACACCAATAACTTCCTTAACACCTGCCGAAACCCCTTGAGCAGTTCGCTCTTGTAAATTGTTTTCAGCATCATCAATAGGTGCAAAGATAAGTTTGGTTGGATCTTGTAAAGGTTTCATCCATTCCACCATTTTTTCTGCTGAACCACCTTGGAAAGTCGAAATTAATGTATCTGGCATCGGGTGAAATAAAAACGGAATATCCAAAGTATCACAATGTTCTTTTAATCGTGTTGCAATAGCAGCAATCAGCATACTTTTTCCCGTTCCTGGAATACCATAACCCATAAATACTGGCATAAAACCTCCTAATTCTTGAAACGGATTCTTTTTTGCTGTAAAATCATAACTTAACATACTCTCGGTTAAACGGCGTGCAAAATGTTTTGCATCACGGTTACCTACAATTTGTTCAAACTTTATTTTGTTGAACTCAATACTTTTAGCAGTACCTTGAAACACATTGTTCCAACCTGAAACAGCAAACTCAGTCCCGACGCCTCGGGATTCGAGTTTATAGGTTCTGTCTTCAATAGTCTCCGTGTATTCCAAGGTGCTTTTGCGAAGCTGAATTTCGTCAATTAAAGCTTCAAAATAGACCACCGTAAAATCAATGACATCTTTATCAGACTTTATGATTTCTGGATGCCCTAAATACTTATCGTAGTAAAATAAACTACATGAAATTCCTTTTATTGGCGACATTAAAGACACCTCGGGTATTCCTGCAAATTTCTGTTTCATTACAGATAAATCATCCGATGCATGCGGTTTTAAATCGTTTAATATTTTATAAGCGGATGAAAATAACATAAATGCCGTTGCGGTATGCATCTTACTTTCAAATTCACGTTTACCGTTAGTATCAAGCGCCGATTTATTTTCATTTAAACTTGATAATCCTGAAGCATCATAGTAACTATCTTTAATCCAAATACCCAAGGTAATCCCTTCTTGAACCGCATATAATGTTTGGTTCAAATAAATAGGAATAGCGACGGAATCTGGTAATAAACGCTTTTTTAAAGCCAGAATGGTTTTTGAAACTGAAGTGATTTCAGCAGTATTTGTACCATTATTAGCTCGTGACAAATACAATAAAATGGACTCGTCTTTAGCATCTTTGTCTTTGTTTTTTGCACGAGCACCCTGCTCCCACTGCACGGATTTTAAATAGGATGCTGCTTCATCACGAAGCATATCCAGTTCGGATAATTTTATTGGGAATGTTGAGTTGTGTTCCATTTTTTTTTAAGTTTTCAGTTTTCAGTCTCAGTATACAGTACTGAAAACTGCGACTGCGACTGTCAACTTTATATTATTTATTTTTGACTGCATACTGAAGACTGAATACTGCCAACTGAATACTGCTTACTTTAAATTTAAACTGCTAACTTCATATCTATTTTTGACTGCCTACTGCCTACTGCCTACTGAATACTGCTAACTTCAATCGGTGCCTTAGTCAACCCATTCATAATCTCTGGTGTTTTGTTGTACAATAATTGAATGATTCTATGAGGCGCAAACACATAGCGTTTTCTAAAAACGTCATCCCATTTTTGTAAAACCTGTTTGCTAAAAAAACTACCTTCTTTAAACTCACTAGTGGATGACACCTCGTCTATTCTCAAGGAAATCGCATAAGACTCTAAAGGTATTTCCTTTTTACCAATAGCCTCTAACATCGTATGTGTGACTTGATTTTCATCTTTTGCAAATACGTTGTGTATAGGGCCTAAATCGATACGCTTTATGAATTTTGGCGATACTTTTGGTAGTTTTCTATCTATGGTATAAGCCATAGTATCTAAGGACATATCTCTATCAGACGTGGTTTTTAAAACTTCATATAGGTCATCCTTGTAATCTTCTACCTTACTACCGTCATAATTAAAATACATAAAACAGATAAAGGGGCGATTATGCGATACATCGAAAAAACTCCAGCTAATTAATAAATCGGCGTCGGAACCTTCTGGCGCACTTAAAATTTTCCCTTGTACAAAACGGTTGAAAATATATTCTTTTTTTACTGAAGAATAATAAACAATTGATGCCGCTTGAAACAACTTAATCTTTTTAATAGGCTGCTTTTTATGCATCAAGGTATGTAAAAACTCCTCTTTTAAAGTCGCTACTGGGGTAAGTTTCCCGAGGTATTCGTCACGTAATTCTAAATCGTTAAACAAATATCTAAACTCCAAATAATTCGGAAATCCAGAATCCGTTAAATCCACTTTCATATTATCCTCTTCATCATACATATATTTAATACGCATGGCCTCAACCGAATAGAGCAACAAATCGCAATACTGCTTAAACAACAGAACCTCTTGATCGTTACAAAGCTTTTGCCTTTGCACCGCCACAATAAGTTCTTTAAAAGCAAAATCTATCATTTTATGATAAAAAATATATTGCTCTTTGGAATCGAGAATTGCAGAATCTAATGGGGTTACTATATGGTTTATGGACATGTATTCAGTATTCAGTCACAGTATTCAGTCACAGTATTCAGTCACAGTATTCAGTCACAG
>CAXBID010000342.1:0-4116 GCA_963975495.1 uncultured Flavobacteriaceae bacterium | reverse complement strand
CAGGACAATTACAACATAGTTTTTCAATTACTCAAGAACCGTTATCAAATAATAATTACACAGCCGTTTTTGAAGATGACACGCTAGATGCATTAAAAAATACCACAGAAATTGTTTTTACATTAAGGCTATCTCCAGGGAATCCTCCTATTAACGAAACCACACCAGGAACAATAAAATTAAAATCTAAAGCTGTTTTTTATTTTAACATAATTGATCCTATATGAGAAATATAATCATATTATTTTCTCTAGTGTCTGGTATGTTGTTTTCCCAAAACAAGCAAATTTTATATGGCTTTTCAGAAATACCGCAATCGCTTTTACAAAACCCGGGTGGAAAAGTAAAAAACATTGGGTATTTTGGAGTTCCCTTATTGTCCCACATTCATTTTAATGGGGGAACTTCTGGAAGTACTGTTTACGATGTTTTTGCTGATAATGGTGTAGATTTCAATGTCAAACTTCAAAATGCTATTTATAGCATGGATTCAAATGATTTTTCAAGCTTTAACCAGCAATTGGAAATATTTTCAGGCGGGTTTGCTTTTGGCCCAAGCTATGGAAAGCATGAGTATTTAAGTTTTGGTTTATATCAAGAGTTTGATTTTATTGGTTATTTCCCCAAAGACTACGCGGTTTTGGCTTTAGAGGGCAATCAAAATAATATAAATAGGGTTTTTAAGGCTAGCGATTTTAGTGCTACTGCCGAAGTTATTTCTGTATTGCATGTAGGCTATAATAAAAAGGTAAATGAAAAATTCACTTATGGTTTTAGAGGAAAGATATATTCCAATATTTTAAATTTAAATTCAACTCAAAATAAAGGTTCATTTGTTACTAGAGCTGGAGAAAATAACACTTATAATCATATTTTTAATTTAGACTTAGCTTTAAGAACCTCTGGGTTAGCGAGTTTAACTAATGATGATTCAGATTTTGAAGCTAAAGATTTAACCAGTCGCATTTTGTTTGGCGGTAATTTAGGATTGGGATTTGATGCCGGTTTTACATACAATTTAACTGATCAATGGACGTTCGATGCGAGTTTACTTGATGTAGGTTTTATTCGTCATTCAAAAGATATTGAAAATTATGAAGTAAAAGGAAATTATACTTTTGAAGGCGTAAATCCTATCTTCCCAGAATCGGGTAATGGTCAAACAGCCGATGAATATTGGAGTGAAATAGAAGAGGATTTTGAAGAATTATTTAAAGTTGATACCACCACAACAAAGTTCACAACATGGCGGCCAGCAAAGTTTAATGCCTCATTAAATTATGCTTTTGGAAAAAAGAAAGAAAAAGAATGTAACTGTATTAAAGAAGACGTTGGGTATTTAAATGCTGTTGGTATGCAATTATATGTTATTAGCAGACCAAAACAACCCCAATTGGCATTAACAGCTTATTATTATAGAAGATTATTTAAGGGTCTGCGTGCTAAAGCTACTTATACTTTAGATTCTTACTCTTTACATAATATAGGACTTGGCTTATCTGCTCACTTAGGAGGTGCCAATTTTTATATAATGGCAGATAATTTTTTACAATATCAAAACATTTATAACGCACAAAGTGTATCTTTACAATTAGGGTTTAACTATATATTTAATACAAATGAAGACTAAGTTTTTTTCAACACTAATTACATGTTTCATAATAGTTAGTGCATTTTCTCAAACAAATTTAAATGAATATAAATATATCATTGTTCCAAATAAATTTGATTTTTTATCAGAAAAAGACCAATACCAATTAAATTCCCTAACAGAATTTTTATTCAATAAATACGGATTTCAAGCTGTAATGGAAGGAGATAAGTATCCAGAAGATTTGATGAGGAATAGATGTTTAGCATTAAGATCGGATGTGATTAAAGATTCGGGTATGTTTAAAACAAAACTAAATGTAGTACTTAAAGGATGTAATGACCAAGTAATTTACACTTCCAGACAAGGAGAAAGTAGAGAAAAAGAATTTGCAAAAGCATATACCGCCGCATTAAGAGCAGCTTTTAAATCTTTTGAAGCTGTTAATTATAAATACGAACCAAAAGAGGAGAATGCAGAGGTAGTTTCAGCTTCTGTAACAACTTCAAATAATGAAGTGACCGAAGAAATTCAAAAACTAAGGGAAGAAATACAAAACCTTAAAAAGGAAAAAGAAGCTGTGGTTGTTGAAGTTGAAAAAACTGCTGTTGAAACTCCAGTTATAAAATCTGAATTAATTCCTGTTACGGAAGAAAAAGCATTGCATGAAGTTGATATAGAAGGATTTTCAGATGTATTATACGCACAGGAAATTGAAAACGGATTTCAGTTGGTTGATAGCTCACCTAAAGTGGTTTATAGAATTAAAAACACCAATTTAAAAGATGTGTTTTTGGTTGAAAACAGTAGTGCAATCATATATAAAAAAGGAGACGATTGGGTGATTGAGTTTTATGCTGATAATAATTTAAACCAAGAAACCTTAAATATCAAGTTTTAATACCCATATTTATCTTTCCAGCGTTGTTTTAAAAATTCACGATGCGCATTTTCCCTGGCATTATTTCCAGGGTCGTAAAGCTTGGTATTTTTTATATCATCTGGTAAAAATTCCTGATTGGCAAAGTTGTTTTCGTAGTTGTGGGCATATTTGTAATTATCACCATAACCCAATTCTTTCATAAGCTTAGTTGGCGCATTTCTAATTTCTAAGGGAACCGATAAATTTCCAGTTTCCCTAACTAATTGTTGTGCACTGCCAATGGCTTTGTAAGCAGCATTACTTTTAGGTGAACACGCTAAATAAGTAGCACATTGGCTTAATATAATTCTAGATTCAGGGTATCCAATAGTGCTTACTGCTTGAAAAGTATTGTTTGCAATAACCAAAGCCGTTGGATTCGCATTTCCAATATCCTCACTAGCCGAAATAAGTAAACGGCGTGCAATAAACTTAACATCTTCGCCACCTTCAATCATTCTAGCAAGCCAATACACAGCGCCATTAGGGTCACTCCCTCTAATCGATTTTATAAACGCTGAGATAATATCATAATGCTGTTCACCCGTTTTGTCATAATGTACCGTGTTATTTTGCACTTTTTGCAAAACCGCTTCATCAGTAATTTCAATAGTATCAGCATCAAATGCGTTTACTATCAGCTCAAAAATATTCAGCAATTTTCTAGCGTCTCCACCAGAAAGTCTCAAAAGCGCATTGGTTTCCTTAAGTTTTATCGTTTTTTTAGAGATGTACTCATCATGTTTAATAGCCCGTTTTAAAAGTATCTCTAAATCGTTTTTATCAAAAGCGTTTAAAACATAAACCTGACACCGCGACAAAAGTGCCGAAATAACTTCAAAACTTGGGTTTTCAGTAGTTGCACCAATCAGGGTAATCCAGCCTTTTTCAACGGCTTGCAATAACGAATCTTGCTGAGACTTACTAAACCTATGGATCTCATCAATAAACAAAATCGGATTTTTGGTAGTAAATAGCCCACCACTTTGTTTTGCTTTTTCAATAACATCACGAATAGCCGCAACTCCAGAATTAATAGCACTCAGCGTATAAAATGGTCTCCCGGATTCACTAGCAATAATATTCGCAAGTGTGGTTTTTCCCGTTCCCGGTGGTCCCCAAAACAACATTGATGGTATTAAACCATGTTTTATATGCTGCGTTAAAGCGCCATTTTTGCCAACTAAATGCGATTGACTCACATAGTCCTTCAAAGTTTTTGGTCGTAAGCGTTCGGCTAATGGAGCATTCGCGTTCATGTTGTAAAAATAAAGTAATTTATTTAATTTTTTGCACGTAATCGTTCCGCTAAAGGCCCATTCGCATTTATCTTTCGTGTTTTGAAGTTTATAAAGATAAATGATTGATAAAATACATTCCAATTATATTGACCCGAATTTTATACTTAAAAAGGGACACGAATTTCACGGATTCTCACGGATGTGTTACGGTACTCAGATTGTTTAGTTATTTCGCAGAGGTTCACGGAGCCAGACAAAGATACACGGATTTTTGCTGGCGACTGCGACTGCGACTGAAAACTGCAAACTGAATACTGAATACTGTGTCTCACTAAGGTCCATAAAAATTTTCTCGCAAAGAC
>CAXBID010000341.1:0-4136 GCA_963975495.1 uncultured Flavobacteriaceae bacterium | reverse complement strand
TATGGATTTCATTTTTTATCTTTTCTGCAAGTTTTTTAACTGCGTCTAAATCTGAAAAATCAGCTACCAAACCTTTAATGTTTTCGTTATTTGAAGCCTCTTTAATTTCAGCAATAACTGCATTAACTTTAGCTTCACTCCTACCGTGAACGTAAATGGCATGACCTTCTTTTGCTAGTTTTAAAGCGGTCAATTTTCCTATTCCGTCTGTGCTTCCTGTGATTATTATTGTTTTATGCATTTTGTTCTATTTTTTCAGTTGAATGAAATTCAGGTAATACTTGTTTTGCAATTAAATCTAATGTTTCATCCATATTCATACTATTGAAACGCAAGTTTAAAGCTAAATGATTGACACCAATACTTCGCAATTTATCCAAATAATCGGCCAAATAATTTATTCCTAAACGGAAACCTAAGGGAATCGATTGTGGTTTAAAATTAGCATCTTCATGCAAATCCAAATACATAGGTTGCATAAATGGTTTATCGAATTCTTGTGTTTCGGCAACCAGTTCTCTGTACTGTCTAATGGTGTTATTCTGATTGTATAAATCTCTTGGATAATTCATCCAACCATCTGCATTTTCTGCGTTCCATTCTAAAGATTGTCTGCTGCTACCTGTCATTAGCATCGGGATTTTATGTGCTGTTGGTTTTGGTAACATATCAATAGTTCCTGTTAAATTTCCATAGTTTTTAGTTTCAAACGTAGGAAAATCGCTTTGTACTTTCCGAATGTAATTAAATGATTCTCGAAACAATTCGCCTCTATTTTCATAATCGATTCCCATTGCTGGATATTCATCAAAACGATCACCAGACGCTACTCCTAACAACAATCTTCCACCTGACAATTGGTCGATGGTTGTTGCTGATTTTGCAACATGTAATGGATGATGTAATGGCAAGGCAATACTTGAAATTCCTAATGCAATTTCGGAAGTCTGACCCGATAAAAACCCTAAATAGGTAAATGGGTCGAAAGTTTGTCCTGCATCACCAAAATTGGGAACATTTAACGGAATATCTCGAATCCAAATAGATTTAAAACCTAAATCTTCCACTTGCTTTACGCGATTTAAATGATCTAGCATTGTAGGAACTGGACCTGTCGCATATTTTTCAATAGGCACAACGATACCAATACTCAACTCGTTTTGTTTAAAAACAGAATTATAGGCTTTGTTAATGTTTTCGAATGGTTTCATTTGAAAAAATTAATTAGAATTAACTTGAAACTTTCCATTAGTTCTTATGTAAATGATAGCCTCTTGGTCATCTTTTACTGTAATTTTATGTGTTGAATTTTCAGCTGCTCCAAAATAAGTTCCGGCTTCTAAAAGATTTACATTTTTATCGTTTGAAACTTGATGTGCTATAGTTCCTTGTATGATAACTGCTCTAAAATTCGGACTTAAATTTTTGATTTCTCCATCAAAACCAGCTGGTAATTTTATCATACTGGCACCTAATTCACCTTCATTATGACTTCCCCAAAGAAAAGCAATTTGTATATTGCTTTCATCTGAAACCCAAGTAATATCTGAAGCATTTAACCAAACCAAATTGGATTTATCTACATTTACAGGACGCTCACCATTATCGAATGCTTCTTCCGTAGGCTTTACTAAATACGAACCTTCTTGAATTTCGATGTATGCCATATTTGCTTCACCAAATGCTGCAGTAATATGCGCTTCTCCTGCTGGTTGTTGCCAAAACGAACCTGCTGGTAACCACATTTCTTCAGCATTTTCATCATCATTATGTAACAATCCTTTAATGACTACACCTCGATATGTTACATTGTGAATGTGTGGTGGTGATGAGAATCCTTTATTGAATTTTACTAAAAATCCAGATGCTAAAGTATCAGTTCGATCTCCCCAAAGTTTTCCCGCAGCTGGACTTTTATCGCCACGTAACGGATTTAGCCAACCCCATTCTATGTTGTCTGTCGTTACGACTTCGTTTTTAGATTTTGTGTCGTCTGTTTTTGGTGTTTGTGCGTTTATATGAACACTTAAAAATATTCCTACGACAACAAATAAACTTTTTTTCATTTTAAATTGATTTTAATTTTCAATAACAACTTTCCCCATTCCTTGACCACTTTCAAGTCTTGCATGTGCTTTTCCAGCTTCTTTAAGTGAAAATTGTTGTTCGTCTAAAACTACCTTTATAGCTCCAGATTCAATAATTTCGGTTAACTTTTTAAGAATGTCGCCATGTGTTTCACGCTTAAAATTATGTAGCATTGGAATCAACATAAATACCACATGCAATGATAAGCCTTTAAAATGTGCTGTAGAAAGGTCTAATTCACACAAAGAAACTGTTGTTGCAATCTGTCCGTTTAGTGCAGCTGCATTAAAAGAATTTATTAAGTTTCCACCACCAACTGAATCATAAACCAAATCAAAACCTGCACCATTAGTATGTTTTTGGACATAGGCTTCTACAGTTTCCGTTTTATAATTAATGGCTTTTGCTCCTAGTTTTTCAATTAGTTGCAATTGTTTATCACCACCACCAGTTGAATACACATCAGCTCCAAAATGTTTAGCCAATTGCAAAGCAATATGACCAACACCACCAGAACCACCATGAACCAATACTTTTTGTCCAGCTGCGATTCCAGCACGTTTTAAACCTTCGTAAGCAGTAATTCCTACCAATGGTATGGCTGCAGCTTCCTTCATGCTAATATTTTTGGCTTTTTTTGCGATTAGTTTGCTATCTGCAGCAATATATTCTGCTAAGGTTCCTGGTAAATCAGCTAAACCACCAGCACATCCATAAACTTCATCGCCTACTTTATAAGCATTTACATCATCAGCAATAGCTTCAATGGTACCTGCAAAATCCATCCCTAGTAATGCTGGAGCTTCTGGTGATAATGGTAAATCTTTCCCCATTTTTCTTATCATCGTATCCACCGTATTCACGCTTGAAGATGCAATTTTCACTAATACTTCACCGCTTTTCAAGGTTGGTTTTGCTATTTCTGTTGCTTCAAATACAGCATCTTCACCATATTTATTAATAATCATTGCTTTCATATTCTATTATTATTTATTGTTCTAATTATACTATCATTTTTATAGTGACAAAAGTATATATAGTTATTGGTTCTCACAATAACGGTCAAAAAGGATAGTATAAAAAATAATATTTAATATACTGACAATCAGTTCAATATAGGTCTAAAAAATTACTATAAAAAGTATAGTTGTATTATTAAATATAGTATCATATATTTGCATTTCAGAAATAAAACAAACAAACTATTGTATGTATAAGTTTAAAGGAAAAGAATATCCATGTTGTGCAAGTTTAACTATGGGAGTTATAGGAGGTAAATGGAAGACCGTAATATTATTTCATTTGATAGATGGTACTTTGAGATATAATGAATTGAGAAAGGAAATGCCAACGGTTACAGAACGCACGTTAAGTCTACAATTAAAGACTTTGGAAGAAGATGGTATAATAAAGCGAAAGGTTTACACTTCCAAACCTCCTTTAAAAGTTGAATATTCGCTAACTGATTTTGGTAAAACATTAATTCCATTAATCAAATCTATTGCAGATTGGGGCGTTTATGTAGTTGAGGAAAAAGGTGGTGTTTTAGTATAATGATATTTATTTGTTTTTAACCATTCCATTCCACACACATTACGCTTCCCTCCTACGTCGTCGCATAAAAAGTGTTCCATTAACATTGTAGAAGAAACTTTTGAGAATAAATTTTTCAAGAAACTGTAGAAATACTTTCGCTTTTAACCAAAGCTCAGGTTACATAACGCAGTACATTATAGGACAAATGCTATTGTTGGTTATTTGTTTAGAACATACCATTAGTCAACTATAATGATATTATGTAAAATACCCAGAAACACTTGTTTTCATTACAATACACAGAACTTGGGTCATGAAACTTTATCCTTTTATTATATTTTACAATTTAGGAACTTCAGAACATTAGATCCTATAATTTGACGTTATGTAAAATGTCCGCTGTCAAACGCTCGATTGTTTTTATAAATCAAATTGTTATTACAATTTATTTATAACTCAATTTCCAGCCGCTTGCCAGCCGCACATAAAAGCTACGTTTTAGTAATCATTGA
>CAXBID010000340.1:0-4146 GCA_963975495.1 uncultured Flavobacteriaceae bacterium | reverse complement strand
TAGTGTTGGTCCAAATTTCCGAAATATTTATGTTTTCGTATAACTCGGCAGTCTTGAAAGCACTTTGTAATAACGATTCTGGTACTGTCTTTACAAAATCCTCAAATGTTATTTTATTTTTTGTCATTTCTACGTTATTATCTTTTAGCCATACGTACATTTTATAACGTGAAAGAAGAGTGTCTTTTAGAGTATGAAATACTGGTATATCTTTAGCTGCATAAATAATAGAAGCATTTTTAATTTTTGTTAAAGGACATAAGTTTTTATAAGATGTATTTAGCCAGTCTTCCAGTCCTTTTTCGTCATCAGGTCTGGGAGAAAGCTCCGTAACTATGGTACTTTCACTTCCCACTTCAAATAACTTATTAAGTGATATTTTGTAATGTTTGGCTAGTTTAACACTTTCTTCTAAAGACAAATTTGTTTTTAAATTAATACGTCTGTACGCGGCATCATAGCCAATATCTAAAACACTAGCTATTTCCTCCACAAAAGATGCGTTGTCCTGCGATTTTTCCTTAAGATACTTGATGAATTTTTTTTGCATTTTTTAAGAAATTACAAGTAGGAAAGAGGGTGGTTTTGTGAAAAATAAGAAAAATAAATTATTATTTCAACATTTTCGTCTAATGATTATCATTAAATGCAAAGTAAGTTTGTGCTATAATTATTTAATAACCAACAAAAAAATGAAAACTCATATTAAAAATAACACTAAACCCTTTGTTTCCCTTAATTTAAGCAAGAAGCAATCTGTTTACATTTCAATGTTATTGTCCTTGGCTATTTTAAATCTGTCTATATCCTGTTCCTATTACACAGTTAGGAATGTGCCAACAACAAAGGAAAACGTTTCTAAGCAGATAAGGGAATTTAATCAATCTGAAAAATATGTTATCGTTCATTCAGATAGCTTGTATTGGCATCTTAGTGAAGTAGTTATCAATGAAGATACCCAGACACTTTCTGGAACTGTTCAGCCCATTACGAGCGAACATCAATATAAAAAGCCCAGAGAAAGCAAAAGAGTCCATCGTTATAAAAAGATAAAACAAGCTCCCTTAAATGAAGTTCATTTTAATTTAAAATCTGCAACCAATTTTGAACTTAATCAAACTGCAAATATCCCATTAGAAAACATAGAATCCATATCTGTAAATGATAAAAATACAGGGCGTGCAATTGCAAACGTATTATTAGGGACAGTGGGTACCGTGTTTGTTGCTTTATTACTAGTAGCTGCGCTTAAGAGCTCTTGTCCATTTGTTTATATCAAAAACGGAAAAGAATTTGATTTTGTTGGCGAATTATATCCAGGTACAATTACGGCAAACATGCAAAAAGATGATTATTTGCCATTGCCACACGTAGAAGCTGAAAAGGATACATATACTGTAAAAATTGCCAATTATCTAAAGGAAATTCAATACACAGATTATGTACAATTAGTACTATTTAACCACAGCACTGACGTCGAAGTTCTGTTAGATAGCGAAGGTGGGTTTCAAACTTTCAAAAATATAATAGCGCCCAGAGATGTAGTTGTTGATGATGACTTAAAGCATGTTGAACCAGCCTTAAAAAAGGATAATATCTTTTATGCTTTTAATACTTCAGTAAATACTGAAAAAAGTACTAGAAATCTCAAACTCGAATTTGATAAACCGAAGGAGTCACAGGAAGCTAAACTTTATTTAACAGCAAAAAATTCAGTTTGGTTAGATTATATTTTTGGAAAATTCAATGAACAATTCGGAATGTATTACAATACGTTTCAAAAAGAACAACAAGAAGTGTCAAGGGACAGTATTAAGGGTTGGACTGAAGGTCAAAATATTCCATTATCAGTGTATTTGAAAACAAATAAGGGATGGAAGTTGGTCGAGAAAATCAATACAGTTGGCCCTATGGCTATGAGAGACCTAGTTGTGCCTTTAGAATTAAAAGGGATAAACAAAGATAAAATTCAAATTAAATTAGAAACCGGATTTATGTTTTGGGAGGTTGATTATGTGGGTATGGATTTTTCTAAAAACATCGATTTGAAACCAGAATATATTAGTCCTTCCAAAGCTGTTGATCAAGTTGGAAATAATGTTACTGAATCTTTATTAAATCAAGATAATAATTATCTAATTCAACCAAACATTGGTGATGAGGTGACGGTTAGTTTTTCGGTTGAAAAACCAAAGCCTGAATTGGTCCAATCCGTTTTCCTAAAAAATAGAGGCTATTATAATTATATAAGAGATTATAAGGGGATTCCAGATTTTGAGAAACTTAAGTCTTTTAGAATAGACAACACCTTTACTAAATACTCGGAAAAAGTGTATTTCGATTTCGTGAATTTTGACCTAAATACATTAGCATATCATGAATAATATAAATTCAATATCAATAGGGTCAGAAGCTATCGTAAATTCTAATACGGAAGATTTAAGTTTAAGCAAACGAGTAAAACACAGTAAAATCATTAGTGGTTTAGAAATGAATTGGTGGCATTTCAAAATACGGATAACCTTAGCACGTATAATTATTAAATCATACTCTAACCCGAAAGATTTGTTGTTAGCCTTTAAATATTTAGTTCAATTAAGAAAAAAGTTTTTGGGCAATTATAAGCTAAGAAAAATGGTAGTGGTTAATGGTAAATATTACATGGGACTATATACACCAGGATGGAACGATTTAAATTACGAACGTTTTATCACTTCAGAATTAAATTACTTCAAACCGATTAAAAAAGAAGTCTTAAGATTTAATCATGTGCATTTGGCTATTACAAATAAATGTGCTTTGCAATGCGACCATTGTTATGCTTGGGATATTTTAAATCAAAAAGATATCCTTAATCAAAGAGATCTTTCAAATATTATTGAAAAATTACAGAATATGGGAACAGGTCAAATTCATTTAACTGGAGGAGAACCCTTGCTTAAAGTTGATATTCTGACCAACCTATTAAAACAATCAAAGCGCACATCTAATTTCTGGATTAACACCTCAGGTTTTAAATTGACAATGGTAAATGCTAAAACTTTAAAAGAATCAGGCCTTACAGGGGTTTTTATAAGTTTAGATCATTTTGAAGAAGCTATTCATAATGATTTCAGAAAATTTAAGGACGCTTATTATTGGGCAATTAACGGCGCAAAAAATGCCATTGCTAATAATTTGGTCGTCGCTTTTTCGGTATGTGTAACAAAAGATTTTGTGAGTGAAGAAAATCTTATGGCGTATATGCAATTGGCTAAAGAAACAGGAGTTCACTTTGTGCAGTTTTTAGAACCTAAAGCCGTAGGACATTATAAAGGCAAAGACGTAGCATTGACTCAGGAGCATATTGAATTGCTTGAATCATTTTATGTTAAAATGAATTTTTCCAATGCGTTTTTAGATTTCCCAATTATAAACTATCACGGCTATTACCAAAGAAGACAAGGGTGTTTTGCAGGAGGAAACAGAAGCATGTATGTAGACACCGAAGGAAATATTAATGCTTGTACTTTTTGTCACTCAAGTTCTGGAAATATTTTACACGAAGATTTTGAAATGCAATTAAGCGATATGTCTAAAACAGGCTGTCCTTCTATTTAAAGAATATGGAAAAACTATTAGAAATATCGTCTTTTAAATTATGGCTGTTGTTGATGCTTTTGCTCACAATGCGCTACGTTATTGTTGCGGGCATACCCTATTTATGGCTTTATGTGATAGGTAAAGATAAATATAGCACACATAAAATCCAGAAAAATTACCCTGATAGAAAACAGGTTTTTTTAGAAATAAGGTACTCATTAATTACTTTTTGTGTTTATAGTTCAGGTATTTGGGCTTTTCTTTACTGGTTAAAAAACGGCCATACAAAAAATTACACTGAGGTTAATGAATTTGGAATTCTATATTTTATCATCAGTATAGTATTAATGATTATAATGCATGACGCTTACTCTTATTGGATTCATAGACTGATGCATTATAAAGTTTTGTTTAAGTACACACATTTATTACACCATAAGTTTAAAAACCCATCACCTTGGAGTGCCTTTGCATTTCATCCTTTCGAATCCATTTTAACCATGGGCATCATACCCATAATTATATTTATTATTCCATGGCATAATATGGCACTCGTCATTTTTA
>CAXBID010000339.1:0-4147 GCA_963975495.1 uncultured Flavobacteriaceae bacterium | reverse complement strand
ATCCCTTTAGCTATTGTCTCTTTGTCTTGTGCTTGACTTTGAAAAGCGAAACAAAAAAATACTATTCTTGCCATTATTTTTATTTTATTTTTCATGATTATTGTTTTAGGTATAATATCATTCATATAATCAGCACTCTTTTTTCAATTAGATTATTTAAAATATTCATTTCGAAAGTCCAACACTTCTTGCGCTTTATTTTTTATTTCTTCATCTTCGTTCTTTAATAATTCCCTTATATAATTTGTCACACCTTTATTATTAATGAGTGTTAATGCTGATACGGCTTCTAGTTTTACTTCTTGAGAAACTAATTTATTTTCAACAAATGATTTAACATACGGAAAAACATAATATGAACCTGTGTTTCCTAAAACCAATAATTGTTGAATAGTATCTGTCTCAAACTTCATTTTTTCAATAAGGTAATACGTTAATTTATTAGATTGCAAAGTATCAGAGATAATGAAATTATTGGCCATTCCTCCTAATGCTAGTTGCGCTGTTGATGTTATAAAATAATCTTGAGATTCGTTTGTAGTAAATGCTAATGTCTTTAATACTTCTACAGCTCTTTTTGTGGGAAATTCTGTTGTTGCCAAAACTGGTAAAAGCTTAACTAGAATTTCTTCGTTGCTTTTGTTATTATCAATAAGAGTTGCTAAAGCATCTATGGCATGGGTGGTTTCAGTAATTGATAATGCCTGACTTAATATATTAAAAGTATTGGAGTTATAGGATTCATTGGTAAGAATAGAAACCGCTTTTTTGCAATATTCTGGGTGTAAATAAAAAATTCCTCTAAACTTTAAAATTAATGACTCTTCTTCCTTTTTTGTTAAGTTTTTAGCTCTAGACAATTGTTGACTTAATGTTTGCCAATTATCTAACCCCAAAGTCCCTTCGTAAGCCATTCTTCTTATTTTCCCTTTCGGTATTGATTCACTTAATGTTGTGGTTTGACTATAACTTGGAGATTTTACCAACACCCAAAAGGGAACAATATCTTTATTTTGAACTGATTCTTTTGATGTTAAAAAAACAGAGGTTTTGGCACCTAAAATACTTAAGGTGTCTTGGTTGTTAAGAATTATTTGAGCTTCAGAAGTATTTAGTGTTATAATAGTTCCTTTAGCATCTGTTACAATAGTTGTTTCATTATCAATCTTTACTTTTTGATTTTCTTTTTTTGATTTATACTTTATATATTCTACTATTTTTTTACTATATCTATTGCCAGAACTATCAGGGTCTTTAGCTGTGTATTCTGCGATATAAGTCCCCATGGTGTTTTCTTCAGTAGTTTGCCAGGTATTCATTTTTTTTACAGGTTGAGCAAATTGCATCCTACTAATAATATCTTTATATATTCCTGTTGCAATTTCAGTTATTCCAGAATCCAATCTAAGGGTTACTACTTTTCCTAAAGAATCTGTTTGAACAAATACTGGCTTGGACAAGTCATTAATCAAAATATCTGAATTAGTAGAAATTCCTCCATTTTTTATAACAAGCGAAGGATTTTGTAATTGATAAGAAAATAACACGCCACTACGGTTGTTTTCAAGAATCGTTTTTTTTATATCGCTATTTATTCTTATCTCTATATATTGTAAAGATTCACTATTAAAGAATGATTTTTTTGCATTGACAGTATCTGAACTATACAACCTTTTAATATCGCTATATCCAAAACTCTCTGCATTATAACTGTAATTAAATTGTTTAGCAGCATCAATCGCTTTACTTCCTTTGCATCCGTCAAAAAACAAAGATAAAAGAAGTATGCAACTGAAACTAATAAGGGTTCCAAACTTACTCATAGATTTTGTAAAAATCATGCTATTAATTTTTAGTAAATACAGGCTCCTCGTATTTTGCTATATTGGCCAAATTGAACGTTTTTTGACCTTCGGCTATAGTGCCAGAACTTTTATAGCCATTCCATTTAAAAAATTCATGTTCTACTGGACGCCAGCATTTGTCGAAAATTGGATCGCAAGCCTCCAAGTATGCATACATCGAACCACTTAATACTTCAAGGTCATACCCAAAATAAAAATTTACTCCAAGTACTATTTGTTCTGAATTTTGGTTCCATATTCCTGTAAAAGCCTGTAAATCCAATTCGCCTTTAATAAACGTTAATTCACCACCAACACCACCACCTAGAAGCTGTAAAAATTCAGCACCTGCTTCTGCATAACCTTGTAAATTAACCATAGGTTTCGCTTGAACTTGTGCTACTGTTCTTAAAATTTTGGCTCCATATTCAAAGCCAACTTCGCCTTTAGCTCCAATAAGCCCGTTAAAATCAATACCAGGTACTATTGGGACTTCAATTTCAAAAGAAACATCAAACGTATTAGCAAATATTCTAGAAAAATCAGCCTTTTGTGCGTACTGCTTATTCATATTAAAAAGTGTTTTTCCCAACGCTTTGATTTGAATTTTTGCAAACATTTTTTTTGTTATATCCGAAGGTGCATAAAACTCACAACTGGCATTAAGTATATCTATGGATTTATCAAAAAGTGAACCTTTGGCTTTTCCAGTTGCTGATACTAAAAATTCTGACTTGCTTTTTTCTGGGTTTTTTGGGTCGAACGGATAAATTTTAGCATAACGTTGTACGGATCCTTGCATACTTGCCTGAAACGTACTTGGTTCACCAAAGCTCCAGTCTTTATTTATTGTTTTGTTAACTTCATATATTTTTTTAAGATTCCCGAACTGTCCAGCCTTAATCTTAAAATTTCTCCATGATCTAGTTATTTTTTGTGCTTTTACTGTATTTGATGTATTACCAAATACATATTTGCTAACGTCTTGCTTTTCTTTAGCGCTGTACATGCTATAGGGCTTTAATGTAATTGTCCTTCCTGTATTTGAAGATGCGCGATTGTCATGCAACGATTTTACGATCTTTACGGGTTTTTCCAAACTCATAAAATTTTTAAGTTCTGCTCCTCTTTTCATAGGCCCGATAGCTTTTGGTGCTGTTGCTACTTTACCATCTAAAAATTCACTTGGTGTAATTGTTTTAGAAGCAATTTTATTATCATTGTTTCTTAATGTATAGCCTTCTGCGTTAAGTTTTTTTTCAATGGCATTCGCTTTATTTACAAATTGTTGAGCAGTAATTGTATTTCCATTTTTTAAAGTGACTTTTTTACTAGGCGAAATAGCTTTCCCATCTTTATCTTCAAGTCTAAAGGGTACAAATTTAATTTTATCCTTTTTAACTTTTTTCCATTTAGGATTATCTACAGTTATTTTAACTGGAGTCATTTTAGATTTTATAACAGCAGATTTTTGGGCTTCATTTTTTAATCTTTTAAAAGGATCTGATTCAAAAATACTTAAAGTACCGATAGTACCAATTAATCCAGTATAAGCATTCGCTTTATTTGCTGTTGTATTGGCATTTATTCGAATATACCCTTCAATCCTAACTTTTCTATACCCACCAGCTTCGGCTGCTTTTATTCCCTGTGGGGAAGCAATGGTAAAATTATCTGTTCGTGTATTGTTGTAATACAACCAAAGCGGTTTATATAAATGCTTATATTTTGAATTGACTGTTTTTAGTACATACCCTTCAATTCCTAAATTTTGATAACCACTAGCTTTAGCAGCTCTTATGCCTTGAGGTGAAGCCGTTGTAAAATAGTCCTTACGTGTTTTGTTATAGTACAAATAAAGGGGAACTGCTTGACCCTCTTCATTAGATGATTGGCTTAAAACGTAACCATCCTTTCTTACAAAGCGATATTTTGCAGCCAATGCAGCGTTCTTGCCTTTTTCAGAAGCTGTCAAAAAATTATCTGTCCGCGTATTACTCCAATAATGATTTATAGGCTTATAGGTGGTTTGAGCGTTAAAATTAGCAGTATAAACTTGTGTGTTTATTTGTGCTTGGATTTGAGCTACATACATGGTTACAAGAATACCTGTTACCCAGACAATCAGTGTTTTGCTAAATTTTAATTTTTGTACAGTTTTCATGATTTTAAATTATTAATTACAAAATGTTTTAAGTGTCACATACAAGATTAAGGATATGCCTTAAAAATGGCATGTACTATTTAGTCAAAGTCTAGCAGTATTTATGAATTGATAAAAGAAGAGCCAGTATTATTGCAAG
>CAXBID010000338.1:0-4173 GCA_963975495.1 uncultured Flavobacteriaceae bacterium | reverse complement strand
GCTTAATGTGTATTGAAAAGACTCGAAACCCTGCACATTTATTTCAATTTCAGATCCTGAAACAGTGTAATCAATTTTATCAGTTCCTTTAAACCCTAAATCATTCTCAAACAAAAAACTTATGGTGTTATCGGTATTGAAAATGAGGTACTTGGGTTGCGATTCTAAAAAAGCACCACTGGTAACTTCCCATTTTCCTAATAATTGGTTTTGCTCTACATTAGTATCGTCATCATTACCGCAATTAAATAAAGTGATTGATACCAGTATAATTATTGTGTATTTGATTAAATTCTTACTCACAAAATGTTTATAGGTTTTGTGATACTCTCGATTTGTCTTTGAAACATTCATGATCTTATGGTTTTATTTTTTTATTAGTTTTTTTAAATCATCTGTATCGGAATAGTTGATTCCCGAAAAATTGAGATCAGTAACCGTAATCAACAAATCCTCGGAATTCGCAAGTTGATCTTGCTCATAATCGTTTGAAATGGTTATTTCGGCAGTTCCCGAAGCTTTTCGAGAGTCTTCATTTAAAGACACCGTTCCCGATAAACTTGCTTTTGGGTCTTGATCTATTTTATCGCCATATTGTGTGTAAAAGGCCGTTATTATTTTTCCGTCTTTGGTTGGGCGTTTTAGTTGTACCCAAACATTATTCAACACATTTTTATCGACATCATATTCCAGCTGTATAGATTCATAGCCTTTTTCCAATTGCTTTTTAAAGCCAATGGTGGCCGTACGCACTTGGGTTGAGCTATTTCTTGACACCATACCATCACTTGTAGTGTATTCCCAATCTTTGCCGTTTATTTTGCATAACACCTTGTTGTTGTTTGTCTTTTTTATTTCGGTTTTTGCGGTTTCGAGTGTTTTATTTTCAGAAGTTGAAACTGAGTTATGTTCTTTTTTGTTGGCTTCGCCACAAGAAAATAGTATAAAAACTACTAGGATGATGCTTAAATTTTTCATGTTTGTTTATTTAAAATTGTTTTTTTTTTGAATCTTCTTCTTTATTGTTATCGAAGTGGTTTAAACTATAGCCGTTGGTATTCTGAGGTATTGATTTGAAAATTGGCGCGTTCAAATTTTGTGCATAACATGGTGGTTATTTTTTCTCTGTTGCCTCTTTTTTTAGAGGTTACAATTTTTAAAGGCAAGCCCGAATAGATGGCTTTAAGCGAATCATCATTAACGGTGATACCTCTTGCCAAGATGTAACCAAAAAATTGTGCTGTTACTGCGTTTTCGCCAAAGGATCCTTCAGTTACATCTTTTGCTACCCATACCTCACTTGTTAAATTATCACTGGTCATCCTGAATAATTCGCATTCATAACCAAGAATAGTTCCGTAACCGGCAGATTCATAAATTTCTGGGTTTTCTGCATCATTAAACTCTTTTACTAAACTTTTCAGGTTAAAAGGCATAGACATCACTATTTTACCGTCTCCTTCGCCCATATAGGTAAACATTTTGTTCATTACATTATCATAAACAACTACCACATCGCCATCGGTTTTAGAGCAGAAATAACCTCCGCTTGACGGTAAATAATAATCAATTACTGTTTTTCTGCCTCTTGGGTTTTCGATTTCCAATTGGTAGATATAATCAAATGTATAAACGTCGTTTTGTGCGTTTATTTTTGTAAAAGGCAACATGGTTAAAACCATGAATAAAATGATGGTTTCCTTTAAATATTTTTTATTGGTTTTATACTGTGTTTTCATGGTTTCTAATTGTTATTGATGTAATTTTAATTATGATTCCTTTTAAATTTCTTGTTATAGTTTTACAAACTCAACACGCCTATTATTTGCCTTTCCTTCGGCTGACGTGTTATCGGCAATGGGTTGCGTTTCGCCTTTACCATCAGTAACAATGCGGCTACTGGAAATTCCGTATTTGTTAAGCATGGCATTTTTTACGGCTGCTGCCCGTTTTTTGGATAATTCCATATTATTGGTGTTTGAACCATCGGCATCGGTATGGCCAATTATCTTGATTTTTACTTCAGGGTTGTCCTTGAGCACCGTGGCAATTTCGTTTATAATGGTATAGGATTCCGATTTTAGGGCATCACTGCCAGATTCAAACTGTATGGCCGTGGTAGAGAGCTTGCCTTCTGTTAACAATTTACTTCGGTTGTCAACGCCTGCTTTTCCTATCCTGAAATTGGTAATATATACCTCGTCCTTATCTGGATCATCACGAAGCCCTTTGGTTAAAATCTTGAATGTGTTGACCGCTTCAGGTACCAATCGGGGAACATCTACCAATTTGTTCTCATTCATCCAAACCCTCATACGGGCTTTGTTTACTGCGATGGATATGTGGGACTGACCGTTAATGGCATTTCTATAATCCTTGCCAATTTTGTTGCGTAATATACGTTTGCCATTTTCTTGTTTCTCTACCACGCCAGGAGACGATATCCAAGGGCAGGGTGAAAGTTCTACCATGGCAAAAGAGGTTGGGGAGTCAAAACGTTTTGTGTTTTCCAACAATAATTTTATCCATGCCTGGGAACTGGTTTTTCGATCCAATCCCGTAACCAATAAATCAAACTCTATGGTGTAATTTTCTGGCAGTGCTTCTTTGATGATGGGTACATAGGTAGAATTTCCTCCTAGGCGAAGCCATTTTGTGCCTTCGATCAAAACAATTTCCCCACTACCATTGGTGTCCCATTGCGAAGGGAAATCGCCCTGTGCATCTTTAGAAAAATCATCCTCAAAAAGAAGTATGGTTCCTGGTTCAAAATCTGAGGCTCTATTAATACTCCTTTGGGATTGAGATGAACCCTCATTGGCATTTGTTGGTGTATTTTCTTTATCTTTCTTTTTGTCTATTGACTTTTCTTCTTTTTTGTCATCAAATACACTTCCCAAAGCTTGGTCTGTTTTTTTTTCGGTTTCGCGTTCTACTCGTTTTTCGACGGTACGTTCTGCAGCTTTTTTCGCCTTATCCCCCAGTTTTTTTAATAACTGTGCGTTTGCATTAGCTGTTATGCAGATCATGATTATCATTAATATTGATTTTAAAGCATTCATGTTTTCTCTGTTTTTTTAAATGATTATTAATCTTTTGGTGCTTCCATAATTTTTTTCTCTATGGCTTTGCCAAGCGAGTCTTTTTGCTTTTCGGTTAAATCTTTGGCCTGTAAATAATACCAGTTTTTGTATTCTGCTTTTTGTTCTGTTGGCATGTCCATTTTATCCAATAATTCTAAAAAACTTATTTTTTTATTGGTTGATTTTCCGTCCAGGTTTTCGCCAAAAATTTGACCTAGTGTTCCTGCTCCCATATCCATAAAATTGTCTTTTTTAACTTTGGGAGTGTCTGTTTTTGTGCTATCAGTTTTTATAGGCTTTTTTTTTGTTTGTGCCCTGCTTGTGTTGGCAACAATCATTGCCAAAAATAGAAGTGTAATCCAGAGCGTTCTACTCATTTGATTTTTCTGTGAAAATTTCATAATTATATTTTTCATTTGTTTATCATTTAAAATTTGTTATAACAAAAGGTTTACATTTTGAAACTCATTTGTGAACTACTGCAAATACCGGCGCTTTACTTGGCTTTTCAATTGAACCTTAGCGGAGCTATGTTGAAATTGAGAAACGGCATTCATTGTGTCTCAAAGTCTCATTACGAAGTTTTAATACATAATGCGGGTTTAATCAAAAGCCCACACATCATTTTTAAGTGATCCATCATAACCTGCAATAACCCATAGTTTGTTATCGAACACTACAGAAGAGTGAAGATACCTTCCTGAAAAAGGCGCACTGGCAGTGGCTTCTGTCCAGCTAATGCCATTAGCACTGTACCATACATCTTTTTTTAATGACCCATCATAGCCAGCAATAACCCATAGTTTGTTATCGAACACTACAGAAGAGTGAAAATACCTTCCTGAAAAAGGCGCATTGGCAGTTGCTTCTGTCCAGCTAATGCCATCGGCACTGTACCACACATCATTTTTTTGTGCCCCATCAAAGTCAAATCCCCCAATAACCCATAGTTTGTTATCGAACACTACAGAAGAGTGATAATCCCTTCCGGAAAAAGGCGAACTGGCAGTTGCGGCTGTCCAGGTAGTGCCATCAGCACTGTACCATACATCATTTTTACGTGACCCATCAAATCCCCCAATAACCCATA
>CAXBID010000337.1:0-4173 GCA_963975495.1 uncultured Flavobacteriaceae bacterium | reverse complement strand
CTTAGGATCTAATGCAGCAATGTGTGGGAGTTCGAGTCTCCCCGCCTGTACAAAAACCGAAGAGAAATCTTCGGTTTTTCTTATTTAAAACTATAAGCAATCTTTCTTCAGGTACAACATAGGTACAACATTTTGCTGTTTTTATTGATTTAATTATAAATAGCGGGTTTTGGTTTCAAATAATTTCAAAAACTATTTAAAAGAACATTTTTAAAAAAATCAAATTTATTTTAACATTCTGTGAGACACCTTTATTAAACCAATTATTCTGAGGAGGACTCTAATATTTATTCATGAATTGTCCTAAGAAGAACTGAGTTAAAAAACAAGCAAATTTAAGTTAATTTAGAAACAAAGTTTTCATCATAAGGTAATCCGCTTTTTGCAATAGCAAAGCCTGTTTTAATAGTTTAGTTGCCACAGCTATTAATGCTAGTTTTTTTACTCTTACCTCTAGGTACAATTCTATCAAATAATGCTTTACAAGCTTTATTGTATTTATAGGCTGAAAATGTTGCTAAGAATACCTAATTCCTTAATTTCCTATTTTCCACTTTACTTATCCTACTGCGTCGTCGAACGCTACTTCCTGACTCTCGAATAGTTGGAGTTATACCTACATAACTAGATAGTTGTGATGCGCTTTCAAACTTTTTAAACCCATCGGTTACTACTATTAAAAATAAAGCTGTTTTTAAGCTTATTCTTGGTATGGTTTGCAATAAAGTTAATTGTTTTTGTTGATCCTGATTTACCAATTCTAAGAGTTGATTCTCAAATATTAAAATCTCTTTTTTAAAATGTTTTAAATTGCGTTTTATAGGACTATAAACTGTTTTTGATGGAATCACTAAAACATTTTCACCATGAAGTTTGTTTTTTGTTGCTGCACTCTTTTTTACGTAGCTTTCTAGTAACCTAAAGAGTTGGAAGCATTTACTTTGAGCATCTGTTAATGCATTTATAATGGAATCTCATTTACTGTTCTACACTCACAAATAGATTTCGCACTACTCTTACTAGGTCTTTACCTTAGCTAATTTCATTTGGATAAAGCGCTTTACTGATAAGGGATTAACCACAGAAACCAATACGCCATTTTTATATAGAAACGGCGCCAACCGGTAAAGATAATAACCTGTAGCTTCCATAACTGCCAAAGCAGTTTTATGCAAACTCTTCAATAGAGTTTTTGAACCTGATTCGTCATTTTTAATAGTGAATATCCTTCCTTTCGGTTGTAAACATCAAACCGTATTTGCTTAAATGACTGAAAAAGCGCAGAAATAAATACAAGTAATTATTGAAATTTAGTTTTTAAATGTTTGCTTTATTCGAAGTTAAAAGGGAAAACAATTGGGAGATAAATTTTGAAATTCATAAAGCAATTGTGAAGTTTAAATCAGTTTTACCAAAAGTATGAGGGCGTATAATTGTCCTATAATTTTAAAGTTATGTTTAGTTTATTCATTCTAATAGCCACATATATATTATTTTTAAGACCTAAAAGAATTATATGGATTTATCAAATATAAAACTTGTAGTGAGTGATATGGATGGAACGCTTCTAAATAATGAGGGGCATGTAAGTAATAAGTTTTTTAGCCTGTTTGAGGATTTAAAAAGGCGTAAGATACATTTTGTAGCTGCAAGCGGCAGACAATATCAGAGTATTCTAGATAAGTTGACACCTATAAAAGATGAAATTTCCATTATTGCTGAAAATGGTGGTTTAGTGCAACATAACAATATGGTTCAGGTTTTGTTTAAACTGTCATATGATGATGTTTTGAAGACTATAAAGATTTTACGAAATATAGATAATTGTTATATTGTTCTTTGCGGAAGAAAATCAGCTTATATAGAAACCAAGGATTCTGTTTTTGTCTCAAAGTTTAGCAAATACTATTCTGTTTATGCTATAGTTGAAGACTTAACAAGAATGGTTGATGACGAATTCCTTAAAATTGCCGTTTATCATTTTGACTCATCTGAATGTCATGTCCTACCATTTTTAGAAGAAATTACTAAAGAACTTAAGGTGGTTGTATCTGGTCGTAATTGGTTAGATATATCGCATCCTGAGGTAGATAAAAGTTTTGCATTAAGTATGTTGCAATCTCAATTGAAAATATCGGAAGATGAGACTATGGTTTTTGGTGATTATAATAATGACATTGAAATGTTGCAATTGGGCTATTTTAGTTATGCAATGAAGAATGCCCACCCTGATGTTAGAAAAGTTGCACGATTTAAAACAACAAGTAATTCTGATGGAGGCGTAGAAAAGGTGATTGAGCAGCTTTTAAATAACAACAAGTAAATATAAAATTTATAAAGAGAATCATTTATAAATTGTCTTCTAGAATTAATTTCAATTAGTATTAGCCTTCATAAGGTTTAATATTTAAGTTTAAAAACCTTTAATTAGGCAATTATTTTTGCTAAAATTTCACTGGTCAATAATTAATGCATATATTTGCAAGTGTAAAAAATACACTTATAAAATTAATTGATGCTAAACAATTGTTTTTAATCAAGTTAACACCTTTAATCCAGAAATTAAAATGAACAAACAAATAGATCAGCAATCGGCAGATAATATAAGAGCTTTAGCCGTTGCTATGGTAGAAAAGGCAAATTCCGGTCATCCAGGTGGACCTATGGGAGGTGCGGATTTTATGCACATTCTATATTCAGAGTTTTTTAACTATGATCCAACGGATATGACATGGCCTTTTAGAGATCGGTTTTTTATGGATGCTGGTCACTTATCCACTTTAATGTATGCACAATATTACCTTTTAGGAAATTATAAAAAAGAGGATCTTGCTAATTTTAGACAATGGGGTTCAATCACACCAGGTCACCCAGAAGTTGACGTAAAACGAGGTATAGAAAACACGTCGGGGCCATTGGGACAAGGGCATACTATGGGAGTTGGAGCTGCAATAGCAGCAAAATTTTTACAAGCACGATTTGGAGATTGGATGAATCATAAAATTTATGGTTTTATATCAGATGGAGGTATTCAAGAAGAAATTTCGCAAGGCGCAGGTAGAATTGCAGGCCATTTAGGCTTGAGCAATTTTATTATGTTTTTCGATTCTAACGATATTCAGTTATCAACCGCTATAGATGTGGTGACTAGTGAAGATACCGAAATGAAATATAAAGCATGGGGATGGAATGTTATTACCATTGATGCTCACAACCATGATGAAATAAGAAAAGCATTAACTGACGCTAACAATGAAACCGAAAAACCGACACTTATAGTGGGTAAAACCATTATGGGTAAAGGTTGTGTTGCTGCCGATGGTGGTGTGTACGAAGGGCACTGCGAATTACATGGTCAACCTATTGGACATACTGGTGCAGATTACGAAAAGACCTTAGTTAATTTGGGTGCTGACGTTAATAATCCGTTCGATATTTTTGGTGACGTTAACGATTTTTATAAAAAATTAGTTGAAAGAAAAACGGCTGAAGCTGCTGAAAAGAAGGCTGAAATAGCGTCTTGGAGAAAAGCAAATGTGGCACTTGCCGATAAATTAGACTTTTTCTTGTCTGGTGAATTACCAGAGTTGGATTTTAGTTCAATAGAGCATAAAGCTGGTTTGGCTACTAGAGCCGCTTCTTCAGGTGTATTAGGGTTTTTGGCTGAAAACGTAGAAAATATGATTGTGTCTTCTGCCGATTTATCAAATTCTGATAAAACAGATGGTTTCTTAAAGAAAACACAGTCGCTTCAAAAAGGTAATTTCTCAGGTTCATTTTTACAAGCTGGGGTTGCCGAGTTAACTATGGCATGTATCGCCAATGGTATTGCTTTACATGGCGGTGTTGTTCCTGTTGTAGCAACATTCTTTGTATTTTCAGATTATATGAAACCAGCTATTCGTTTAAGTGCTATTCAAGAACTGCCAGTGAAATATGTTTGGACTCATGATGCATTTAGAGTAGGTGAGGACGGACCAACACACCAACCAGTAGAGCAAGAAGCTCAAATTCGTTTATTAGAAAAATTGAAGAATCATAGTGGTAATAATAGTTTCTTAGCGATGCGTCCTGCAGATTCAGCAGAGACTAGTGTTGCTTGGAAAATGGCTTTAGAAAATACAAATACACCTTCAGGCTTGATATTATCTAGACAAGGGATTAAAGATGTTC
>CAXBID010000336.1:0-4187 GCA_963975495.1 uncultured Flavobacteriaceae bacterium | reverse complement strand
TGGTAGGTTCTGGTGCTAATGTCGTTTTATTTACAACAGGTTTAGGTACTCCAACGGGTAACCCAATAGCACCAATTATCAAAGTGTCTTCAAATACAGAGCTAGCTCAAAGAATGCCAGACATCATTGATATTGAAACGGGAGCAGTAATTCGCGGAGAAAAGACCATTGAAGAAATGGCCGATGAAATGCTAGAGTTTATTATTAATGTTGCAAGTGGTAATATTAAGACCAAAGCCCGAATACTAAACCAAAACGATTTTATTCCCTGGCGAAGAGGCGTGTCATTATAATTAATTTACTCTATTTTTACTTTCTATCCTGAAGTTTTTAAAGAGGATTTTCTAATAATTAACTCTGGGGTTAAGACTACTTGTTTTTCAGTCTTGATTTTTTTCCCATTACTCACTTCTTCTAAAAACACTTGAGCAGCTATTCGTCCCATTTCTACAGGGGATTGGTCAACCGATGAAATAGAAAGTTCCATAAATCGAGTAAATGGCTCGTTTGCAAAACCCACAACGCATATATCTTGAGGAATTTTAAGTCCATGTTCTTTAATTTCCTGAATAGCACCAAGTGCAGTAAAATCACTGGATGAAAATATGGCGTCTGGAGGTGTTTCCATGTCCAACAACATCTTTGTTGTTTTTTTCCCTTCTTCAACTTTACTTCTAGTTTCTATAACTAAACTTTCATCAAACTCTAACTCACTGTCTATTATGGCTTGTTTATAGCCTAAGTAACGATTTTTAAAAATTTCTAATGAACGGTCATTTGATAGATGTGCAATGCGTTTACAACCCTGGCTAATTAAATGTTTAGTTGCTTCATACGCGCCATTATAATCGTCTATTGTAACAGAACTAACACCATCAATCTCTTTTTTTCTATCAAAGAAGATTAAGGGGATATGTTTTTGAGATAAGTTGTTAAAAACCTTGTTTTTGGTTTTTGCATTAGAAATTGACATTAAAATACCATCAACTTGTGCGTTTAGTAACGAATTAATATTTTCAATTTCTAATTTTTCTTGATCATGTGTTTGACAAACTATCACATGATAACCTTTTGGATAAAGCTCCTCTTCAATACCTCTAATAACAGAAGCAAAAAAGTTACTGTCCATTCGAGGTACAATAACCCCCACATTGAAGCTTTTGCCACTTTTTAATGCTCGAGCAAGGGTGTTTTGCTCATAATTCATTTCAATAGCAGTTTCTTGAACTAACTTTCGAGTGTTTTCACTTATTTTGGAATTATTATTTAATGCTCTTGATACTGTTGCAGCAGTTAAATTAAGTTTCTCTGCTATATCATAGATAGTTGTCTTTTTCCCCATTAAATTCTATTAAAATTGAAATTGTGTAAAAATACATTTTTTAACATGATTAATTATTGTTTAGTAAAGATAATTATTTACATTTGTGCAATCGATTACAATTTACTAAAAAAATGAATAAACTAGAACAAACTTATAAAGTATTTTTTGTCATAATGTTAGTTTTTATTGCTGCCTGTAGTAGTGATAGTGTTAATGAAGAAACACCTAGTGATATATTGATTGAATCTATTGTTATTTATGGTGGTAATATAACTGATGGAGGAACTAGTCAATTCTCAGTCGGTATTATACCTAATAATGCCACTAATAAGAATGTTACTTGGAGTGTATTAGAGACTTCTATTGCAACGGTTTCTGAGTCTGGTTTATTAACTGCGGTTTCAAATGGAGAAGTTACAGTTAAAGCAACAGCTACAGATGGCAGTGGAGTTGTAGGTGAGTTAAAAATTAATATCACAGGAGTTTCAAATGGTCAAGGAGTTAACACAACCCAAGAAATTTTAGCAGCCATTGCAGCTGCTTACCCAGGCGATATTATTTATATTATAGAAGGGAATTACACCTTTAATTCTACTATAAATATTTCAAGAAATGGTAGTGCAGGTAATTTAATTTCAATTTTACCACATCCAGATAATACGGCTAGACCTAGGTTTGATTTTTCCTCTATGTCTGAAAGTTCATCCAATCGTGGCATACAACTATCGGGAGATTACTGGCATATAAAAGGAATAGATGTATTTCGAGCAGGCGATAATGGGATGTTTATAAGTGGTAACGATAATCTTATAGAATTTTGCATCTTTAGTGAGTGTAAAGATTCTGGGTTGCAAATAGGAAACGGTGGAGGAAATAACACTGTGTTAAACTGTGATTCTTATTTTAATGCAGACTCAAGCTTAGAGAATGCTGATGGTTTTGCAAGTAAACTTGATGCAGGAACAGGGAATAAATTTATAGGATGTCGTGCATGGCAAAACCTTGATGATGGTTGGGATGGCTATTTACGAGGTACAGATAACATTACTACAACGTATGAGAATTGTTGGGCTTTTAAAAATGGATATTTAAAAGATGGTAACGCAGGTGCTGGTGATGGTAACGGGTTTAAAACTGGAGGCAGCGATGATAAATTACTAAAGCATCATGCTATTTATAAAAATTGCATTGCAGCTGGGAATATTTATGATGGGTTCGACCATAATAGTAACAGAGGAGATATAGAGCTTTATAATTGTGGGGCTTATAGTAATGGTAGAAATATAAGTTTTGGTAGTACAAACATTTCAAATTCGCTTTTAATTAAAAATACGGTTTCTATTTCTAGCGGAAGTAATGATAGTTTCAATGCAACTACAACAGATATAACAAATAATAGCTGGCAAAATGGTATTGTGGCAAATTCAGCTGATTTTGTTAGTTTAGATATAGATTTATTAGCTAGTGCTAGAAATGAAGATGGAAGTTTACCAGATATTAATTTTATGAAACTTGTTTCGGGAAGCGATTTAATTGATGCTGGTATAAATGTTGGAATATCATTTAATGGAACTGCACCAGATATAGGATCTTTCGAGTCACAATAATAAATTAACTTTTACTATCCTTAAATACTTTATTTAGGAATTCAACTGTAAAATTTAGAGTAGTTTGAAACCAAGGATGCATCAACCAAAATGAATGTGGACTTTCAGGAAGTGTATGTACTTCACTATAAATACCATGTTCATTTAATATAGCAATCATATCATCTCTACCTGCATGAAAACGCGGTTGTGAACTATTAATGAATAGCGTAGGAGGAGTGTTTTTGTCAACATACTCAAGAGGTGAAGCTCCCTTCCAGTTTTTCCAGTTCGTCTCTCTAGAGCCATCCAACCAAATACTTGCCATTTTCCCTTCTGCAGATGCTTCAGGATGTATAAAAGAAACAATACCGTCAATATTGACTATGGCTTGGACTTCATCTGAAATTACAGTATCAAGCCTATAATTGGAAACATTAGGAGTTGTCCCAACAAGGGTTGCTAATTGCCCTCCTGCTGATGCACCAAGTACTCCAATTTTATCTGGGTTAATATGATATTTTTTTGCATTTTTTCGAATCCATCTGATGGCATCTTTTAAATCTAATACTGCTGCAGGGTAGGGTGCTTCTAAACCTAATCTATATTCCACAGAAACAGCTACAAAACCATTTAATGCTAAATATTGAGCCATAACACGTTGATTCTCTTTACTGCCTGTAAGCCATCCACCACCATGAATTAAAAGTATTGCGGGATAGTTTTTTTGTTTTTTTGTATCAGGAATGTAAACATCAGCTTCTAATTTTCTGTCGCTAATCTTTTTATAAACAATATTTTCTTTACACCTGATTTTAGAAGATTTTAATGGTTCAATTGGTAAAATAAAAGGATAGTCTTTTTTTAATTTCTGGTAGGTTGTTTCAATATTATAAGGTTTAAATTCTGACTGGTTCTCTTGCGAAGAAGCAATTAGGATAGAGAATAGTAAAATGGTTAAAGTGAAGATTTTCTGAAATCGTTCCATCTTTTTTTATTTGCCATTTAAACTTAACTCCTGTAAACCCTCAAATACCAACCTAGCAACTTCAGTCGCCCCTTTTGGTTGAAAGTGTGTGTTGTCTTTTAACCCATCTGGATAAGCTTCATATATGCTAGAAGGAAAGTTCATAAAGTAATTTTCTGATACAAAATCTTTACCCATTTTTGTGAAAAATTCTCGAGATTTCAGGTTTAAATCTATTAAATGCACGTTCATTTCAGCAGCAATATCTTTTGGAGCTTGGTCATAATCTCCATGAACATCATTTAAAACA
>CAXBID010000335.1:0-4190 GCA_963975495.1 uncultured Flavobacteriaceae bacterium | reverse complement strand
TAACCACAGGAAACTCTAAGCCTTTAGATTTATGAATAGTCATGATTTGAACCGCATTTAAACCTTCGGGAGACACAATACTCAAACCCTCTTTTTTCTTTTCAAAATAGGCGAGAAACCCAGAAATATCTGAACCCTTTTTATGTGAAAAATCCAAAATAAAATCTAAATAAAATTGAATGTAAGCATTGGAAGTTTTTACTAAATTAAAACTGCGTACGATAGTTTCAGCTAAATCGTAAAGCGGAAGCTGAACCAAATTATTGTTATTTATAAAAATATTAAAAGCCTCAAAGCTTTTGAAAAGCTCTGAAATAGATAAATTAATATGATTTATAAAATAGTCGTGCTTATTTTCAATTTTAAATAGCGTGGTTAAGTAATTTAAAATAGAAATTTTTATTTCATTGTTTTTAGGCTGAATTAATAAAGCCAATACATTGTTTATAAAATTAACCTCGGGGGAATTATTTATCAATAAGGTTTCAGAAGACACAATAGGTATTTTATTTGCGCTTAAATAATTAGCTACAGCCACACCTTCCTTTTTCTTTCTAACAAGAATACAAATGTCTTTTAAGGCAAAATTATTTTCTAAACACTTATTAATGGTGCTTAAAACATGCCGAGAAAATAGCTCGTCTCTGTCGTCTTCTTTTTCAATATTTAAAAAAGAAAGTTCAACATAACCATTTTCATTTTTAGAACTGTTTTGATGTGCATTTTCATAAAGCGTTTCATGGGTTTGTTTACTAAACACTTGGCTTGATAGAAACTTAAAAAAACCATTATTAAAATGTACAATTTCTTTTAAACTTCTATAGTTATTCGGTAGGTTTTCAACTTGTTTCTCAATAAAAAATGGATTTCCCTCATTAAATAAATCTATAAACTGTTCTGCCTTTCCACCTCGCCAACGGTAAATAGCTTGTTTAGCATCACCAACCAACATGGTGCTTCCGCCTTCTTTGGAAAGCGAATTATCTAACAACGGAATTAAATTTTCCCATTGCTTAACTGAGGTGTCTTGAAATTCATCAATAAAATAATGATTGAATTTTTCGCCAATACGCTCGTAAATAAATGGTGTAGGTTGGTCTTTTATTTCTTTACTAATAATGGAGTTAAACTCCGAAATAAGCATTTTGTTTTGTTCTAGTTTTAAGGCTTCTAATTCAATATTTATAACATTTAAAACAGATAAAGGCGTGATGTTTTTATAAAATGTTTTTGAAAAATTAAGATCAAAGAAAGCCTGTTTAGTCTCATTAAAAGCCAATGCAATTTGAGGTTGTATGTGTTCAATTATAGAAGCAACATCACCAGTAACCCGTTTTGGATACAACGTTTTGGTTTCAATAGCTTCTTGCCATTTGCTTTCAAAATTTACATTAAAGTTTTTTTCTGATAATTTCTGAAAATGCTTAGGCAAATAACGTCCTGAAAAATCATCAAACTGCAAACCCGCTTCTTCAATTAAAGTTAAAACACCTTGCGCTTTTTCTACAATGACAGATTCTAATTGAGCAATCTCTTTTTTTAACTGTGTTTTAAGTGTTTTAAAATCTTCAAGTGTTTTATCTTTTAATGTTTCAATAAACGGCATGTCGTTTTCATTTACTAAAAGTTTTGCTATTTTATTAAAATCAAAAGCCACATCCCAACTTTTGTCATCATCAGCTTTTTCAATAGCAAAATCCACCAAAACATTAGTAAGTGCCACATCAGTTCCTGCTTTATTAATTAGGCTATCAACAGCCTCATTTAAAAGCGCATCTTGGTCCAATTCAACTTCAAAATTTAAAGGCAATTTTAAATCGTGCGCAAAGGTTCTAATCAATTTATGTGTAAAGCCATCAATGGTCGAAATATCGAAAGCCGCATAATTATGTATAATGGTATTTAATAATTTTTGAGCCTTATCGTGAAGCGTTTCAGGTGACATTTCCAAATCATTGCAAATAGCCTCAAACATAGGGTTTGGTTGTTTTAAAATAGCTTCATCAGAAAATTGTTTTAGGGTGCTTATAATACGGTCTTTCATTTCGGCTACCGCTTTATTAGTAAACGTAATAGCTAAAATATTTTTAAATAGATAAGGGCTATCGGAAGCAAATAAAATCTTCAAATATTCTTTTACAAGCGTAAAGGTTTTTCCGCTACCGGCCGAAGCATTATAAATGGTAAAAGCACTGTTTTTTTGCATTAAAAGGAATTTGGATACAAGATAAAAACTATCAATGGTTTTATCTGTTTAAAATTTTTGTTTTTCTATTGATAAAAGAATTTTTTTGCCACACTCAAGGATTTGTCAAAACAAGAATTAATAAAATGTTAAAATATTATTAATTTTCTTTTTAAACGCATTTCATAACAGGTAATTATTTTTAATTAACCTGTTTTATATGTAAATTTGAGAGAAATTAATTATTAATATAAAAAAAAACAAAAAATTATGGCTTTTGAATTACCAGATTTGGGATATGCTTATGATGCTTTAGAACCTCATATAGATGCGCGTACAATGGAAATACACCATTCTAAGCATCACCAAGGATATACAAACAATTTAAACAATGCAATTGAAGGAACAAATTTAGAAGGAAAATCTATTAAGGATATTCTTACTAATTTAGATATGAATAATAGTGCCGTTAGAAATAATGGTGGTGGATTTTTTAACCATTCTTTATTTTGGAGTATAATGAATCCTGAAGATAAAGGGTATTTATCAGGAGAACTTAAAGATGCTATTGAGGCTGCTTTTGGTTCTAAGGAAAGTTTTATGGATGCTTTTTCTAAAGCTGCTGCAACACGTTTTGGCTCAGGCTGGGCTTGGTTATGTGTGCATAAAGGCGGAAAAGTTGAAATTTGCTCATCACCAAACCAAGACAATCCATTAATGCCAGGAGTTGGCTGTGGCGGTACACCAATTTTAGGAATTGATGTTTGGGAACATGCCTATTATTTGCACTATCAAAATCGTCGTCCAGATTACATCAAAGCGTTCTTTAGTGTAATAAACTGGAATGAAGTTGAAAAACGTTACGCAGAAGCTAAGTAATTAGTTTTAAGTAGCAATAAATATTAAATCGTCTGGAATTTTATTCAGGCGATTTTTTTTATGGGTATTAAGCAAATAATGTGTATCCATTTTTCAAAACACTTATTTGTATAAGGCATTTTTTATTTGTTATATACGTCTTGAAGTTAGTATTAGTTTTTAGTGTAATAAAAAATTAGCATTTTGACGTGTTTTCGTTTCGTTTATTTCGTTTATATTTGTATAACGCATGAAAAATTAAACAAAATGGAATATTTTAACGACATAAAAAAACCTTCTAAAAAGGAGCAGATTGCAGCAATGGAGTCATATAAGGCTCTTGCTGCTACATTGGAGGAATTACGTTCCGAAAATCCTGAAATTGAAATTGGGGAAACTTCTGAAAAAATTAAAATTCCTTTAAAGGCACTTAAGCTTTTAGCTAAAATATTAAAAGCAACTAGCCAAGGTAAGCCAATATCTGTAGTACCTATAGCAACAGAAATGACTACTCAAGCAGCGGCTGAATTATTAGGTTGTTCAAGACCTCATTTTGTTAAATTACTTGAAGAAGGAAATATTCCTTACACAATGGTTGGAAGGCATCGAAGGGTTAAATTTGAACACGTAATGAAATATAAGAAGGATGTAAAGTTGAAGCAGGAACAACTTCTTATAGATATGATGAAGTCTGATGAAGAATTAGGGTTGTATGATTCATAGCGTACGCTTCACCTGTGTTCTTGACACTAAGGGCTTGTTAAGAAATAACCTACACATTTTGACTTGCTCTTTTGCACATTTACTTCGTTAAAAAGCCTCGTTGTAGCTAAGACTATAACTGTGTTTTTTGCCTAGTTAATGCACAAAATAGCGGCGTCAATTCTGTACACTTTATTTCTTAACAAGCCCTAATGTTATTTATCCCATAGAAATCAGGGATTTATTATTTTGGTTTGCTCATTATGATTTATTTACTCCTAAGTGGAGTAATCATATTTTTGATGAGTGGGAAGATGTTATGGGTAGAAAAGGAGTTTCAAAAGAAGAAATTAAGAAACATCCATAACTAAAACTTGATACCCAAGGAAATGGGTGCACGACAAATTTCCCTTTTCAGAGAAAAATTTGTAATTTGCAAAGAAAC
>CAXBID010000334.1:0-4198 GCA_963975495.1 uncultured Flavobacteriaceae bacterium | reverse complement strand
AATCGAACCAAGGTTATAAAAGTCAATGTGATGCCCCTTTGGGGCTAATCTGAAACCCAAAGCCACCGTTTTTAACGGAGGTTGTTTACTTTTCAAAGTAAGAAATAAAAGCCAAATGTGGTTTTTATAATCTGTGATGTTAACTTTTGGTTTTTGTATCATGATATTTATCATGATTTTATAAGGTTTAGTTTAATAAATTTAAAGAATACTAAACTGAAAATATAAATGCCATGATACGAAAAGCACCAATTTCAATGATAATGACAGCTCCTGTTATAACATTAAAAAAAAAGGATAGTCTAGAAAAAGCAGAACATCTTTTTAAAAAACACCACATCAGACATATTCCTATAGTTACAGATCATGTAATAGTTGGTATGTTGAGCTACACCGATTTGTTACGATTAAGTTTTGCAGACTATACGGATAATATTAACGATTCTGCTGATGCATTGGTCTATAATATGTTTACAATTAAACAGGTGATGAAGCGCAATATTGTTACAGTACCTTCTTCTAGTAGTATAAAAGAAGTAGCTGAGATTTTGGCAAGCAAAGAATTTCATGCATTACCCGTAGTAGATAATAATAAACTTGTTGGCATTGTAACAACTACCGATCTTATTCAGTATTTATTAAAGCAGTTTTAATGAACTGGTTTAAACTTTTATGATTGACTAAAAAATGGTTCTTTTGCACCCATTTTTCGCCTTTTTTTAGTTCCGTAGCCCCGAAGCGTCGGGGCTATGCAACAAATAAAAGCCTTCAACTGGTCACAAAATGTCTAATTTTCGCCATAATCCAAAAAGTTTAAACCAGTTCAATATTTTTAAACTGATATTTATCATAAAACAATCTATTATTCTGTATTAATTTTAGAGTAAATACATAAACATGAAACAACGAACTCCAGTATCAGTAATAATGACTAAAAATATTATCGCATTAACCAGAGCTGATGATTTACAGCGTGCGGAGATGTTATTTAACAGACATAAAATAAAACATATTCCTGTTGTAAGTGGTGAAACTGTAATAGGTATGCTTAGTTTTTCTGATTTACTAAAGATTAGTTATGCAGACGTATCTGAAGATGAGCATAATATTGATACTGTGATTTACAATATGTTTACTATTGAGCAGGTTATGGTTAAAGATGTGGTAACTATTTCAAGTGAGACAACCATAAAAGAGGCTGCTGAAATATTAGCTGAACGAGAATTTCATGCTTTACCAGTTGTTGATGAAGGCACTTTGATAGGAATAGTAACCACAACAGATTTATTAAACTATTTTATTGGGCAGTTTTAAGAATTGGCAATTGCTTTTAGGTTTTTAATGGTCTTTGGTTGATTATTACTTTTAAAAACATGACTTCCTGCAACAAAAACATCTGCTCCGGCATCTGCTAATTGTTTAATGTTTTTATCGGTTACACCGCCATCAATTTCAATCAGAGTTGTAGCGCCTTTACGCACAATTAATGCTCTAAGTTGAGCGATCTTGTTATACGTGTTTTCAATAAAACTTTGGCCACCAAAACCAGGGTTAACACTCATTAAGCACAGTAAATCAATATCATTAATAGTATCTTCCAAAACATTAATATTTGTATGCGGATTTAGTGCGACACCAGCTTTCATGCCTTCAGCTTTTATGGCTTGTAATGTTCTGTGTAAATGCGTACAAGCCTCAAAATGAACAGTAAGTACGTTACTGCCTAAATCGGCAAAAATTTTTATGTATCTATCAGGATCTACAATCATCAAATGTACATCTATAGTTTTTTTTGCATGTTTTGTAATGGCTTTTAAAACAGGCATCCCAAATGAAATATTTGGCACAAAAACCCCATCCATGATATCAATATGAAACCAATCTGCTTCGCTTTGGTTTACCATTTCTATATCGCGCTGTAGGTTTGCAAAATCGGCAGCTAAAATTGATGGTGCAATTAATTTAGAGTTCATTATTGTTTGTATTATTAGGTATATGCAAATATAGAAAAGTCTTTTTTAAGTCCCTTTCCTTTGGAGAGGGATTTAGGGTAAAATAGAATTTGAAGTCCCTTTCCTTTGGAGAGGGATTTAGGGTGAGGACAAAAACAAACCCGCGGTAATCAGCCGCGGGTTCTTTCATCAATCAAAAAACGAACAGTTATGTGTAACTGTTTGTTACTGTAATTTAGTCGTAATTCTCGTTAAAAAATTACTATCCTAAATACGTTTTCAATATTTTACTTCTAGACGTATGTTTTAATCTACGAATAGCTTTTTCTTTAATTTGTCTCACACGTTCGCGAGTTAAATCGAACGTTTCGCCTATTTCTTCTAAAGTCATTGGATGTTGGTTTCCTAAACCAAAATATAAACGAATAACATCTGCTTCACGAGGTGTTAAAGTTTCAAGAGCACGCTCAATTTCTGTACGTAATGATTCGTGTAAAAGCTCTCTGTCAGGGTTTGGGGATTCTCCACTGTTTAATACATCATATAAGTTAGAATCTTCCCCTTCAACTAATGGTGCATCCATACTTACGTGGCGACCAGAGTTTTTCATCGACTCCTTAACATCGTTAATGGTCATATCCAATTCTTTTGCAATTTCTTCTGCAGAAGGTGGACGCTCATGACTTTGCTCTAAAAAGGCAAATGTTTTATTGATCTTGTTAATAGAACCAATTTTGTTTAATGGTAAACGGACAATACGTGATTGTTCAGCCAAGGCTTGAAGAATCGATTGACGAATCCACCAAACAGCGTAGGAAATAAATTTAAACCCACGTGTTTCATCAAAACGTTGTGCGGCTTTGATTAAGCCTAAATTACCTTCATTAATTAAATCAGGTAATGTTAGTCCTTGGTTTTGGTATTGCTTAGCTACCGATACTACGAAACGTAAATTAGCTTTTGTTAATTTTTCTAAAGCAAGTTGATCACCTGCTTTAATACGTTGTGCTAATTCAACCTCTTCATCGGCAGTAATTAAATCCACCTTACCAATTTCCTGTAGATATTTATCTAACGATGCGGTTTCTCTATTGGTAACCTGCTTCGTAATTTTAAGTTGTCTCATTTAATATTTTCCTGTAATTAAATTGTGAAAAAATAGGTCGCTCAATAGTTATACGTACAAATACCAATAAATGTTACAAAAAAATAATTATTTTTTGATATTATGTAGTTATGACACTATTTTTAGTATAAAGTCACATTTTAAATTTTAATTAACGATTTGTTAGTCAGGTTAATATCTTCTAACATGTCTTGCGTGAATTTATAATGACCACGTTTGGTAATTAATTTAAATCTGTGCGATTTTAAATTACTCAACGTTTTTAGGAATAACCATTTAGATTTAAGAAGTTTTGGCTTTTCAGATTTTAAACTAATATCAAAGTAATGTTTTCTGCCCTCTTTTATAGCAGTGATATCTGGGGTAATACTAATGTCGCTTCCTACTTTTGAGAACGATTTGGGTGTTTCATAACCTTCAATATCAGCCTTAATGTTTTCGAAACCGCGGTTTTCCAAATAGGTAATTGAATCTTCTAATACGTCTGAATATTTATCTTTGTCTGCTTTTATCATAGCTAGTAATATAATGATTATTAGGAGAAAAACAAATTTTTAACAAGACTTAACGTTTTTTTACTCGAAACTAAAGGGATTATTTGCATTTATTTGATCCCTTAACTTATTAATTTTATGATGCATTCTGTTAAAAAACAACGTTCTATCTTTTTCTCCTGTATTGGCTAATAATTTAGAATTATTCATGAATTTTTGATAATATTCAAACATAAGGTCACAAGTGGCTTGATGTTCTATTTTGAAATAGGATAATACAGTAAATGGTGTGAAAAACACCTTTTGAAAAGGGGTAACAACCATAATAGTATTACTCATGGAGTGTATTTCGTTGAGATAGAGTTTATAAAAAGCTCTGCTTTTAGAATCAGTATGGCTTTGTATAATGGCTTGTTCTTCAATATGTTTTATTACCCCTTCAATATCATCGCAAATTTTTAATGCCGATTCTTTGGAAACAAACCCTGATTCAAAATAGTAAATTACTTGCTGTAAAGATCCATTTATGGTAGTGTTGGTCCAAATTTCCGAAATATTTATGTTTTCGTATAACTCGGCATTAAAAATTTGCGATGATATTGAAGGGGTAATAAAACATATTGAAG
>CAXBID010000333.1:0-4218 GCA_963975495.1 uncultured Flavobacteriaceae bacterium | reverse complement strand
TTACCTTTTGAAAATGTACAATTGTATCGGCTACAATGCGTCCGTAACCACCAATCCCCATGGATTTACCAGCTTTTAAAATGTCTTGTCCCCATGCGGTAGGTTCGTGATATGAATCAAATCCGTCTTGACCTACATAAGGCAATACAATGGAATCTACTTTCTTTCCAAAAATATCGATGGCATTTCTCCAGTCTAAATAAATACGATATCCTACCTGACTGTTTTCCCAACCAGGCCCTTCATAACGAACAAACCAAGTATGATCTGTGTGTTGCGGTGGAACCTGCAATTCGTCAACATTTTTAAAAGAAATTCCATCGCTATATTCCGCATGCCCTCTAGGTCCATCAACCCATTTTCCACCTTGTGCAATTGAAATTTCAGCATAGGTTTTTTGAGAAGACATTTCTTCTGAAACTTCTTCTTTAGATATAGTTTCAGTGTCGGTCTTTTTATCCTTACAAGACAATAGACTTAAAAATACAATTGATAAAATGGCTAATTTTTTCATTGGTTTTGTTTTTAATACTGTTTTCCGTTAATGGTTGTATTTTTGAATTTAATTGGCTCGGAGTTTTCTACAGATAAGTCTGTTTCGGCTTTCTTAATATGCACATTGGTTAAAGTGACATTTTCGACTAGCTTTTCTGGTCTTCCTTTAATTAAAATACCATATTTACCACCGTTTTCAACAGTAATATCTTCTAAATGAATGTTCTTGATAGTTGGCATGAAACCACCTTCTTGGGTACCATAGATTCCGTAGTATGTGTTTATTCGTAAAACGGATTCTTTTACTTGTCCAACCTGAATATTTTTAACAAATACGTTTTCAACAAAGCCACCTCTCAAAGTATTGGTTTTTATTCGAATGGCTCTATCCAATTCTGGACTATCCATTTTACAATTTCTTACATATACGTTTCTTACTCCTGCCGATATTTCACTTCCCATAACTACACCACCATGGCCATCTTTCATGTCGCAGTTTTCAACGACAATATTTTCGCTAGGAATATTAACAACCCTTCCGTCATTATTTCTGCCAGATTTAATTGCAATACAATCATCACCAGTATTGAAAACACAATTAGTTATGTGTACGTTTTTGGAATATTCAGGGTCACAACCATCATTGTTTGGGCCATGACTATTTACTGTAACACCATCAACTCTAACATTATTACACTTTATAGGATGAATAACCCAAAAAGGAGCATTTGTGAAAGTAACACCTTGAATTAAAACATTTTCACATTCAAAAGGTTGAATAAATTGAGGTCTTAATTGGTAACCTTCTCCAAAAATCCGCTCCGAAACTGGAGTGTTGTTTTCAGCCATCTCCCATAATCTAGGAAGGTTATGTTCATCTTTTTGTTGAGGTGTTCCTTCGATATATCCATATTCTTCCTTACTACACCAAGGCCACCAATTGGTATTACTAGCTTGACCATTAAAAACTCCTTTGCCTGTAATAGCAATATTTTTTTGCTTGTAAGCATAGATTAAAGGGGAGTAATTCATGAGTTCTTGACCTTCATATGAGGTGTGAACTACTGGCAAATAATCTTCATGATTTTTTGAAAACAAAACCTCAGCGCCTTCTTCTAAATGTAAATTAATATTGCTTTTTAAGTGAATGGGGCCTGTTAAAAATTGTCCTGCCGGAATTATTACTTTTCCACCTCCAGCTTTAGAGCAACTATCAATGGCTTTTTTAATGGCTTCACTATTATTGGTTTCTCCATCAGCAACTGCACCAAAATCAAGAATGTTAAAGGTTGAATCTGGAAATTCTGGATTTTTTATGCCATCAATAATTTTATCAGCCACATCAAAGGGTGAAGTTTCAACTTGCACTTTTTTATTTTCCTTACACGAAGTGAGTACAATTACAATTGCCAAAAAGTAGATTATATTACGCATGCTATTTTTAGTTTCCATTAGTTTGCTTTTTTATTAAAGTATTGCTGTATACTTCAATGTTTGAATAGTTTGGGTTTAAAGTATATAAGTTAGAATCTTTTTTGTTAAAGTCCAATTTATTTTTGATTTCCCAGTCATCAGGAATACCATCTTCATCTGAGTCGATAGAAGTTTTATTATTTTTTAAAATAGGCCAACCACCAACATCATTTTGAGAATCTATAATGCCTTTTTTATAACTTGTTTTCCCTTCTTTGGTATCGACCACGATTCTATCATCAACTGCATCCCTAAATATACTTACTCCTGCATTTTTAAGCACAACTTTAAAGGCTTTTTTTGTACAAGTAGTTTTAATATTTTCTGAAATGTCAACTTCTTTTTTTAACTGAACAGTTTCAGGATTTTCACATTGTACACCACCATTCCAATTGTTTTTTGAAACGGTTTTATCATTATAAACAAAGTTTCCATCAACATAAAACTTCCCATAAGGTTTTGAAGGACTGACGATACGATTTAGTTTTGAGGATGTAGTTGCAGGTCCAGGTTTAAAATAATTATTCACAATATTATATGAACCATTTTCACCTCCATAAATACTATTTTCTCCCCAATTATAAATAACGTTATTTCTGAAATCAACAAATTCGTTCTCATCATTAGCAGTTGTTTTAGAACCGCTAAATCTTGGGTTTCTGCTATTGTTGCTAGCAATTAAATTATGATGAAAAGAAGCATTTACACCACCCCAAATACCACCATAACCGTGAGCACCTTTTTCATGAACAGACCTATTTAAAGCTTCGGAAATGATACACCATTGTAAGGTGAAATTTTCATTATTATAAAAAGAGGCATTTTCATCGGTTGCCCAACTTATTGAACAATGATCTATAATCACGTTTTTTGTATCTCGACATCCTAAGGCATCACCTTCTACTTCATTTATATCACCCATTCTAAATCTTAGATAACGAAGAATTACATTGTCAGATTTTATTGTAACGGGGTAGCCTTTCACCGTAATACCTTCACCTGGGGCAGTTTGCCCCAATATGGTTAAATCCCCTTTATTAATATCTAAATTTCTTTTAAGTTCAATAGTCCCAGAAACATCAAAAATAATAATGCGTGGCCCACTTTTTAAGATGCCTTTTCTTAGGCTTCCTTCGCCATCATCATTTAAGTTTGTTACTTTATATACAAGCCCCCCTCGGCCACCAGTAGCATATTGTCCAAAACCTTCAGCTGTTGGGAATGCCAATTTTTGAGCATAATTAAATTGATTTCCAAGTAAAAGTATAATAAGTAAAAAAATAGACTTTTTTATCATTTTAAAATTTCAACTATTTTAATTAGAATTTATATAACAAAGAGGTATACAAATTTCATGCACGCCTCTTTATGAAAAATTATAATAAACTAACGCAATCTATTAAGGTCTCCAACGTGGATCTCCAACTGCATTATCTAATAAAGTTTGATTAGTTACAGTAAAATCACCCATTAAAGGATCTGCAAATCCTGGATCTAATTCCGTATAGTTGCTAGCATCAAATATATACTGAGATGTGTCAAAAAATCCTGGAGCATTAAAGTAATTGTTATTACTAAACTCAGGGGTTTCATCAATTCCAGATCTATCTGCATAACCTTCAGAATCAGTTTCAGCGATAATTAAGTTTCTTGCGATAACTTCATTGGTTTCAAATCTTACATAAAAAATTCTTCTACTACCACTGTCTGAACAAGCATATAACGTGCAGCTTTCTAGTAAGATATTAGCAGTACTATTGCCATTTGAGGTGCCAGAAGCATCCATTCTTATAAAATCACGACCTGGAGCACAATTGTTAAATGTGCTATTGGTTACGTTAACATTTAGTGCGTCTCCACCTCTAAAATCAATGAAGTCTCCACCATTAGTAAGTATGTTTGTTACTATACAATTATCTACTGTTAAAGTTTGTAAGATTGCATCTGTAACACTACCCTGAACAAACGTTCGATTAAAGTCATGAATATTACATCCACTAATTAATATGGAATTATAATTACCAGCACTTCCGTAACTAACAACGTCGTTTAAAGAAAGCCCTCCGTCTATATCTAAATTAATAAGACTAAAATCTGATGAGCCGTCATTTAGTTCAAAATTTATTCCTATCAGTGGTTTGTCATAACTCAATAAACCCCTAACAGTGATAGACTTATCTAAAGCTGCTGTTCCAACTTGAGATGTGTAATCTCCAGGCTCTAAAATTAAAACATCACCTGGAGCTGCAT
>CAXBID010000332.1:0-4226 GCA_963975495.1 uncultured Flavobacteriaceae bacterium | reverse complement strand
CAATGTTTGATTTTCAAGTTGACGATCTTATCCCTGTTATTTATGCTGCAGAAACAAAAATGTATGGCGATTTAAAACAATTTATAGCTAAGGAAGAAGCTCGTGGCTCCTCTAATGTTGGGCGTTTTCAATTGGTTTTATATAGAAAATGGAGCTTGCCAGTTTCGGTTTTCATTTTAACTATCATTGCAGTTGCGGTATCCTCTAAAAAGCGTAGAGGGGGTATGGGTGTTAATCTAGCAATAGGCATTTGTATTGCTATGGTATTTGTGTTTTTCGATAAAATTTTCGGAGTTATGGCTGAACAATCTGATTTTTCACCATTAATTGCAGTGTGGTTTCCCAATATCATTTTTGGTATTTTAGCAGCTTATATGTTGTATAATGCCAAACGTTAAAATAAAAAATTATCTCCACCTTCACTTTCTAGTTTTTATTGCAGGCTTTACAGCAATTTTAGGAGAACTTATCACAATAACGGCCATTCCACTAGTTTGGTATAGAATGGTTATTGCCGCAGTTTTAATGTTTATTTATATTAAAATAGCTAAGGTTGGAATCAAGATCACTCCAAAAGCTATTTTAAGACTTTCAATAGCAGGAATAATTATTGCTTTACATTGGATCACTTTTTTTGGAGCTATAGATGAAGCTAATATATCCATTGCTTTAGCCATGTTTTCCACGGGAGCATTTTTTGCATCTTTTATAGAACCTATCATTTATAAGCGTACTATTATTTGGTACGAAATTGTTTTTGGAGTTATTGTTATAATAGGTGTTTTTATAATTACACAAAGTGAAATAAAATACCTTACTGGGATCCTTTTAGGAATTTCATCAGCTTTTTTCTCCTCATTATTCGCCGTATTGAATGGACGGTTTTTAAAGCAACATACGGCCACAGTAATTTCATTTTATGAATTTTTAAGCGGCGTAATCTTTATATCACTTTACATATTATTTTTTGGAGAGGGCTTCTCGCTTGATTTTTTTAGTTTGAGTCAATCAGACTTTGGATATCTTTTTATTTTAGCATCAATATGCACCGCTTATGCATTTATAGCCTCAGTTTATGTAATGAAGCTGATTAGTCCATATACGGTAGTTTTAACCTATAACTTAGAACCTGTTTACGGTATTATTATGGCTATTTTTTTGTTTCCTGAAACCGAAAAAATGAGTGCTAATTTTTATTACGGAGCTACAATAATTTTAGCTACCGTTTTATTAAACGGCCTATTAAAAAACAGTAGATTACTAAAAAGAAAACGTTCTTAATAGCCAATGCAAATTAAAGTTTTTATATTTGCACACTAACCAAAATGTAACCGACATTAAATTAAAATTCTTATGGAATACTTAGAATTTGAACTCCCTATAAAAGAACTTGAAGAGCAGCTCCAAAAATGTAAAGTTATTGGAGAGGAAAGTGAAGTTGATGTTACTGAAACCTGTGCCCAAATTGAAGAGAAGCTTAAAGCAGCACAAAAAGATATATATAAAAACCTAACCCCATGGCAACGTGTACAAATGTCGCGTCACCCTGAAAGACCTTATACTTTAGATTATATTAAAGCACTTTGTGGCGATTCTTTTTTAGAATTACATGGCGATAGAAGCTTTAAGGACGACAAGGCTATGATTGGTGGTTTAGGTAAAATTGGCGACCAAAGTTATATGTTTATTGGGCAGCAAAAAGGGTATAATACCAAAACACGTCAATACAGAAATTTTGGAATGGCAAACCCCGAAGGATACCGTAAAGCATTACGATTAATGAAGTCTGCCGAAAAATTTGGAATCCCTGTAGTGACGCTTCTTGATACACCGGGTGCATATCCTGGTTTAGAGGCTGAAGAACGCGGACAAGGCGAAGCCATTGCAAGAAATATTTTAGAAATGACACGCCTAAAAGTTCCAATAATTACTATTATAGTTGGAGAAGGAGCATCTGGTGGTGCATTGGGTATTGGTGTCGGGGATAAAGTATTGATGTTGGAAAATACGTGGTATTCTGTAATATCTCCGGAGTCATGTTCATCTATTTTATGGCGCAGTTGGGAGTATAAGGAACAGGCTGCTGAAGCTTTAAAGTTAACCGCACCAGATATGAAAAAACTAAAGTTGGTTGATGAAATTATAAAAGAACCGCTTGGTGGTGCGCATAGAGACAGAACAAAAACATTTTTATCGGTTAGTAATGCGATTACCAAACATTATGAGGCTCTTAAAAACTTATCACCAAAAGAATTGGTTTCTCAACGTATGGATAAATATGCTCAAATGGGAGTTTATAAAGGATAAACCATTTAAAATCATACTATAGTAAAATCTGGAGTTTTAAAGTTCATATTTTTTTATGGGTGTTCACAATATTTGTAAGTTATCAACAGTTAAATTGTTAACGACCAGTTAATAATCGGAATCCATATAACCTTTAAAAAACCTTCAATTTTAATTACTTTCGTAGCTATGAAACAACCAAACCCAGTTCAAGGATACAAAGTAGATAAAAGCACTATTATTAGTCTTGAAAAAGGAAAAATACCACCTCAAGCCCTTGATTTAGAGGAAGTTGTTTTAGGGGCAATGATGATTGATAAAAAGGGAGTTGATGAGGTTATCGACATTTTAAGCCCAGAAGCGTTTTACAAAGAAGCACACCAGCATATTTTTGAAGCTATTTTTCATTTATTCGAAAACAGTGAACCGGTAGACTTATTAACCGTTTCTACACAATTAAAGAAGAATTCAAAATTAGAATTAGCAGGTGGTGATTTCTACCTCATTTCCTTAACTCAAAAAGTATCGTCTTCAGCACATATTGAGTTTCATGCACGTATTATTTTACAAAAATTTATTCAACGTAGTTTAATAAAAATTTCAAGTGAAATTATTGAAGATTCTTATGATGAAACTAAAGATGTATTCGATTTATTAGATAAGGCTGAAGCAAAATTATATGAAGTAACTCAAGGAAATATAAAAAAATCGAGTGAAACAGCTCAAGATTTAGTAATTCAGGCCAAAAAGAAAATTGAAGAAATTTCTAATAAAGAAGGTATGAGTGGTATTCCTTCAGGGTTTACCAAACTTGATAAATTAACTTCGGGTTGGCAACCATCCGATTTAATTATTGTTGCCGCACGTCCTGGTATGGGTAAAACGGCATTAACCTTATCTATGGCTAGAAATATAGCGGTTAATCATAATGTTCCAGTAGCATTTTTCTCTTTGGAGATGGCATCAGTGCAATTAATTACCCGTTTAATTTCTAGTGAAACTGGATTATCTTCTGAAAAATTAAGAACCGGTAAACTTGAAAAACATGAGTGGGAGCAACTTAATGTAAAAGTAAAAAGCCTAGAAAAAGCCCCGCTTTTTATTGATGATACACCATCACTTTCCATTTTCGATTTGCGTGCAAAGGCACGACGTTTATCTTCCCAACATGGTATCAAGCTTATCATGGTAGATTATTTACAATTAATGACAGGTGGTAGTAGCCATGGTGGAAACCGTGAACAAGAAATCTCCATGATTTCCAGAAACTTAAAAGCCTTGGCAAAAGAGTTGAGTATTCCTGTAATTGCCCTTTCACAATTATCGCGTGCTGTTGAAACACGTGGTGGAAGTAAACGCCCGTTATTATCAGATTTACGTGAATCGGGAGCTATTGAGCAGGATGCTGATATTGTGAGTTTTATTTACCGGCCAGAATACTATAAGATTGACGAGTGGGATGATGAAGAGCGTTCGCCAACAGAAGGACAAGCAGAGTTTATAATAGCAAAACACCGTAACGGTGGTTTGGAGAATATCCGTTTAAAATTCATCGGGCATTTAGGTAAGTTTGATAATTTAGATGATTTCGATTCGCCTTTCGAATTCCATTCTAAAATGAATGCAGCGGCAAATGATGACACCTTTAAATCAGATAATTTTAAAGCAAGCCCAGACCAGGCATTTGGTAGTTCTTTAAACGATGATGATGATGATGTGCCGTTTTAATCTGTCATTAATGCGAAGGCAGGAATCCACTCCTACTAAATATTTTTTAAAATGAAATACCAATACTCAATTTTTACCTTTAAGTTACTTAATATGATTATCGGATTTGTTACATAAACTTTTTTTTTCAATCAGGTTATCCTCTTTTTTCCCGGATGATTCGATTTACGGCTAAATTTAGGCCTACACACCCCTTAATCCCCTCTTTTTAG
>CAXBID010000331.1:0-4260 GCA_963975495.1 uncultured Flavobacteriaceae bacterium | reverse complement strand
TGACAAATCTATTGTAGATTGATTATCAATGAGTTAAAATCAAGTCTTGATTCTTCCCCGAAATTTCGGGGCTATCAGCGCAGCGGTCTTGATTCTTTTATCAGACAATAATGAAATTAAATATTAGTTATGATAATACTTGCTGTACTTTATCGGCAGCTTCTTGAAACTCTGTGGCACTCATAACATCCAATCCAGAATTATCAATTAATTCTTTAGCGATGTCTGCATTAGTTCCCTGTAAACGCACAATAATTGGTACGCTTATATTCCCCATATTTTTGTACGCATCAATAACACCCTGCGCTACACGATCGCAACGCACAATACCTCCAAAAATATTTATTAAAATTGCTTTTACAGCTGGATCTTTTAAAATAATTTTAAATGCAGCCTCTACTCTTGCAGCATCAGCAGTACCACCAACATCTAAAAAGTTAGCTGGCTCACCTCCTGCTTGTTTAATTAAGTCCATAGTAGCCATGGCTAATCCAGCACCATTTACCATACATCCAACATTTCCGTCGAGGTCCACATAGTTTAAACCAAGTTCTCCGGCTTCAACTTCAATGGCACTTTCTTCACGTACATCACGCAAATCAACATAATTTTTATGTCTGAAAAGGGCATTGTCATCAATGGTTACTTTGGCGTCAACCGCCATTATTTTATTATCACTTGTTTTTAAAACCGGATTGATTTCAAATAAAGAAGAATCCGATTTCACATAAGCTGTATATAGGTTTGAAACAAATTTTGTCATTTCCTTAAAAGCCAATCCAGATAATCCTAAATTAAAAGCTATACGTCTTGCTTGAAAAGGCAATAAACCAACAGTTGGATCAATTTCTTCTGTAAATATCAAGTCTGGTGTCTCTTCAGCAACAGTTTCAATATCCATTCCGCCTTCGGTAGAATACATAATCATATTACGTCCTGTAGCTCTATTTAAAAGCACAGACATATAAAATTCATTCGTTTCACTTTCTCCAGGATAATAAACATCTTCAGCAACTAAAACTTGGTGTACTTTTTTACCTTCGGCAGAAGTTTGTGGCGTAATTAATTGCATTCCAATAATTTGTCCTGCAATGTCTTCTACCTCTTTAAGGTTTTTGGCCAATTTTACACCGCCACCTTTACCACGTCCACCAGCATGTACTTGCGCTTTAATAACGTGCCAACTTGTACCTGTTTCAGACGTTAATTGTTTTGCAGCTGCAACAGCCTCATTAGCATTTTGAGCTACAATACCACGTTGTATACGTACACCGAAACTACTTAATATTTCTTTACCTTGATATTCGTGTAAATTCATAATTTTGCTTCATATTTAAGAATAGCAAAAGTAAATAATAGCTAGTAATTAATCTAATGTTTTGGTTAAGAATGCAATTTTATAAAATGAGCAATCTACAAATGTTATATAATTAACATATTGTTTAATTTGAACAATTATTTAGTTATTTATTTTTATTTCAAACGAAAAAAATATCTTTGGAAAAAATTTGAAATTATGACAGAAAGTCAATTACTTAAAATAGCACAAGAATTTGGGAGCCCAGTTTATGTATATGATGCTCATAAAATTGAATCACAATACAAAAGATTAACGAGTGCGTTTAAAAGTGTAAAAAAATTAAAACTCAATTATGCGGTTAAAGCATTATCAAATATATCGATATTAAAGCTTTTTAATACCTTAGGTTCTGGGATAGATACGGTGTCTATTCAAGAAGTAAAATTAGGTTTAGCTGCGGGTTTTAAACCAGGGCAAATTATTTTTACACCCAATGGTGTATCGTTATCAGAAATTGAGGAAGCTGCTAAATTAGGAGTGAAAATAAACATTGATAATCTTTCAATATTGGAGCAATTTGGAACGAAACACCCAAAAACACCTGTTTGTATTCGTATTAATCCGCATGTTATGGCTGGTGGAAATGCCAATATCTCTGTAGGTCATATCGATTCTAAATTCGGAATATCCATTCACCAAATCCCACATATTCTTAGAATAGTTGAAAATACTAAAATGACCATTAACGGCATACACATGCATACAGGTAGTGATATTTTAGATATTGAAGTATTTTTATATGCCAGTGAAATTCTTTTTGATACCGCTAAACAATTTGGCAATTTAGAGTTTATCGATTTTGGTTCGGGTTTTAAAGTGCCTTATAAACAAGGAGATATTGAAACCAATATTGAAGAATTAGGCAAAAAACTATCTAAACGATTTAACGATTTTTGTAAGGAATATGGTAAAGAATTAACGCTGGCTTTTGAACCAGGAAAGTTTTTGGTTAGTGAGTCTGGATATTTTTTAACTCAAGTTAATGCTGTAAAACAAACCACATCAACTGTTTTTGCTCAAGTTGATTCTGGTTTTAACCACTTAATTCGTCCGATGCTTTATGGGTCGCATCATGATATTATAAATATTTCCAACCCAAAAGGACGCGAACGTTTTTATACGGTTGTAGGGTACATTTGTGAAACAGATACCTTTGGAAATAACCGGCGTATTAATGAAATAAACGAAGGCGATGTTTTATGTTTTAAAAATGCCGGAGCCTATTGCTTCTCTATGGCAAGCAATTACAACTCGCGTTTGCGTCCTGCTGAAGTTTTATGGTATAATGATAAAGCGCATTTAATAAGAAAGAGGGAAACTTTTGACGATATATTACACAATCAAATTGAAGTTAATTTTGTTTCAAAAAAGGAAACTACTTTGGCAGAATAATACCTTTGTTCATAGTTAAATCCTCTTTAGAGCAAATTTGTTTTAAAGAGGATTTTTTATTTAAAAAAACTAGGTTTCATAAGGTTAAGTGGTTTAATACTTTTAAATTTGGAAAAAAGAAAAAAATTTTTAATGAATTTCACTAACCCATTAGTATATGGTGTGCCTTTTTTTCTTGGTTTAATACTGGTTGAATTAGCATATAGCAAACATAATAAAGAAAAAAAAGATTTATATAAATGGAAAGATTTAGCTGCTAGTCTTACCATGGGCATAGGTTCAACTATTCTTGCTCCACTTACAAAAACTATTGCAGCCATAGTTCTATTCAATTTTATTTATGATGTTTTTAATCCAGTAATTGATGGTGTTCGTACCAACATTATGGGCTGGGAATCTTTTGGTTATGCTTGGTATGTATGGGTAATTTGTCAATTACTTGATGATTTCAGTTATTATTGGTTTCATAGGCAAAACCACAATGTTCGCTTTTTGTGGGCGGCACATATTGTACATCATTCCTCAAGTAATTTTAATTTAGGAACTGCAGTAAGAAATGGTTGGTTTACTATTTTTTATAAACCTTTTTTTTATATGTGGATTCCTGCTTTAGGTTTCCCACCTGAAATGCTAGTGGTTAGCTTAGGTATAGAAGCGTTGTGGCAGTTTCAGTTACATTCTGTTTATGTTCCTAAAATGGGCATTATCGAAAAAGTGTTTAACACACACACTATGCATCAAGTACACCATGCTCAGAATATTGAATACATGGATAAAAACCATGGTGGTTTCTTAAATATATTTGATAAGCTTTTTGGGACTTGGAAGGAATTAGATGAAGAAATTGACATAAAATATGGTGTTACACATGCTCCAAATTCATACAACCCTTTGGTCATATTAACCCACGAGTATAAAGATATATGGAATGACATGAAAAAATCTAAAAACTGGTATCATAAATTCATGTATGCTTTTGGTGCACCGGGTTGGAGCCATGATGGAAGTACACTTACTATAAAGCAACAGCAAAAATTATTAAAAGCATAAATTAATAATATTTGTTGATTGATTTAAATAAATTACCATGTTTAAAATCAATTATACTTTTAAAAATTTGTTAATATTCAATAATTTATATATCATTACGTAAGATTCTCTCCCTAAGTCTTTTTTATAGCTGAATTAATTTTTAGAAAAGACTTTATGCTAAATCCAATTACCATTCTCTTATTGTTTTTGAAATGCACGGAATCATTTTGTAACCAGATTAAATGCGTTTGCAGTTCAATAAAATTATTGGCCCCGTGGAGGGTAGGGATAAAAAAAACGAAACCAATAGCGTTTCTATGTATTATATGCCTTTGCGCTAGTGGATACGCTCAAATTCATGATAAAAATATAAATACACCAAAAGTTGTGCTTAATTTGAGCGAAAAGTACTCAGATAGAGCTTCTTGGTTTACTGAAATGCCTCAATTTAATTCCGACAGTGCATTATACTATGC
>CAXBID010000330.1:0-4261 GCA_963975495.1 uncultured Flavobacteriaceae bacterium | reverse complement strand
TTGCAGCGGGCTGTGCGCTTCTAGTAAATTTTCCCATTGTTCACCATCATTAATACCATATAAGCCAATACCAATTTTTGGAATATCAGGTATACCTCCCTTTTGAGCCTCATAGTCCTCCAATTTACCAATAATTATGGCTTTTGATTCGCTATGATTTAAAATCAATTCAATGGTTTCTTTTGTTAGGCTAGGATAAATAGGTATTGAAATATAACCCGCCATCATAATAGCCAAATCGCTTATATGCCAGTGGGCACAGTTTTTAGATAATAAGGCAACATGACTTCTTTTTGGTAAATTAAAACTTAGCAACGCCGAAGCTATTTTTCTAGCTTCTACACCTGCCTGAGCATAAGAGTAGGAAATAGTTTTTCCGTTAATAAGCTGATTTAAAAAAATATTATTAGGTGTGTTGGTTTCCCAATGTAAAAAAGCTTCGAGAGGTGAACTGAATTTAATCATAAATTTTACTTAACTCTAAATCTATTTTCTTTATCAAAGAATCATCACCTAATAATTCAGCTGATTTCTTAATTCCTTTTAAAGCTGCTAATCGTTTTGTTCCTTTTTTAAGTGAACTTTTATATAATTCAATAGCTTCTTGAGGTCTATTTTGTGCTATCAAAAATTCAGCATACAGCTCTTGTGTTGGCTTTTGAATAAACGGTGGCCCATAACTATAACTTAATTGGTTCTGAAGATTAACAGATTCTTTCAATAATTTTTCGGCATTTTCCAAATCATTATTCATCCAGGCCTTTAAGGCTTTTAATTGCGTCATCATTATTTCTGATGTCTTAATATCTTTTTGATCTGGTGTCGATCTGGAGGCAGATGCACAAAGTGTAAAACCGCTTTTAATATTATCAACTAGAAGTGATTCTTTCTTAATATTACTAGACATACTTTCAATAATGGTATCTAAACCAGCTTTATTGTTAGTTTTATATGCTAACATACCATCAATAAAATGATTTTGGGATTGCACTGCGATATTTAAATTAGAGACATCAACATCTATATCTGCAACAGCATTATCCCAAAGATTTGTTTCTGCTAAAAAAGTACCTTTTAAAAACATAAGGTGTGCTCTAGCTCTTGCTGAGGGTTTATCATTACAGTAATTTTGCATATCAAAAACCATTTTTTCGGCGACTTGAATTTCCCCTTTTTGAAGATAGCCGTATTCCAACCAATGGTAGGCATGATAACCGCGTGCATCATTATCCAAATCTCTAGATTCCATCCTATTAACACTTGCTTGGTAAGAATCTATGTTGGATGCTATCACTCTATCCCACATACCTAAAGCCACATATATATGCGATGGCATGTGCAAAGCATGACTTGCATCTGGAGCAACCTTAGCATAAGAGTTTGCTGCTTCCAGTGCTAAATGTGCATGGTCTGGATCATCATAAGAATGAATTAAATAATGCAATGCACCGGGATGTTTTGCGTTATCCTTAATAATTTTGTTGGCAATATTGGCACCTAAACCATAAATGGAATCATTTCGACCTTCAGCAACAGAACCCAATAGCGAGAGTGAATAGAACGCTGCTATTTCGTGGTTATCTGGATACTTTTTATAAAGATCTTGCATGTACTGCATATAATTCTGATCTCGATCTTTTTTTGATGTTTTTGGCTTATATAGTATTTCAACTGCATGCAATAAATCCTTTTCTAAAGATGACAAGTTGTTTTTTTCCTTAATGCCCTTTATTTTTTCTACAGCTGCAAATCCGTCCTCATAATTTTGCTCACCCCATAAACTATGATTATGCGTCATGGCTTCTCCCCAATATGCCATTGCCATAATGGAATCGATCTCCTGAGCTTTGTAAAAAGCTTCTCTGGCATCCTGATATTCAAAACTATGGAGAAGCAAAAGTCCTTTTTCAAATTGCGGTATAGCATCCGCATGACCATTTACAGTTAAATCAACAACTCCTAAATATGTCGTTTTTGATTCTTCCTTTTTGCAAGAATGAATCAAAATAATAATTAGAAAAAACAATAGTCGTTTCATATTCAAATTATAAATTTGTTTCTCTAAAGATAAGTAAAATTTATACTTTTTTAAAAACTATAAATAATCGAGGTATATGTTTTTTATAAAACATTATATTCGTTTACTTTTTACATTATATATAAATTTAAAAATTTATGCAACTCGTTTTCGCCACCAATAATCTAAACAAACTTAAAGAAGTACAAGCCTTAATCCCGAGTAATATTAAGCTTTTAAGTTTGAAAGACATTGGCTGTTTTGAAGATATACCAGAAACTCAAAACACGATTGAAGGAAATGCAAAACAAAAAGCAGAATATATTAAAAACCATTATAGCTATGATTGTTTTGCTGATGATACGGGACTGGAAGTTGATGCGTTAAACGGCGAACCAGGAGTGTATTCAGCACGATATGCCGGCGAGCAGCGCGATGCCAATGACAATATGAACAAGTTGCTTTTAGAACTAAAAAATAAAGAAACCCGAAACGCGCATTTTAAAACTGTAATTGCACTTTACATTAACAACAACCTATATACATTTACAGGTATATGCAAAGGTGAGATTACTAAAAGCAGACATGGTAAAAAAGGTTTTGGCTACGACCCTATTTTTAAACCAAATAACCAAAATCAAACATTTGCTGAAATGGATTTAAATTTAAAAAACCAAATTGGACACCGAGGAAAAGCGATTTCTAAATTGGTTACATTTTTAAACAAATAACATTTTAAAAAATTGTTGTAAAAAACCAAATTTAAGGTTGGTGGTTTATATTCTTTATGCTACTTTTAATTTATGACAGAGGAAGCCATAGAAAAAGAAAATGCAGCCATTGCCAAAGCCTACAAACAGTTATTAAAAGTTAGTTACACCACACTTACTAACGATGACAAAAAGCTTATTCGTAGTGCTTTTGAGGTGGCCTTAGATGGTCATAAAAACCAACGCAGAAAATCTGGTGAAGCCTATATTTTTCATCCATTAGCAGTAGCAAAAATAGTAGCTCAAGAAATTGGTTTGGACGCTACCTCAATTGCCGCGGCACTTCTTCATGATGTTGTTGAGGACAGTCCTGATTATACCATTGAAGATATTGAAAAGCAGTTCGGTAAAACAGTGGCTACTATTGTTGATGGGCTAACTAAAATTTCCTCTTTAAGCAAAGAAAAAGACATGGATGTGTCTTTACAAGCCGAAAACTTCCGGAAGATGCTTCTCACACTAAATGATGATGTTCGAGTTATCATTATCAAAATAGCTGACAGGCTTCACAATATGCAGACCATGGATGTTATGCGTCCGGATAAGCAGATTAAAATTGCATCTGAAACGCTCTATATTTATGCCCCTTTGGCACACAGAATTGGACTCTATAATATTAAAACAGAACTTGAAGATTTAGGTTTAAAATACACACAACCAAAAGTGTATTTTGATATTCTTAATAAAACCAAAGAAAGTAAAGAAGAGCAAGATAAATATATTGAGCAGTTTAGTAGCGTCATTAGAAAATCCCTTGATAAAGAAAATCTTGAATATACTATAAAAGGACGCCCGAAGTCTATTTTTTCAATTCATAGAAAAATGATGAGTCAAGGTGTTAACTTTGATGAAGTATATGATAAGTTTGCTGTCCGAATTATATATAAAAGTGATGCTGAAAATGAAAAATTTCTTGCTTGGAAAATATATTCAGTAGTTACAGATCATTTCAGACCAAACCCTATTCGCCTCCGCGATTGGATATCATCTCCAAAAGGCACAGGTTATGAGGCCTTGCATATTACCGTTATGGGGCCCAAAGGGAATTGGGTAGAAGTACAAATACGCAGCGAGCGCATGAACGAAATTGCTGAAAAAGGTTATGCAGCCCATTACAAATATAAAAATGATAACGAAAAAGAAGACAACTTAGAAAGCTGGATTAACAGGCTACAAGAGGCACTTGAAAACCCAGAAACAAATGCCGTAGATTTTGTTGAACAGTTTAAACTCAATCTGTATTCAAAAGAAATATTTGTATTTACGCCTGGTGGCGATTTAAAATCTTTACCAAAAGGTGCAACGTCTCTAGATTTTGCTTTTAGTATTCATACCGAAGTGGGTATGAAAACGCGTGGCGCTAAAGTAAACGGAAAATTGGTTCCTTTAAGTCATGAACTAAAAAGTGGTGACCAAGTTGATATTTTAACCTCAGAAAACGCCAAACCAAATGCCAATTGGTTAGATTATGCGA
>CAXBID010000329.1:0-4266 GCA_963975495.1 uncultured Flavobacteriaceae bacterium | reverse complement strand
CTATTTTAAATTAAAGTATTCATGAATCTCCGATTTCAGTATCTCATCAAGCACTTCTATAGTTTCTAAATTTAGTTTTAAACCAAAATTATCGTTAAGCACAAAAAAGGATGCCGTTTCTATCCCTAACGCATTAATCTAGATACATTTAATATTTATAGCCCAGATTTAAGGGACTACTTTTTCTAAAGGGCTGTTATTTATAAATAGAAATGTCTTCCGCTCCATTTGAAGTTTTACTGGCACGATACATCCCTTCCGTATTAAAAGGCATTGCAATATTCCCTTGAGCATCCACAGCTATTAAACCCCCATCACCATTTATTTCAAGAATACGTTTATTTATAACTTCATTTGAAGCATCTTTTAAGGACATACCTTTGTGTTCCATAAGGCAAGCCACATCGTAAGCTACCACCCCGCGAATAAAAAACTCACCACTTCCTGTACAACTAATGGCGCATGTTTTATTATTCGCATAATTTCCAGAACCAATCATAGGGCTATCACCTACACGCCCCCATTTTTTGTTAGTCATTCCTCCAGTTGATGTTGCTGCTGCAATATTACCTCCTTGGTCGCATGCTACTGCTCCAACAGTTCCAAACTTTGAATCTTTTTTAGTGGCATGATCCAACTGAAAACTATCGGTATCTTTTATTTCTAACCATTGCTTATAACGAAATTCATCGTAAAAATATGAGGCATCTTCAATTTCATAATTTAATTCTTTCGCAAATTGCATCGCACCATCGCCAGCTAAAAACACATGTTCACTTTTTTCCATTACATCTTTAGCTAAAGTCACAGGGTTTTTAATACCAGTAATTAAACTTACAGCTCCAGCATTTAAAGTTTTGCCATCCATAATAGAAGCATCCATTTCATGAGTTTCATTTGCTGTAAATACACTGCCTTTTCCTGCATTAAATAGCGGAGAATCTTCCAATAATTTTACAGCCTTTTCAACCGCATCAACGGCTGAACCACCTTTTTCTAAAACAATATAGCCTTTTTCTAAAGCAACTTTTAAGGCCTGTTTATATTGGGATTCTAACTCTGGTGTCATCATACCTTTTACCAAAGTTCCTGCGCCACCATGTATGGCTATCGAGAATATATTCATATATCATAAAATTTACTTTGGAAAATTACAAATTGCATTTCAATGCCACAATTAAGTTTTGTAGTTTTATAGTCTTCAACAAAACACAAATATGTCTGAACAAAAACGCCTTTTTCTCGTCGATGCCTACGCTTTAATATTCCGTGGTTACTATGCCTTTATAAAAAACCCACGAATTAACTCCAAAGGGGAAGATACCTCAGCCATTATGGGGTTTATGAACTCACTTTTGGATGTTATAAAACGAGAACGCCCAGACCATTTAGCGGTTTGTTTTGATAAAGGTGGTAGCGCAGACCGTGTTGAAATATACGAAGAATACAAAGCCAACAGAGATGAAACACCCGAAGGTATAAAAACTGCGGTTCCATATATATATAATATTTTAAAAGCGATGCACATTCCTATCATGGTAAAGGAAGGCTATGAGGCCGATGACGTTATTGGCACACTTTCCCGTCAAGCGGAAAAAGAAGGCTACAAAACCTATATGGTGACTCCTGATAAAGATTTTGCACAATTAGTTACTGAAAATATTTTTATGTACCGTCCGGTTTTTGGTGGTGGCTATGAAACTTGGGGGATTCCTGAAGTGCAGAAAAAATTTGAAGTAACCGACCCTATGCAAGTGATAGACTTTTTAGGAATGATGGGAGATTCCAGTGATAATATTCCTGGGCTACCTGGTGTTGGGGAAAAAACGGCAAAGAAATTTATTACAGAATTTGGAAGTATGGAAGGTCTATTGGCAAATACCGATCAATTGAAAGGTAAAATGAAAGAGAAGGTTGAAGCTAATGGCGAATTAGGCTTACTCTCTAAAAAATTAGCAACTATTATGCTAGATGTTCCTGTAACATTTAATGCTAAAGATTTTGAACTTGATCATCCAGATATTGAAGCCGTTAAAAACATTTTTCAGGAGTTAGAATTTAGACGACTAACTGATAATTTCTTAAAAACATTCGCCACAGAAACTGAATCTAGTTCAACCAAAAATGTTTCAACTGAAAACGTAAAAAATTCCCCCTCGGGGAAAACGTCCGAAGGACAAAAGGGGCTTGCTGGAGCTGGACAATTTTCATTATTTGGTGCAGACCCTTCAAGCGAAACAGAAACAGTTTCAGAATTTACTAGGAAAACCGCCAAAACTGTATCGCATTTTTATCAAAGTGTAGCTTCTGGTATGGCAACAAAATTATTTATCAAAAATTTAATGAATCAAACTTCGGTTTGTTTTGATACCGAAACTACAGGCTTAAACCCAATAACCGCAGAATTAGTTGGTATTGCTTTTTCTTGGGACGTTGGCAAAGGTTTTTATTTACCGTTTCCAGAAAATCGTGAGGAAGCTCAAGAACTTATCGAGCAATTCCGTCCGTTTTTTGAAAGTGAAACCATTGAAAAAATTGGTCAGAATTTAAAATATGATATTAAAGTTTTAGCCAAATATAATATTGAAGTTAAAGGTAAATTGTTTGATACCATGTTAGCGCATTATTTAATTAATGCGGATATGCGCCACAATATGGATGTGCTGGCTGAAACCTATTTGAATTATACACCAATTTCTATAACGGAATTGATTGGTAAAAAAGGTAAAAATCAATTATCAATGCGTGATGTTCCTTTAGAAAAACTAACGGAATATGCCGTTGAAGATGCTGATATAACGCTGCAACTAAAAGAACATTTTGAAAAAGAATTAGGTGAAGCTAACACTCAAAAATTATTTGATGATATTGAAATTCCGTTGCTTCGGGTTTTAGCGGCCATGGAATTAGAAGGTATTAATTTGGATAAAGATTTTCTGAATTCTTTAGCAGAACAATTAAATAATGATATTCTTGATCTTGAAAAATCTATTTACGAAACCGCTGGAGAAGAATTTAATATTGCATCACCAAAACAATTGGGTGAAGTTTTATTTGATAAAATGAAATTGGTTGATAAACCAAAAAAAACCAAAACAGGGCAATATTCTACTGCCGAAGATGTGCTGAGTTATTTAGCAAAAGACCACGAAATTATTCAGAAAATACTAGATTTTAGAGGTTTATCAAAACTTAAAAGCACTTATGTTGATGCTTTACCGTTGCAGGTTGAGCCTTCAACAGGTCGGGTACATACCGACTATATGCAAACGGTTGCTGCTACTGGGCGTTTAAGCAGTAACAATCCTAACTTACAGAATATCCCGATTCGCACGGAACGCGGACGACGAGTGCGAAAAGCATTTATTCCTAGAAACGAAGATTACACGCTTTTAGCTGCCGATTATTCTCAAATAGAACTGCGTATTATCGCCGCTTTAAGCAAAGAAGAAACTATGATTTCGGCTTTTAAGAACGGGGAAGATATTCATGCATCTACCGCTTCAAAAGTATTTAATGTGCCTTTACCAGAAGTCACTCGCGAACAACGTAGTAATGCAAAAACGGTAAATTTCGGGATTATTTATGGCGTTTCTGCTTTCGGGTTAAGCAATCAAACCGATTTATCGCGTTCAGAATCCAAAGAACTTATTGACACCTATTATAAAACCTATCCGAAATTGCGCGCTTACATGAGTGAGCAAGTCGATTTTGCTCGCGATAATGGCTATGTGCAAACCGTTTTAGGACGACGCAGATATTTAAAAGATATTAACTCACGTAATGCAGTGGTTCGTGGTGCTGCAGAGCGTAATGCCGTAAACGCACCCATACAAGGTAGTGCTGCCGATATTATTAAAATTGCTATGATTAATATTTATAACAAACTTCAAGAAGGTAATTACAAAACCAAAATGCTATTGCAAGTGCATGATGAATTGGTTTTTGATGTTCATAAATCGGAGCTTGAAGACATGAAAACATTAATTAAAACCGAAATGGAAAATGCTTTTAAATTGGATGTGCCTTTGGATGTTGATTTGGATATTGGAGATAATTGGTTAGAGGCGCATTAGAAAACACCCCTAAAGTCCTCTCAAGGGAACAATCTAAACATTAAGCTTCAGAACAAAAATGGAAATTTTTAAGTTCTTTAATAATTTAAAACTAAACGAAAAACATAACCATTAAACGTAAACAAATATCCCCTAGAGGGGATCACAGGGGTGTCAGACTACTAAGCTTCATATGAGAAACAAAATAATC
>CAXBID010000328.1:0-4270 GCA_963975495.1 uncultured Flavobacteriaceae bacterium | reverse complement strand
AAATGGCAAAGCCTTTAAAACATGGCCACCGTCAAAGACGGTGGTTTTTCAATGAGAAACAAAAAAATCCCGCACAGAGCAGAATTTTTATAGACTTGAATTTGTTTCAGGCTTTAGTTTTATAATTATATATACTAAACAAATAAAGGTTTATCCTTCATCATTGCATTTACATTAGCTTTTACCGCTCTTAAAACAGCTTCGTTATCAAAATTTGTAATAACCTCATCTATCAACTCAACAATAGCAACCATATCCGCTTCTTTTAGACCACGTGTTGTTACTGCCGAAGTTCCTAAACGAATTCCGGAAGTTACAAATGGCGATTTGTCATCAAAAGGCACCATGTTTTTATTGGCGGTAATATCAGCTTTTACAAGGGCTTGTTCAGCATCTTTACCAGATACGTTTTTGTTTCGTAAATCAATCAACATCATGTGGTTATCTGTACCTCCTGAAATAATATGATACTCTTTTTCAACCAAAGCTTTTGCCATGGCTGCTGCATTTTTCTTTACTTGCAATTGGTACTGTAAAAATTCATCGGTTAACGCCTCACCAAATGCAATGGCTTTTGCTGCGATGATATGCTCTAACGGGCCGCCTTGATTTCCTGGGAAAACCGCTGAATCCAACAACGAGGACATTTTACGTAAGTTTCCATTTTTAAGGGTAATGCCAAATGGGTTATCAAAATCCTGTCCCATCATAATCATGCCGCCTCGTGGACCTCTTAATGTTTTATGCGTTGTAGTGGTAACAATATGGCAATGTGGAAGCGGATCGTTTAAAATTCCCTTTGCTATTAAACCTGCTGGATGCGATATATCGGCTAATAAAATAGCATCAACGCTATCTGCAATGACTCTAAAACGTTTAAAATCTATATCACGGGAATATGCCGAAGCACCTGCAATAATTAATTTAGGTTGTTCTTTTGTAGCAATTTCCTGAATTTTATCATAATTTAAAACTCCGGTTTCTTCTTCCACGCCGTAAAATGACGGTGTATATAACTTACCTGAAAAGTTTACTGGCGACCCGTGTGTTAAATGACCACCATGGGACAAATCAAAACCCAGAATTTTATCACCAGGCGTTAAACACGCATGATAAACTGCTGTATTGGCTTGACTGCCCGAGTGTGGCTGGACGTTTACATAAGCTGCTCCAAACAAGGTTTTTGCTCTATCAATAGCTATTTGCTCTACTTCATCAACGACTTCGCATCCACCGTAATAACGCTTTCCAGGGTAGCCTTCAGCATATTTGTTGGTTAATACAGAACCAGCCGCTTCCATAACTTGTTGGCTTACAAAGTTCTCTGATGCTATAAGTTCTATACCGTGTAATTGACGCTCTTTTTCAGCTTCAATAAGTTCAAAAATTTGTTTGTCGCGTTGCATAAATTAAAATTCTTTTTAAATATCCTGCAAAAATAACAAATAGAATAGTTAAATTCATTAAAAAACATATATTTACTACTAAGTTTTTAACCATTTTATTAACGTTTTAAATACTATTTAATTTTAATATATTTTATTCATTTAAAATGAAAAAATTGTTTAGGTTTGAATAGATTTTAATAAAAACAAACAACCCTTAAGTTATGCCATTATCAGCTAACAATCCAGATAGAAAGTCGTGGTTACACGTCGATAAGAATTCAGATTTCCCTATACAAAATATACCTTTTGGTGTGTTTTTAACCCGTGATGATATTATTACCATTGGTACACGTATTGGTGACACCGCCATAGATTTAGGGGCTTTACACCAATTAGGCTATTTTGAAGGCATCCCGCTGACTGATGATATTTTTCTTCAAGATTCATTAAATGATTTTATTGCAGACGGCCGTAAAACATGGCGTGCCGTAAGAGATAGGATTGCTGAAATTTTTGATAGCAACAACAAAACTTTAAAGGGAAACACAAAACATAAAGAAATAGTATTGTTTCGATTAGATGAAATTGAAATGCAATTACCGGTGCATATTGGTGATTATACTGATTTTTACTCCAGTATGGAGCATGCTACTAATGTGGGGACTATGTTTAGAGACCCCGAAAATGCCTTATTACCAAACTGGTTACACATTCCCGTGGGCTATCATGGTAGAAGTTCGTCTGTAATTCCTTCAGGTATTCCTGTACATCGTCCACAAGGGCAAACCTTACCAAACGGTGCTACCGAACCTGTTTTTGGACCGAGTAAATTAGTTGATTTTGAATTGGAAATGGCTTTTATTACTACGGATGCCAACGATTTGGGAGAACCTATTCCTATAGCAGAAGCCGAAGAATATATTTTTGGTTTGGTTTTGTTAAACGACTGGAGCGCGCGCGATATTCAAAAATGGGAATATGTGCCTTTAGGGCCATTTTTAGCTAAAAACTTTGCATCTTCCATTTCACCATGGATTGTAACTTTAGATGCTTTAGAACCTTACCGGGTTAAAGGCCCTAAACCCTTAAAACCGCAATTAAATTACCTTAAATATAAGGGAGAAAAAAGTTACGATATTCATTTAGAAGTGGCTATTCAACCAAAAGGCGCTAAAGAAACTGTGGTTAGCCATTCAAACTTCAAATATATGTACTGGAACATGGTACAGCAATTAGCGCATCATACAGTTAATGGGTGTCCGGTAAATTCTGGTGATATGATGGGAAGTGGTACTATTTCTGGCCCTACAGAAGATTCGTATGGTTCGATGCTGGAACTGACTTGGAAAGGCGAAAAACCACTTAAAATGAAAGATGGTACCGAACGCAAGTTTATAAATGATAACGATACCGTTATTATGCGTGGACATTGTGAAAAAGACGGTACACGTATCGGTTTTGGTGAAGTATCCACTAAACTCCTTCCTGTTTACAGTAAAAAGTAATATTAATCTTATAATAATTGGAATAATTATTCATTTCGTCGGATATATTAGTATTTTATCCGTAGTTTTAGTATTTTGGCACCACTATTGAAAGTGTAACCAAATAACCTAAACTTTTAACCTATGAAAAAATTATTACTTTCTACACTCATATTGACTTTACTATTAGCTTGCAGTACACGCAGGCAAATGGAAAAAACAATAAGCTACGGTAATTATGACCACGCTATAAATGATGCCATTGGTAAGCTAGAAATAAATAAAGACCGAAAAGGCAAAACCGATATTATCATTTTACTTGAAGAAGCTTTTAATAAAGCCGTTGCAAGGGATTTGGATAATATTAATTTCTTAAAAAAAGATCACAATCCAGAAAGCTATATAGGTATTTTTGATACTTATATAAGTTTAGATAATCGTCAGGAACGTATTAAACCGCTTTTACCGCTTTACATTAAGGATAGACCAATAAATTTGAATTTTAATGATTATACTGATGAAATAATCGATTATAAAAACAGTGCATCGCTTCAACTTTACAATAATGCCAGTGCCCTATTAAATTCTAATAACAAACTTGATGTTAGGGTCGCTTACGATGTATTGAGAGATATAGAAACCATTAACCCAAACTACAAAGATGTACGCCAATTGATGGAAATAGCGCATCAAAAGGGAAGAGATTTTGTATTAGTTGATATGATTAATGATTCTGGGAAAATAATCCCAAACCGTTTAGAGAACGATTTATTAAACTTTAGCAGTTATGGATTAAATAATTTCTGGTCGGTTTATCACGGCACACCAGAAGAAAAAGTGGATTACGATTTTAATATGCGTGTTAATTTAAGAGGTATTAATATTTCACCAGAGCAAATTAAGGAACGTCAAATTATAAAAGAAAAGCAAATTGCCGATGGTAAAACAAATTTATTGGATGAAAGAGGAAAAGTTGTAAAAGACAGCCTTGGTAATACTATTGAAATAGACAGAATGAAAACGGTAAGATGCGAATATTATGAGTTTATTCAATTTAAAGCATCACAAGTATCAGGTAATGTAGAATATGTGAATTTAAGAACCAATCAATTGGTTGATGCCTTTCCTGTAACGAGTGAGTTTGTTTTCGAACATATTTATGCAACCTCTAGAGGCGATCGTAGAGCTTTAGAAACAAGCCTAATCCCATTTTTAGAAAGACGCGCCATTCCCTTCCCTACGGAAGAACAAATGATTTATGACACTGGAGAGGATTTAAAACTCCAACTTAAAAGCATAATAAACTCGTATTCATTTACACGATAAATAAAAACCATTCCAAAATAATTTTGCTGTTAGCAGTATAAAACTTACACTTTACGCAATATGCTTCCATTT
>CAXBID010000327.1:0-4335 GCA_963975495.1 uncultured Flavobacteriaceae bacterium | reverse complement strand
GTCAGTTTGTGAAATCGCTACTTTTCCTAGCCGCCGTACGTTGGCAAACATTTAATGAAACAGAGAACTAAAGACATTTTAGCAATCATTTTGATAATATTAGTAATTGTAGAATTGCTGATTTATAAATCTGAACTGAATTTTGCTTATTCTAATATTTATAAAATTACTTTCCTGAATTTAGTGTTAATAATCGGACTTACTTTCTGGTACTCTAAAAAATTAGGACATCGGATTTTATCGACATTGATAACAGTTGGAATTGGATTACTAATCCTTTTCTTTGAGTTTGTCCGAGATTTTTCGCAGACTGAAAAAAGATACTCTTCTTGGGAAATTAATAATTATGAAATTATTCTTGCTAATCAAGAATATTTCGCTGGACCAGGTAGCGAAACATATCTGAAATTGAGGAAAAAATATGTTTTCGGATTATTTTATAAAGATATTGACGAAATTGACAATAACTCTACTTTCTTGAAACTTGGGACTGAAGATTGTATTGTGGAATTTTTTAGAACCAAAACTGTATTTGACCTGTGCGAAAAAAAACAACTGAAATAAAAAACGATTTGCCAACACCGTATAAAAAAAATTGCTAGTTTTAGCTTAACCAAAGTTAGTTGCTCGTTTGCTAGCTTCTGATTTTCCTTCGGAAAATCTTCGCACACAAACACGCAACTTTCCTTATACATCAACGTTGTATGCAAGTCACTCACTCATACGGTAGAAAGTATAAAAGAGTTGTTGAAACACTAAATACAACTATGGAAGACGAAAATAAACCTGAATTTTATCTCGAACACTTAATATTCCACCTAAAATATACCGCAAAGAAAAACCCAGAAATAACAGCAGTTAAACTTTTAGAAGAAGCTTTGTTAATTGAAATCTTTAGAGAGGAGAAGAATTCTCAGGAAGACCCTTCAAAAAATCTTTATAAGCTTCCGAAAATTGTTTATGAATGGGAGGAAGTTCAGTTTGTAAAGTAAAACGAGTAAGGGTTGCAAGATTTATTAAGTAAGTACCTTCTGAATTTGTAAGCTCTGACGGAGGATATTTTTCATCAATATAATTAGATATTAAGTTCTCGGAATCAAAATACAAATCAAAAGCAGGTATAGCCTTGTATTCATCAGTAATATTAGATAAGTCAATTTTAAACTTTTCTAAAACTTTATTGGAATATCTTATTAGATCTTCTTTTGCTATTAAATATTTTTCGTCAAACTCTTCTAAGTTGTGTATCATAATTATAAATTTTTAACAAGTTAATAAATAACATCTGAATTAGAAGCAGTACGCAACTGTTACATCTGACTGACAATCTGAACGTGAATTGCTTACTCAAACCTGAATTACTAACTGTGCGGAAAATAACGCACAAAAAAATACTAAACCGTTACTAATGAATAAAATAAAATTGTTTTGGAACAAATTTTGTAATATATTTGGTATTATGGCAAAAAAAGGAAATATAAACACTAGACATTTCTCTGGCTCTTCTGTCCCTGTTGGTAGTAAGATAGGTAAGGTATTAATAAATAGTGTTGATTCAAGAAAAATATCTAGAGCAATTAGAGTTGCTGTTTCTAAAGGAGAAGCACAAACCGTAAAACTTTCTAATTCTACAAAACAAGCTTTAAAAGTTGCAAAAGCACATTAAACTAAAATGGATATTGCATTAGGCGGAATAGTTGTTCTTATAATCCTACTTCCAGGCATTTCATTTAGAAAAGGGTACTTCTCAGAAGAATTTTCAAATCAATATACTATAAGAGACTTTTTTAACCTCTTTGTAAATACACTTTTTCCTAGTTTAATTATTTATTTTCTATCGTTACCAATAATATATTATTTTTTTGATGGATATTATTATGACTTTAAAACCTTATTAGGAATTTTAAGTTCAAATGATAGTTTAGTAAAAACATCAATAGCACAAATAGATGAATACAAATTTGAGATAATCACTTTTCAAGCTATTATCAACTTAATTTCTTTTGGTATAGGTTTAAGATTAAGGGATTTTATTCTACATTATTCGTTCGACGCAAAAAGTAAATTCTTCAGATATAAAAACATATGGCACTACCTTTTAACAGGTAAGTTCATACTATTTGAAAGGTCACAAATCAGATTAGAAAAAGATACTATAGAAGATATTGATATAACTTACATTGATGCTATCGTTCAAGTTGGAGAAAATGTATTTACCTACACGGGTGTACTAGTAGATTATGAACTTTCAGATGATGGGAATCTCGATTTAATTTATATAAAAGACGCATTAAGGAAACCTTTAGATGAATTAGAGTATAAAGAGATTAAAGGACATACATTAATTTTAAAGTATGGTAATATTCTAAACTTGAATTTAATTTTTATACAAACAGAGGAAAAACCAAATGGAGACATTTCTTTGAGAATGGTAGAATAAAAAGACCAGACATACAACACAGTATATAATCAATAAGGAGTTAAGTGTTTAATCTGAGCAAATCGCGCGTTTAAAAAAGACTGTAATTAACTGAAAATCAGTTTATTTTAAATTCCTTACAAATTATATACTAAAACGTTGGCAGCAATTAAAACCATAAACTAAAACAAAATGAATAACCAAAAGAAATTTAATCGTAGGAAATGGCTTAAACTTGGAGTTGGAGGTACAATTGGTGCTATTTCGTTGAAATTGTTAGGATGCAAAGAAAATTCAGATATGGAGGAATGTGTTCCCACTCAATATGATACAATGGGACCATTTCATCCCAATAAAGACCAAGCAGATAAGGATTTTGATTTAACAAAGTTTAACGGTTCTGTTAGTAAACCAAAAGGAAAAGTAATTTATGTTAGAGGAAAAGTAACAGATGAGAAATGCAATCCAATATCTAACGCATTAGTAATGATATGGCATGCCAATACTCATGGGAAATACACTCATGAATATGATACAAATCAAATAGACGATGACCCAAATTTTCAAGGTTGGGGACAAATGAAAACAAATGAAAAGGGCGAATATGGCTTTAAGACTATAAAACCTGGAAAATATATGGTTGATGCAGCTAATGACGACTGGAGAACGCCACATATTCATTTTAAGGTTGCAAGGCGTGGTTATCATGAATTAATTACCCAATTGTATTTTGATGAAGAAATAGAGCTAAACAAAAAGGATGCATTTGCCTCGAAACTTTCGAAAGTCGAAAAGAAACAAGTAATCATAAAAAGTCAAAAAGGAATTCAAGGAATTGAGATAGATGCAAGTTTATTAAATTTCGATATAACGCTTAAAAATGTAAAAAAAGAAGAAAAAGACAAAAAGGAATTTTTAGAATATATTGGAGTTTATAAAATCAAATATAAATCAACACCGCTTGAAAAGGAGTTAATTCAATTTTATGGTGGTAATAGAGAAGAATTGAAAATTACAATTTCAAAAGAAAATGGAGTATTAACGGCTGAAATGCCAATTCAACCTAAATGTGAAATATTTCCAAAATCTAAAGATAGATATATCTATAGAGCTTTTGAGGCAGATATTGAATTCAAACGAAATGACGAGAATCAAGTAACTGGATTAGTTTTTCATAGACATTACGATTTCCCAGAAATATCCGCAGATAAAATTTAAAAAGTAACTGCTGCCAACAATAAATATAGGTCATTTGGCGGATGGTGCTAAAATTGAAAATGAGTACAATTAATTAAATATATAGCGGCTTGATACTTTGGAGCTTTGAAATGCCAAACGTCCCATATTCTCAACGTTGGCAATAATATAACTAAACGCAGATGGAAACGAAAAAAATACATTTTGACAATATGAAAAATTGGATTTGGATTGTTATTCTAATCCTTTCTCTGATTTTTATTTTGGCAGGAACTTTTGAGTTATTCGAATTTGAAAATCCAAAATTGAATAAAAGAATAAGTGCAATCGGATTTTTTCTTCAAGTAATTTATTTCAGTAAAATGTTTTGGTATAAAAATTATGTTCAATGGAATAAAAAAGGAGCTGTTGTCCGAATTAATTCTTTTATGGGAAAATCATTAAGATTTGATGAAATTAAAATGACTGAACTGATTGAAAAAAAGTTAATTATAACTAAAGACAACGGAAATACAGTTACGTTTGACTTGAATGAAATTGCGGAATCTGATACACAGAAACTGAATGAAATAATAGTAAAAAATACTATTGCCAACAACGTATAAAATTAATTGCTTGTGACTTGCCTACTTGGAAATTCCTGCGGAATTTCCAATGGTTCGTTCAATTTTTATTAAGTTAGTTGCTAACCACGCAACTAATCTTATACAAGCACGTTG
>CAXBID010000326.1:0-4380 GCA_963975495.1 uncultured Flavobacteriaceae bacterium | reverse complement strand
GGATCAGGAAAAACAACCATTGTTAGGCATTTACTTAGCTTAGAAAAATTGAATTTAGAATTTTCTATTTCGGCAACATCAAGGGAAAAACGAGGCTCTGAAGTTGATAAAAAAGATTATTATTTCCTGTCGGCCAAAGCATTTAAAACCAAAATTAAAAACGATGAGTTTTTGGAATGGGAAGAGGTCTATCGTGATAATTTTTATGGCACTTTAAAAACCGAAGTAGAACGTATTTGGGCATTAGGCAAAAATGTTATTTTTGATATTGACGTTTCTGGTGGATTAAGAATTAAACGAAAATTTCCGGAACAAACGTTATCCGTTTTTGTAAAACCGCCTAGTATTGACGAATTAAAAATTCGACTTAAAAAACGTAAAACCGAAAGTGAAGACAAAATAAATATGCGTGTGGCCAAAGCATCGGCAGAATTAGCTACCGCGCCTTTATTTGATACTATTATTGTAAATGACAATTTAGAAAAAGCACTTAAAGAAGCTGAAAATAAGGTTAGTAATTTTTTAAACTCATAATCTATCATGAAAATTGGGTTGTTTTTTGGTTCCTTTAATCCTGTACATATTGGGCATTTAGTTATTGCAAACCATATTGTAGAATACAGCGATCTAGACCAAGTTTGGTTTGTGGTAACACCCCATAATCCGTTTAAAAAGAAAAGTAGTTTATTAGATAATTACCAGCGTTTAGAAATGGTGTATCGTGCCACTAAAGACTATACCAAACTTAAACCCAGCGATATAGAATTTAACCTCCCCCAACCCAATTACACCATAAACACTTTAGCCCATTTACAAGAAAAATACCCAGATAATGAATTTGCTTTAATTATGGGCGAAGACAATTTAAAGAGTTTCCATAAATGGAAAAACTATTCGGTTATTCTTGAAAATCATCATATTTATGTTTATCCGCGTGTTTCAGATCATAAAATTGAAACGCAATTTGATGGTCATAAAAAAATACATCCTATAGATGCGCCTGTTATGGAGATTTCTTCAACATTTATTCGTAAATCTATAAAAGCAGGAAAAAATATAAAACCTATGCTACCTGAATTTGTTTGGGAATATTTAGATGAAATGAATTTTTATAGGTAAAATAAAAAAACACTTTCATGCGCCCAAATTAATATTTTTCATTGATTTATATTTAATTCATTTATCAAAAAATAAGTATGAAAAAGTTATGGTCTAGATATAAAAACAGTGCAATACTGCTCTATATAAAACGTCATGAAAAATATGCTCCTATTATTTTCTTTATTGGAGGTTTTATTTTTGACACCCTGACTTTAGGACGTATTGATAGGCTCTACGACCTTATTGTTTTATCAACTCACATGACTTTGCTGACCATCACTATTTATCTTTTTAATTTAGTGGATGAGGGCAAATTTAAGAGTGCTTTTATAGAACATAATAAAGATTACTTCCCATTAGTGATACAATTCTTTTTTGGTGGATTATCTAGTGCTTATGTTATTTATTTTTCAAGAAGTGTTTCACTTTCAAAAACGGCATCTTTTTTTGTAATTCTTTTGGTATTACTTTTCGCCAATGAATTTCTAAAAAAAAGAATATCAAATAAATACCTACAATTTAGTGTGTACTTTTTTATAAACTTTATATTTTTCACTTTTATGATTCCTGTTTTTATAAAAGAAATGAACACTTTTGTTTTTATTATATCAGGCTTAATAAGTTTAGCATGGACTCTTACATTAATTCTAGTTATCTATTATAAAAGCCCCAGCACGCAGATAGAAATAAAACTCACTAAGATTGTTGGTATTATATTAACCATTTATATTCTAATCAATACTTTTTATATTCTCAAAATTATTCCACCTGTTCCCTTAGCATTAGAACATGGTATTGTGGCACACGACATAAAATTGGATGGTAATAAATATGTTGTAACACACGAAAGGGATAACAATTTTGTTTTCTGGAGGGATCATAGAATAGAATTTATTTATAAACCAAACGATAAAGTATACATTTTTACATCCATATTTGCGCCCACCGATTTAAAAAAATCTATAATTCACAGATGGAAATGGTATAATCCTGAGACTGAGTTATGGGAGATTGTTGAAGATATAGGTTTTGATATTACAGGAGGAAGAGATGATGGTTTTAGAGGCTACACTTACAAGAGCAATGTTAAAACTGGACAATGGAAAATTGATGTGATTACAGAAGACGAGGAATTGGTTTTAGGGATAGTAGATTTTGAAATTGTAATAAATCCGAATTTAAAACCTAAAAGATTAGTAAAAAGAAAGTTCTAATCATGTTAATCTAAACTGGTTGTTCAGCAATTTTAATCCTAATCTCATCACAAAAAAAATCTTAAATATAATATACAAAGTAATAAAACAGCCAACTCTTTCAAGTTGGTCTTTTCAGATACTAAGTGTTAAATAAGTAAGTGTTTAGTCTAGTCTAACGCAGGAATACGCAATACTTGCCCAGGATAAATTTTATCTGGGTCTGTTAGCATGGGCTTATTGGCTTCAAAAATTATAGGATATTTCATGGCGTTACCATAAAATTTCTTTGCTATTTTACTTAATGTATCGCCACTAACTACGGTATGAAACTGAGCTTCTGGCTCTATATTTTCAACAGTCATTTGATCATCAACTGTAGCAATTCCTTCAGAATTACCAACAACTAAAACCACTTTTTCTTTAGTGGCTTGGTCATGTGCTGCGCCTGTAATGGTAGCTTTATCATCATCAATAACAATATCTAGGTCATCAACTTTTAATTCTAAATCAGTTATTGTTTCCTCTAATTTTTGTGCTGCTGCTTCTTCTCGTTTTAGTGCTGCTGCTTCCGCTTGCGCAGCTTCTTCTATATCTGTTTTTCCAATTCCAAAGATTTTCGCTCCGGCGTTTTTAATAAATGAAAATAGTCCCATAATTTTTTTGTTTTAATATTAGTTAAATATACTGTAATTGCATTAAACCGTTTAACTCATTTGACACAAATAATAACACATAGTCACATATTATTCAAAAAAATATTCTTATTTATCTGTAAAAAAGAAACCGCTTAAAGCGTCTGCCTTAAACGGTTTCTAAACTAAATAACCAACCAAAATTATTTTACTCTTGTATTTTCTCTTGGGTTTGCAACTCTATCTTTTTTAAACTTACGTTTTTTATCCGCTTTCAGATTTGTTGCTTTCCCTTTTGTGTTTCCTGTTTTTAAATATTGTATGTATCCTCTACCAACAAACTCGTAAACAGTTTCAGAATTTGGATGGAATAACTCTATCTTTCCGTCATTTATAACGCTTAATTCAAAGTATTCATTGTCGAAGAAATCATAATCTAATGTTAAAGTTTTTAAGTACATATCATTACTAACATCTCCCACCCCATAAATACCAGTATAATCCCAAATTAAATTATTAGCATTGGTACCTGCTTCGTCTTGTGAGCTTCTAAACTCAGAATCATTTCCTCCTGCTAAAAACTGTAAATAGTTTTCGTTATCAAATTCATTTATAGCTCCAAATTCACTGGTATAAACCTTTTCCCAAGCTTCGTATTCTTGTAAGAAATAATGAATATTATCATAGAATACAAAATCGTAATCAAAATTACTACGTTGGTAACCTTCTAAAAAGTAAGACGTATCGTTATTAGGATTATATAATTCTATGGTGTTATTATCAATTTGAAATACATCAAAAGTTTCAAAACCATCAATATCATGAAACACGTCTAAAATCATATCGTAAGCATCATATTCGCCAACATCAATTCCAAAACCATTTCCGTTATCACCAAGTCCCACAATATTGTTATTAGCGTAAACAACGCCGTTTCTAAATGATATAGTAAAGGCTTTTTGTAAAAAAGGCGTTTCACCAAAACCTTGTGTAGCATTAATATCAACATACCAAAGTTCATGCGAACTTAATAATTGGTTTATATTTATTCCTGGTTCGTTAAAATCATCAACAATAACCTCGGTATAACATGAGGTAAATAATGTTGCTGTTAATGCAAAGCTTAAAAGTAATTTTATAGTCTTCATAATCATTTATTTTAGGGGTTCTGTTTAGCTAATTCCAAAAGGCGTGCCAAAAACCAAATCTTAATAATTTGTTCAGGTATTCATCTTTAATATTTTACGTATTTTTGAACTTCTAATCGATTTGTTATTTATGGAAAAACCTTTAAAGTACGCGGTTTTTGGTGCAGGAAGTTGGGCAACAGCTATTGTGAAAATGCTTTGTGAAAATTTAAATGAAGTAGGTTGGTATATGCGAAGTGTTTACACTAAAGAGCATTTACTGCACGAGCAACACAACCCGAATTATTTAAGTTCAGTAGAGTT
>CAXBID010000325.1:0-4389 GCA_963975495.1 uncultured Flavobacteriaceae bacterium | reverse complement strand
TCGTCCCGAGCTATCGGGAGCGCTCAATGTGACACTATTTAATTTTTGTCATGTAATAAGAAAAATCTATTAATTCTTAGGTTGTGCTGCTTGTGCCGCCTGAGCTGCCTGTGCTTGTTTTTGTCTTAATAATTCCGTTTTAGTTAACTGAATCAAATTAAAATTAGGTGCCGTTTTTAAAGCAGCATCTAAAATATCTACCGCTGCATCAATATTTGCTTTAGGATCTTTATTGTACACATAAAGTGAATTTAAATACATAAAAGCCGATTTTAATGGCACCTCATAAGGTGTTTGTGTTTCGTAAAACGCTTTTTTCATATCATCTTTTGCATTTGCCAACCCATAAGCTATGTGCTTATTAGCTTCCTCAAATTTTTGAGTTTGCAAATTAAGTTCAGCCAATTCATAAGCTATTAAAGCATTAGGATCTCTTTTAAATAGTTCTTCAAAATGCGCTATAGCTAATTTTGGTTGTTTAACTGCCTTTAAAGACATGGCTTTAACCTCAACAGCAATATCAGAATCATCCACTTTTCTATCAATACCAATAGTATTTAGTGCTTGAACATAATTGCCTTCAGACATATATATATAAGCTAAAGTATCTTTTCTAGCTTCAGAAGGGGCTAAAATATTTAAATGTGTCATCCCGTTTATTATACCCTGCATATCGCCTTGCGCCCTCATTTGTGTATAGTACGCCTCAAAATGTTTTAGTAAAGCTGTGTTTTCTTGTGCACTTATTTGTAAACTACAAACTAATAATACTAGTGCTAAAAATTGTTTCATAATCTTGTTTCATTTTAGAAGGGTTAAAACTATAAAAAATTAACATTTAATCTCTTAAAAGAATGCTAATTATTTTTAATTAAACATTTAACGCAAAGAATAAGCCCTTATTTAAGCAAAAGTAAGGATTGAATTCATGCCATTATCAAAATCTTAAAATTTTAATACCCTATTATTGAATGCCTATTTTGATGCTGCCAACTACGCCATAAATCAGGGCAAACGCATTAAAATCAATATACCTATTTTTAGCCACGAATGTCACTAATAAGCACGAATAAATAAGTTTAGCTCATTTAAAATTCGTGAAATGTTTATCCAAAAATGATTACACGAATAGAAAAATCTAAAGATTTTTCAAAAATTCGTGATATTCGTGGCTTCATACTTTTAATGCGTTTGCCCTACGCCATAAATTACGTTTTTAGGAAAATCAAAAAATAATAGCTATATTTAAGATTACTAAATTTATAAGATTATGGGAATAAAGAGTTTTCAAGGCGCCAGAAGAAAGCAGGCAAATGCAACGGATAACACGCCATTAAAGGTGAGTGATTATATGACGACTAAGCTGATTACGTTTACTCCTGACCAAACTATAGAAAGTGTTATGCAAGCTATTATTAAGCATAGAATTTCTGGTGGCCCGGTAGTAAATGAAAGAAATGAATTAATTGGTATAATCTCTGAAGGGGATTGTATAAAGCAAATTAGCGAAAGCCGGTATTACAATATGCCGATGCAAGATCAAACTATTGAAAAACATATGGCTTCAAATGTAGAAACCATTGATGGTAATATGAATATTTTTGATGCTGCCAATAAGTTTTTGGAAGCTAAAAGACGTCGGTTTCCTATTGTTGAAAATGGTAAACTTGTGGGGCAGATCAGTCAGAAAGATGTTCTAAAAGCAGCTATGAAACTTAAGGGGCAAAACTGGAAATAAAATCCCATCCCAACCTTCCCAAGGGGAAGGCGTTAGTTTTTTATCTTGATCGTGATTTGTTTTTTATAGCGTCAGGGTGGTCTGTAATAATAATTTTTTGTTCTGCGCTACTTTCTAATGTGGCAATTTTAGAATAGTCGTGACCTTCAATGGGTTCTTTTAATACCTTCCATTTTGCAATACCACCAACTGTTATGGTTTCATCAATTTCTAGAATCCGTTCTGTATATTTTAAAGTTCTATTAAATCCCAGCCAGTTTTCATGCTCTATTCCCAAATCATCCAAACTGGTATAAAATATTGCGTATTTGTAGACATTTAATCTTTATAAGCTTACAAACTATTAGTGTGTTTTCTTTTAGTACATGACAAAAATTAGTTTAGCGTTCATTAAATGATAGTAATCTTACTGAAATTGAGACCTGCCAGGTTTTCAAAACCTGGCAGGTCTGAAACATCCAAAATCATAAAACTATTGATAATTAGCGACTTAAAATATATGTTTCAATTTTTGTCATGTACTTAGGTTTTTTCTTTAAAATTGTCACAAGTATTAAGCTACTCCCTTTTTACAAGTGCATAAAAATCATTCTCTAAAGGCAAGTAACCTTGGTCGTAAACAAAATAATAAATAGTTCCTGCTTTTGTGGTGTAAATACTTGTGAAGTAATTAAAATCGAAACCTGCTTCAATAAGTTTGGCTCTGGAAGTTCTTGTTTTTTGGTCCGGATTTAAAGTTTCTAAAATCCTGTAATTTTTGCGTAGCCTATTATTGGTGTTTCGTATTAGGTTTTTACTATCCTTATTAACCCGATTGTTGTATGCATTTCTACAACCATCGCTACAGAATTTTTTATCAATTCTACCAACAATCTTGTCGCCACATTCTAAACATTCTTTTTTCATATTTTAATCAGGATATTTAGATTTTAAATCTTTTATAGATATTAAAATCAATTGTTTTAAAACTTCTAAATTAATATCAGATAATCGTTTTACATAAATACAAGAAGCACCCGTTTTAAATTTACCTAATTTAGATAATAAATTCGGGTAATTATTAACGCCCGCAACTATATAAATACTTATGTGTTTTTTGGTAGATGAAAATCCTGTTAAAAACCAATCGCCTTCTCTACCAGATTCATATTTGTAATGATAACTACCAAAACCGATTAATTTTGATTGCCAAACCTTGGGGGCTTCATTTACACAAGCTTTTATTAAATTGAATAATGTAAAACAATCGCTTTGTCTTTCATTATTTTCAATTGAGTTGAGTACTTCTAAAGGATTCATTATTAGGTTGAATAGATGCTACAATATAGGCATCTATTCACAACAAGGGACAAAGTGCCTAAAAATTGAGCCGATTTTGATTATAAATTTAAGAAAAAAACTAATTCAGTTATAATTAGAGAAGTTGTGTTACGTTTTGTGAAGAAAAAAAGCAAAATAAAAGCGGGAATAGCCCGCTTAAAATTATAAATATGAAATTAAAGTTATTTAAAACGTCTTTTTAAATTCCAAGTGATAGCACTTGTATTACTAAACATTCTTGTTTTAATTCCTGCTTTACTTTCTACTAATATTTTATTCTTATCCATTGCACTAATTTTTATCTGATTTTTATGAGCCGGCGAAAGTACTCTAATTAATAACAGCAGAGGTCATTTTAACATATTATGTTAAGAAAACAAATATAGGTAGAGGTCATACAGTCCTAAACAAACTCCAATTACCAAGGCACTAAATAAACCCAACTTGGAAACTATATAGATGCCCTATATAGGGAATTATATATCACTTTACACCAAGTGAAAAGTTCCTTATTTAATTAAATATATAAAATAAGGAAATGAAAGATATTATTTTTTTAATAAAGAATCGGGTTGAGTTTTGGAATCATGTAAAGAGTCGAGATTTTTTTGGATTAAAGGTGAAATATGTGGTTTGGATAATTCCAATTCCGATTTTATTATGGGTTTTTGTTTTAGTTGGGAACCTTCTTTTGTGTTTAAACGTTCTATGAAGTCATACGCACTATAAATTCCTCCAAAAATAGCAATAACAAAAAACAACCAAAAAGTCTTGTATCGGTATTTAGAAAACAAAAAATCATAATGCTCCTTATTTATTTTCTTGTTTTCTTTCAATTCTAGGTAATCAAGACAATTGCTCCAACTACCAAGCCTTAAAACCTTTAGCCCTTTTTCCGTTATAGTAAATTCAACTCCATAACCTCCATTGTTTTCTATTAAATCCCTTTTAACTAATAAATTCCATGCAACCCTTCATCTTCTGTCCAAATCTTAAAAGACAATGTTTTTGACTCTTTGAACTTTAAAAGAAAATCTTCAGCTAATTTCTCACTCATAAAAACTCATTTAAAATAGAACATTTTCAAACCAAAGACTAAACAAATACGTATAGCTACTTATTTTTTTACAAAAGACACGCTATGCTAGTCTTTTTTTACACTAAATACTTATTTTAGTGTAATCAACTTCTTATATTTGTTATATCAAAACATAATACGATGTTTAACAAAGAAGTGAAATCAGTTTTAGACCTCATACAAGCCTTTCCAACAGAGCAAGATTGTATAACTCTAAATGATTAATACAATCTTGCTCTGTTGGAAAGGCTTG
>CAXBID010000324.1:0-4396 GCA_963975495.1 uncultured Flavobacteriaceae bacterium | reverse complement strand
GATTAATTTGGACCATTGGAAATATTGCGGAATTGGATAACATTGTCAATTTTCAGAAAGGAAAATGGGACTGTTCAGATGCTGGAATGGTTTTATACTGGATTACTGGTGCAAATGTTAACGACGGTTTAGAAGCGGGAAGTATGTCCGTTGTAAAAACGCTTTTAGAGGATTATGTAAAAAATAACCCTGCTAAAAAATATAAAAAGTAGATTAAACAAAACCAATAAAAAAGGATGGTAAAAAATAGTTTTATCATCCTTTTTTTTTAAAACTCTAATAACATCTTAGTTATTTAGCACCACTATTAATACTTCTTACCGATTACAGTATACATTCTGCAACTTTCTGGTGCATCACCATCACTATTACCTGCCATAATAATACTTTCTCCAGCTTCGGCAACACGATGAAAAACCGACATTACAACATCTCCAACTTTTATATCATCACCATTATCTTTGTAATCAGCCAATAAAAACTCTGGTCTTGGCACCGTATCATCATGCAATACATAAATATGCATTTTTAGGCCTGCAATGAATTGCAATTGGTCTCTGGCCCAATAGCGGTTATCGGAATTTGGTGTTCTAATATATTCTGCGCTATTAACATACCTCGGAAGATGGGTATAATTAACCTCCATATCGGTATGCGCCTTTTTACCCCAGTGCATATTGGTTCTTAATAAGGCTTTACCGTCTCCTGTATAACTAAACTTTTTAAATAGTTCACTTCGGTTTTTTATCCCAGGTACATATTCTGGAATTTCTGGAGTATACACTGGCATTGGCTCTTCGGTCAACACATTTTCATACACTTGTGGTAGCTGGGTTGCTAATCCGTTTTCTATTTTAACAGGGTTAGAAGTAAGTTCTATATTTGCTGATTTTAAACCTGACTGGGTCGCCGTGATTTTTACAGTTCCTGCTTTCAATAACGATTTTACTGCCACACGATTAATACCTGCTTCAATATCTAAATATAAGTTATTGGTTGATTTTGGTTTTCCGCTGTTATAACCGCCGCGCCAAATGGCAGGACCTTCTATAGTGAAATCTACACGACCTTTAGCTAATGGACATCTTCTCCCTTCTGCATTGACAACCTCAACATCGATTAATGCAATATCAGAACCATCAGCTTGCCAACCTTCTGGCCCTGTAATTGATGTTAATTTTAATGCAACAGGTTCTCCAGCTGTTTCTTTGGTTTGGGTGACTCTAACTTCTTCATTAATATATCCTTCAGCTTTAATTTCTCCCGCTTCCCAGTTTACGTTTTTAAATTGATAGACATAACCATCTTTTGGTGTGTTATTTTCTCCTATAGTTTTTCCGTTAACATATAGTTTTACTGCATCCGTATTTGATATAACAAAGATGTCTTTTTTAGTGCCTTGTTCGTAATTCCAGTGGCCAATAATATGCACTTGTGGTTCTGGTCGCCACATGGCTTTTAAGGCATAAAAGGCTTCTTTTCTTAAACGCACCGCATCAACTTCGCCACTGGCTCTGGTAACTTCGGTAGGACAGCGGCCACCGTGTGGCCCATCAGAGAAAACCCAGTTTGCGCCACCAACATGAAATGCTTTTTTGCCCATTTTTTCCCACCAATGGAATGCTTGCTTTACGGCAAATTGCTCAGAATTTAGCTTATATGTATTTTTCTTAATATTGGGGTGACTATAAAAGTTATCATCAGGCGAGTATTTATCCCAAATACGTCTTGGTCCTTCCTCACGATTGTACTCGCTTTCAACTACTGGTAAGTCTGGATATTCACGTTCCCAACCTTCAGTACCTATTTCAATAGACACATAGCCCTCAGAGTCGTTTTTAACATCGGCTCTACGGTTACCCATCAGGCGTTTTCCGTTGGGATCGAATGTATTTATAACCTCTAAAATTTCTTTGTAATGCGCTTGGGTTTCTGCCCAATTTCCGCCTTCCCAAATAAAAATAGATGGGTGGTTTCGATAATACACAATCATATCCTTAAAAGCTTTAATACGAATATCCCAAGTTTCACCTTCATCTTGAGATTCACCACTTACACCAGGCATAAGGGTTACAAATCCATATTTATCGCCCATGTCTATTTCGGCAGGCGAACCTGCACAGTGTCCCCAACGAATAAAGTTACCACCAGCTTCATCCATTAACTGATAAGTATAATCACGTAACCAATCTGGTAAAGCCGAACCTAATCCTGCCCATGAATTGGTTGGCTTTTGTCCCCAACCATGTAATTTGGCGTACTCGCCATTATTTGAAAAACCTGTATCTTTATTAAAATCAAAGCTTCTGATGCCCAATGGCGTATCATATGAATCAATTGCTGTTCCATCAACTTTTAAAATAGTTTCTACTTTATACATATACGGATGGCGCGTATACCAACGGTTTGGATTTAAAACGCTTGTTGTGGCAGAAAAGATAAATTTCTCTCCAGCAGCCATACTTTTTTCTGAGCATGCAACTGCTACAACTTTACCGTCATTGTCAATAACTTTAGCTTCATATACCACATTTTTAGCTTCAGGAAATTCGTTTTGAACTTCGGCATTTATAGTGACATCAGCGTTTTCTGCACTAATATTTTCAGCATAAACATAGGTGCCGAGTGTTTCTAAATTATCATAAAGCGGGAGTGTGATATGAAGTGGTTCCATAACATGAAGAAATACATTTCTGTAGATACCACCATGGTTAGGATGCCAGTGCTCGTGATGCCATACTAAAGGAAAATTGTCTCTAAAATGATCACCACGATCGTTATTAACTTTTACGGCTATAACATTATTTTCTCCAAATTTAAGATACGGCGTTAAATCAAAACCAAAAGGAATAAACCCCGTTTGATTTTTCCCTATATGTTTTCCATTGATAAACACATCTGCTATTTGGCGCACAGATTCAAACTCGATATACACTTTTTTACCAGTATCTTCTTCTGGCAATTTAAAATGTTTACGGTACCAAACTGTACCTCTCCAATGGTTATCTTCACCATCATGATGCCCGTGACTTAAATCGTCAAACGTGTCAATATCATTAAAGGTATGCGGGCAACTAATGGTTTCCCAAGAGGCATCATCAAAACTTAATTCCTGGGCATTTTCTGGGTTTTCCTTAATAAACTTCCAGTCTAAGTTAAAATTATACTTCGTTCGTGTTTCTTCTGGAACATGTACTACATCTTGCTTGGGGTTATTACAAGAAAAAACGCCTGCTCCTATTAAACATAAAAACATGGCGTTTAAAAATTTTACTCTAATCATTTTATTTATTCAGGTATTAATTCTATAAGTTTAACACTATGAGGTTCTAAATCTACTTTTAATGTCAATTTTCCTTCATGCTTTTTTACTATGGAGTCTGTAACAGTTTTTGGCAACTTAGCCAATTGGGTGTACTTCGATAAATTAGCATTTAAAACATCTTTCCATCCGTCTTCAAAACGGTCTGAAGGCCTGTTACCATAAATACGGCCATTTGTTTTTTCACCAACTCCCGCTGCTCTTACATCTTTATAAAGTTCGTGCATCATAATACCATGAGTTTTATCAACGGTCCACTCGTTCATTTTCCAATTGGTTCCACCAGCTATTTGCCCGCCTTCCAATACAGGAAACAAAGTTCTTGCCGCTGAACTATTTCGTGTTGTGTTATGATTGTAAACCAATAGATAAATAATATCGCCTTTAACCACTGGTATCACACCTACGTGACCACTAATATTATGAATAGCTTCTAATCTATTACCGCCTTCCATCTTCAAAAACATTTCGGTAACATTCCGTCTTCCTTGAGGTAAATTACTCGCCTCAATTTCTTGTCCCCAATCATAAATTTCGGTTATTCTATAATCATAAGCCAAATCGGCAATTCTTGCATACCAACTAGCTCCAAACTCAGTTCCGTCTGTTAGGCTAATTCCCCTTTTGCCATTTTCATCACGTAAAATTCCAAATTCTTGAATATCAAAAGGAATATCGCTAAACTGGGAGTAACTATTCAGTTTAGCTCTATAAGATTGAACTGTTTCTGGAAATTTAATAGTATTTTGATCAATTTTCTCATAGTAAGAAATACCGAAAAAATCCATTTTGGTTCCTGTTGCACCTGTAGCATAGTTTGTACCGTTTGCACAATGGTCTATTATTTCAGTGGTATATGTAGCAGCACCTTCGGTTAAATTGTTACCAGGTCCGATAATAGCATCTGGAATCACTTTTAACACTTCGTCTACGGTAATATCATAATGTTTGAAAAATTCTTCTTTAGTGCCATTCCAGTGTTGCGGCGTAAAATTAGGCTCTGTAGCTACTCTAAAACGCCAAGTTTTAACTTCATTTACACCAAACTCATCAATCAATGTTTGCAAGAAAGCA
>CAXBID010000323.1:0-4403 GCA_963975495.1 uncultured Flavobacteriaceae bacterium | reverse complement strand
AAAAAAAGAGAACGAAATTTTAAATTTTAGATACTTCAAATTTGACACCCCACCTCACAGGTTTTATCCCGAAGCGTCGGGACTGTGAGGTCTTTATACCTAAGATGAAACAACAAATTTCCATAATAATACCCATGCTTAATGAAGCAGAAACGATTTTTAATCTGCTCAGCCACCTAATTAAAAATTCAACTAAAGAAATTATTTCAGATATCATTATTGTTGACGGCGGAAGTACAGATGGTTCTCAACACATAATCAACACTTTTACAACTTCAAGTGATTCTGAATTTTATCAAGATGCAAATAATAATGGTCTAGATACTTTTTCGAAAAATGAAAACACTCGACCAAATATTCTACTCGTAACTTCAGAAAAAGGACGTGCTAAACAAATGAATTTAGGTGCAAAACATGCAACTGGCACTATTTTATATTTTTTACATGCTGATTCTTTCCCACCAACAAACTTCGATAAATACATTTTAAATGAAATAGAAAAAGGTAATACTGCTGGTTGTTTTAGAATGAAGTTTAACAGCAAACATTTGTGGTTAAAATTTGCAGGATGGCTAACCCAATTACCTTTTAAATTTTGTCGTGGTGGCGACCAAAGTCAGTTTGTTACCAAATCGTTGTTTAGCGAAATTGGAGGTTTTGATGAAAATTTTGTTATTTATGAAGACAACGATTTTATTTCCAAACTTTATAAGTTAAACCAATTTGTGGTTATCCAAAAATGGCTAGTAACCTCACATAGATGCTACAGTAAAAATGGCATTTGGAAATTGCAATGGCACTATTGGACGATTCATTTAAAAAAGCTTTTTGGCGCTTCTTCCCAGGAACTAAATCAGTACTATAAAAAGTACATTTGTTAAATTCCTGTTATTTATTCCTTCCCGTTTCTTTTGGATATAACGATGGTAAATCATCACTTTGAAACACCGCTTTGGTCTCAATATCAATAGCAGATAATTTCCCTTTAAATGCAGCACCAGTATCAATATTCCAAATATTCATGGCTTGCATAGGTACTGATGAATTAAAGCGTGTAGTTGGGGTGTGACCAATATAAATTTCTTTATAATGTTTTAATCTATTTGGATATACATTGGAGTCTTCAGTTATATTTTTATCTACAGTTAAGGCCATTTCCCAGAGTGTTCTATCAAAATAAAACGTTTTTTCATAAACTTCCTTTTCCACCCCGTGCATAGATGTAAACCCTGCATGAATAAACAAACGGTTGGATTCGTCTATATAATACATGAGCATTTTTTTAAAAAACTTTAAGTGTTTTGCTTTATCTTCGTCTGAAACACCCTCGTAACTCTCTAAAGTTTCTTTACCGCCATGCATAAACCATGTTGGGTTTACTTCGCCTTTTTTTAACCATTTTTGGCACCAAGCATCATGGTTTCCTTTAATAAAAACGCAGTTTATTTTTTCTGATAATTCTATTAAAAACTGTATAACTTGAGCAGATTCGCTCCAACCATCAACATAATCGCCCATAAAAACGAGCTTATCACCTTCCTTAACTTCTAACTTATTTAAAACTTGTATTAGGGCTTTAAACCCTCCATGTATGTCGCCAATGGCTATAGTCCGCATAAACTTTTTTAATTGGTAAATTTAACAGATTCTAATTGAAATATTAAATTAAGATTAAAAACATCAACTATTTTCGACGTTTTCATATATTTTGAAAAGCATTTCATGAAAACACTTTTATAATAAGCAAATGTTAGTAACTTTAAGTTCTAATTATTTAACCACTTAAAAAAACAATATTGAAAATTAAAAAGGTTCTTGTAGCCAATCGAGGGGAAATCGCCATCAGAATTTTTAGAGCGTGTACAGAAATAAGTGTTAAAACCGTTGGTATTTATACGTTTGAGGACAGATACTCATTACATCGATACAAGGCAGATGAATCTTATCAAATAGGAGAAGATAACGAGCCTTTAAAACCTTATTTAAATATAGATGCCATTATAAAAGTGGCTCTTGAAAATGGTGCTGATGCCATACATCCTGGATACGGATTTTTATCTGAAAATGCTACTTTTGCCCAGGCATGCGAGGATAGTGGTATTATTTTCGTTGGCCCAAAAGTATCCGTTTTAAAGTCTTTGGGCGATAAAATAACCGCTAAAAAAGTCGCTTTAGACAATAATGTTCCTATTATAAGAAGTAATGATAAGCCCTTAACAAATATTGATATCGCCATTTCTGAGGCAAAAAAAATTGGCTACCCCATAATGCTTAAAGCCGCTTCTGGAGGTGGCGGACGTGGTATGCGCGTTATTAGAGAGGAAGATGAATTAAAAAAGGCTTTTAATGAAAGTAAGCGCGAAGCCTTAAATGCGTTTGGAGATGATACGGTGTTTTTAGAAAAATTTGTAGAAAACCCGAAGCATATTGAAATTCAAATTGTTGCAGACAGTCACGGCAACATCGTTCATTTGTTTGAAAGAGATTGTTCGGTACAAAGGCGTTACCAAAAAGTAATAGAGTTTGCGCCTTCATATGGTTTGAAAGAAAAAACCAAACAAGATTTATACGAGTATGCTATTAAAATATGTAAAGCTGTAAATTATAATAATATTGGTACCGTTGAGTTTTTAGTAGATGATGATGGCTCTATATATTTTATTGAAGTAAACCCAAGAGTTCAAGTAGAGCATACGGTTACCGAAGTTGTTACAAATATAGATTTGATAAAAACACAACTATTTATTGCTGGTGGTTATAAACTGTCGGATGAACAAATTAAAATTGAAAGTCAAGACGCCATAAAAATAAACGGTTATGCTTTGCAATGTCGCATTACAACAGAGGATCCTCAAAATGATTTCAAACCAGATTACGGAACAGTTTCTGCATACAGAAGTGCTTCTGGGTTTGGAATTCGTTTAGACGCAGGTAGTATCTACCAAGGCGCTAAGATTTCACCATTTTTTGATTCTATGCTAGTTAAAGTAACTGCAAATAGCAGAACTCTTGACGGTGCTAGTAGAAAAATACGTCGTGCATTAGCAGAATTTAGAATTAGAGGTGTAAAAACGAATATGCCTTTTCTTGATAATATTTTAAACCATGAAACTTTCAGACAAGGAAAAGTGACTGTAAATTTCATAAAAGCTAATCCAGATCTATTCATTTTTAAAGCACCAAGAAACAGGGCCACAAAACTAATTACCTATTTGGGTGATGTTATAGTAAACGGAAATCCTGACGTAAAAAAAATAGATCATTCAAAAACATTTGTCAAGCCTAAAGTTCCAAAATTTGATTCTAGTGCCCCATATTCTGAAGGCACCAAAGATTTACTAACCAAGCTAGGTCCAGAACAATTTTCGAAATGGTTAATGAATGAAAAGAAAATTCATTTTACAGATACCACTATGCGTGATGCGCATCAAAGTTTATTAGCCACACGCATGCGTACTTACGATATGTTGAAAGTTGCTGAGGGTTATGCTAAAAACCATCCAGACCTATTTAGTATGGAAGTGTGGGGTGGCGCTACCTTTGATGTGTGTTTACGCTTTCTTCAAGAAAACCCTTGGGAAAGACTTCGCTTGCTACGTAAAGCCATGCCTAACCTCCTATTGCAAATGCTTATTAGAGGTTCTAACGGCGTGGGTTACAAAGCTTATTCAGATAATTTGATCGGTGAGTTTGTTGAACAATCGTGGGAAAACGGTGTAGATATTTTTAGAATTTTCGATTCACTAAACTGGATGCAATCCCTTGGGCCATGCATTGAGCACGTAAGAACACGAACCAAAGGTTTAGCAGAAGGATCGATATGTTATACAAATGATATTTTAAATCCTGAAAACACCAAATACAATTTAAAATACTATATCGATCTAGCTAAAGAAATTGAAGGTGCCGGTGCGCATATATTAGGTGTAAAAGACATGGCTGGTTTATTAAAGCCTTATGCTGCTTTTGAACTTATTTCGGCATTAAAATCTGAACTAAATATTCCTATCCATTTACATACACATGACACGTCTTCAATACAATCGGCAACCTATTTAAAAGCTATTGAAGCTGGTGTTGATGTAGTTGATGTTGCCCTTGGAGGGGTTTCTGGATTAACATCTCAACCCAATTTTAATTCGGTTGTAGAAATGATGAGATTTCAAGATCGGGCAAGTACTATTGATATTGATTCTTTAAATGAATATTCAAATTACTGGGAAGCCGTTAGAGAGTATTATTACCCTTTTGAATCGGGCTTAAAATCAGGATCTGGAGAGGTTTTTAAACATGAAATTCCTGGTGGACAATATTCAAACTTAAAACCTCAAGCTCGTGGACTTGGCTTAGAGGAACGGTTTCCCAGTAATTTGAATATTCATTTAAAGAATCAATATCAATAG
>CAXBID010000322.1:0-4426 GCA_963975495.1 uncultured Flavobacteriaceae bacterium | reverse complement strand
AAGGTGTTAAGGTGTTAAGATGTTAAGATGTTAAGGCGCAGGTGCTGATATTAAAGCTGAAATTAATTTTCAGCACGGTGGGGTTAAAAAACTGTTGTTGAGGTTTGCCAAGTTGGAGGTTATTGGGTAGTTTTTCAGTAGGCAGTATTCAGTCTCAGTTTTCAGTCGCAGTCTCAGTTTTCAGTTACAGTCGCGGTTTTCAGTTACATTTGCGGTTTTTCAGTCTCAGTTGTATTTAATTCACCTTAACACCTTAACACCTTAACACCTTAACACCTTAACACCTTAACATCTTAACATCTTAACGACTTTACGCCTAAGCGAGCATATCACTTTACCATGCACACCGAATTGACATGCCCTTCCCCATCATATTCCTTAACTGAATTATTGGGATCGACAATCCATTCACCATCAACAATAAATTTATAATGGTGCTTACCACCAGATAAAGGAACAACATATTTCCACCCATAATCCATTTTGCGCATCACAAAATCATGTTCATTCCAGTTATTGAAAGACCCAGCAAGAACGACTTTTTTGGCATCAGTGTACCCTCTAAGTTTAAATGCCGTATATTCCTTAATATTGATTACAGAGTTATATTCATTAAACTCATTTCTGGTTTTGTTGTTGTTGTCTGGGTCTTCCATCCAATGCCCGTCAACAATAAAGCGGTATTGATAGATATCGGGTTTCATTTGTAAAGTAAGCTCCCAACCATCATCAGTTTTATTCATCTCAAAAAGATGCTCATTCCATTTATTGAAAGAACCTGCTAAAATGACTTTTTTGGCATCTTTGAAACCTTTTAATTTAAAGCTTGCATTTCCGTTTTTGTCAGGATAAGCGGTGTACATTTTTAAGTTATAAATACCGTGAATTCTACGGCCATTTTTTATGGCCTTGGTAACGTTGGGATCGTTTTTTGAAGGTTCTGCCCAATACGAGTTGTTTATTACAAATTTAAATTCCCAAGAAAACTCATCCGTAAAATCGGTGATACTTTTTCTAAGTTCATAAGTGTGCTCATCTACTTGTTTCATTTTCCAGTTGTCCCTGGACCATAGATTAAACTCTCCTGAAACTACAACATTTTCAATATCAAAATCACTAAAATCAAGTGTTTGTCCTGTATATTCCCTTGTGAATTTAGAGTAGTCTCTAGCATCAAATGTAAACACCACAGTATCCTTTTCTATTTTATAGCCTTTAAACCCATCTTTTTGTGCGAATGAATTTAAACCAATAAAAATGAAAAGTAAATATATAGTATGTGAAATTAATTGCTTCACTGATAGTTTAATGGATAATTTATAAAATACAATGTTTCTTTTTGATAGTTTATAATGGTTCTTTTTTGAGCAAAAAACGCATAGCCTAAAATACCATCCAAATCGGTACCAAAGGCTTCATTCATTTTGCTTAAATTTGTTAAAACAGTAAACATAGGTCCAAAATACGTAGTTTTACTCAGTTTTACACGATGCAATTTTCCTGCCAAAACTTCAATTTTTCTATTTCCCACACCTGTTAAGCGCATGCGCTTTTTTGGAATAAAGTACTTGAGCGCCTTTTTATTGATGCTTTTATTTATTTGATTAAACTCTGCGGCAGTATCAATGCCAAGTCTTACCTTTTGGTAATTAATGGTTCCGCTTACCACAATAGTATGATTTTTTAGTGTGAAATCTATGCTATCGACTATTTTTTCCAAATACACATTGTCACTTAGTTTGTTGCCAAATCTATCCACTTTGGTAAGTGTGATTTGATTTAAATGTAAATCGATAAAAACTTCGTAATCTTTTAAAATACTATAACCAATGATACCAAGTAATTTTATTTTTTTGCTTTTTTCAATATGAGACAAATTTATAACATCCGATGTTCTGTTTTTTAGTTTAAAATGACTTAGTGCTAACTCTTTTATTCGTTTCTCGTAAGGGTTATCAATAGCTTGTAATATTCCTGAAGAGGCTTCTTTTTTTCTTTGATACTCATAAAAATTCGGAAAATGAACTTGGTTTAATATTAAGTTTTCTGAACCCGTATCAATAATAAAATTTCCTTTTTGGTTTAAAAGTTCTGCTTCAACAACAATTAAATGATCTACTAATTTAAAGGGAATTCGGGTTGTGTATTCGTTTAAAACTTCAGCATTGGTAAATAGTATAGGCGATTTGTTCACATCATTATTAGCAAATGTGAAATTCCAAAATATTAGAAAGGTTAATATGGTATAAAACAGCCTCTGCATATATAAGAGACTAATTTAGTGCAGAATTGTTACAAGTTTTAGCTATAATTTATTATTTATGAAAACTTTAAGTTTTGTCCAAGTATCTAAAAGCTCCAATCCAATCCAACCGTGTCCTGCATTTTCGTATAATGTAAACTCATATGTTACACCTAAATCTTGTAGTTTATCACGTAAATCTGTACCCTGGGTTGTGGGGATTAATGGGTCTTGTCCGCCATAAAAAAGTATTGTTGGAGGCGCAGTGGCTGTAACGCGATGATACGGACTAGCTTCTTCCAAAAACCCAATGCTGGCGTTTTTACCATATAAATCTAGCAATTCTTGTAAATCTGGATTTGTGTTATTTAAATAAGCAGGGTCTGTTAAATTAGTGGGACCTACAATACTACAAACCATATTCACTTTATTGTTAGTATCAAAAGCATAACTCCATAACAGTGATAAATGGGCACCAGCACTTGTGCCAATAAAACCTAAATCTTCAGAGATGGTATATTTGGTTTTGTTTTCCTTTAGGTAATTAATAACTGAAGTGATATCTTCAATTTGCATGGGGTAGGGCCTATTGTTTTCATCAGCTAATTTGTAATTTATATTTGCTATAGCCAAATTAGGAAGATCTGAACGTATTAAATCCTTTATAGGGTTCATCTCGCTTTTATCACCTCCAGACCAACCACCTCCGTGGACTAAAATTATGATTTTAGTAGATGAATTCCTGTTAGCGGGTAGGTACAAATCGAATCTTTGATTAACATCACTACCATAAGTAATATCTAATTCCTCGTAATATTTAGAGCTATCTAAAACGTTAGTGGGGTCTTCATTAGCCGTTTCGTTAGAACAATTAACGGACATTAAGACTATAATACTTAAGAAAATAAATTTTAAAGGGCGCATATTGAAAATAATATTTACTTTGTAAACGAAAGTGCAAGATAAATATTATGGCGGAATTTATTAGAATATATAAAGAAAACCCAAATCCTAAAGAAATAGAAAAGGTTGTGGCTGTTTTAAAACGTGGCGGACTTATTATTTATCCAACCGATACGGTTTACGGTTTAGGTTGCGATATTACCAATATAAAAGCCTTAGAGCGTGTGGCTAGAATTAAGCAAGTGAAATTGGAAAAATCGAATTTCTCATTTATTTGTCACGATTTAAGTAATTTAAGTGATTATGTAAAACAAATAGATACGTCAACATTTAAAATATTGAAACGTGCGCTTCCCGGGCCTTACACGTTTATTCTGTCCGGATCAAAATCATTACCTAATCCGTTTAAAAGGAAGAAAACGGTTGGTATTCGTGTTCCGGATAATAATATTGCTTTGGAAATTGTTAAGAAACTTGGTAATCCCATAATATCAACTTCCATTCATGATGAAGATGAAGTCTTGGAATACACAACCGACCCTGAGCTTATTTTAGAAAAATGGGATGCTTTGGTAGATTTGGTTATTGATGGCGGTTATGGCGATAACGAGGCATCAACGGTTATTGACTTGTCTGGAGAAGCGCCCGTAGTTGTAAGAGAAGGTAAGGGGAGTTTGGAGATATTTTGAAGGTTTAATGCCTACGATAAATTTGGGCAGAATCCCTTCATTTTTATCTAAAAAATTGATGGTTATCTCTACTTAGGCTTATAAACAGATACTGTTCAAGAGAGTTCGAGCTATCCTTTTCGAGCTATCCTTTTTTAACCCATTCCCAAGCCCAAATTAAATTCATTATAAATTATGAAATATTTTACGTAAAATACGGAAATCACTTATGGTATTTTGTATTTTTATTTCCCAGTTGATAAAAAGCTATAACACATTCCTTTTGTGTATTTAAGAAAAAGTGATGCTTATAAGCACAAATACCGCTTTAAATGTTTTAGCTCACGGTTTAATATTTGATAAATATGAGTTCGTGAAACATTCAAATATAAAAAAGGTGATGAAGAATAAACCCACCACCTTGAATGTTTTAGCTCACGCATTCTTATTTTAGGGGTGTTCGTGAAACATTTAAAAAAAGAAAGTGATCCCGAAATAATCGGGACCACTTTAAATGTTTTCACAACGGAATAATCCTTATTGTGAATTGCTTTCAGAATTGAAGTTCAAATATACATAAAGATTTTAAATGGGCATTACGGATTTCCATAAA
>CAXBID010000321.1:0-4433 GCA_963975495.1 uncultured Flavobacteriaceae bacterium | reverse complement strand
ACCTAAAAAGTTAGTAAAATAAAGACTTTAGGTCATTTTTAAATTCATTATTGAAAATAAAAAAAGAGAACGAAATTTTAAATTTTAGATACTTCAAATTTGACACCCCACCTTTCAGGTTTGACGTAACTGAGCATTAGTTTTTGAAGCAGAAGTCTTTCCTGCGAAAAAGGAGAAATCACATGAAACAATTCACAAATAGCTACTTCCGTTTTAAAAGCTTGTTGATAAGTGCAGTTATATCTTCAGAAAAATCAAACCTGTAAACAAAATACAAGTAAATAAATCCTATTAATAAAGATTTCAAGCCAATATTAACAATAGGGTGAAATGGAAATTCCCAGAAGTAGAATGCCACAACACCTAGAAAAATAAAACATCCTATTTTAAAGGTGTTTGCAGTAAAAGGTAAGATTTTAAATTTTTTATAAACAAAGAATAGTTTTATTGAATTGTAAAAGAAGATTGCTAAAAACGTGGCTATAGCAGCTCCGTTGATACCAAATAATGGTATAAAAATCATGTTTAGCAAAACCATTAATATTACGAGTATCACCCCTAAAACCAGTACTATTCTATAGTAGTCGCTATTAAATAAAATGGCATTATTACTCCCTAGTAGCGAATCATAAAGTTTTGCTATACTGATAATAAACACCACAAAAAGACCTACGCTAAATTCCTCAGGAATAATAAGATACAACTGATTGATATTTAAAACAATCAATAAAAAAATAAATCCGCCAACAATAAATAAGTTCAGCGAACTACGTTTGTATAAATCGTCTAAAGCTTCAAAATCCCTTTCGTTTAAATATTTGGCTGATAATGGCAATAATATTTGATGCATTGCCCGTTGTGGTACTGCAATAACAGCGGCAATAAAAATGGCAACGCTATAATATGCAATTTCTTCTATTGGAATATAATACCCAAGCATCACTTTATCAACATCCAAAAGTATGGTTGCTATCGAACCTGCAATAATTATTAATGATGAATACTTTAAAATACGACTTAAATTATTCACTTTTTTAAATGTAATAACAGGAAGTTTAATACTAAAGGCATAAACGTTCATAATTAACATTCTTAAAACATAAACCTGAACCAAACCCCACATGAATTGCTCAAGATTAATAACATTGAAATGCAACAAAAACAATAGTAACATCGCTCCTGCTCTATGAAACACCTCTTTCATAAAATTCCCAAAAACCGTTTGCATTTGTACCTTTGCCCAAGCAAAAAACACCTCAAAATAAGCTAAAGAAATAGCAATAATAACGGTATGCCATAAATAGCCTTTAATGATGGTGTTCTTCTCTGATAGAAAATTACCAATAGTTTCATACCCCAATTGAGTAATAAATAGGATAGGAACTATAATGACTATGGGCAAAAACAACATGAGTGTTAAAAAGCTATTGAGCGACACCCGTGTTTTAAACGATGAATAAAATTTAACTAATGTATTGTTCACACCAAAAGCCATTAGCGGCATGATTACATAAGCCAAAGAGAGCATATAGCCTACCATTCCATAATACTCATCGCTTAAAAATTTAGTGTAAAGAAACAGTGTATTAATAGCACCAAACATAAACCCCAGATAGGTAGTAATAATATTCTTAAAAGATTGTGATGCTACAATTCCCATCATAAGAGTTCGGACAACGATTTAGTTAATGCTTTTCTATGGTATTTTTGCAAACCTATAGGGTAAACCTTTAAATCACCATTTAGAAAAGCTTTATAATGCGTTAAGATAATCGATTTTAATGACTCGTAATCATCGTAATTAAAGTAGTTTCCTGTATTGGTTTCTTTAATGATATGTTCTACATCTGAGCCTTTTGGACCAATGGCAAGTATGGGTCGATCTGAAACTAAGTATTCAAACAATTTACCAGGAATGATGCATTTTGTTTCTTCAGAATCTATTTCAACAAGTAATACTATTTGTGATTTTTTTTGATATCTAATGGATTCTTTATGTGAAAGATAACCCACATTATTTACATGATTGCTTAAATTATATTTTTCAATTGAATTCAATACGTTTTCGCTCACAGAACCAACAAAAGTTAATTGTAAATCCTTGGCAAATCGATTGTTTTCTTTGACCAATTCAGACAAAGCTTGCCACAATATTTCCGGATTCCGTTTTGATAAAAGTGACCCAATATGCGCTAATGAAAATTTAGAATCGAGTGAAACACCTTCAATGGACTCGTTATCATATCCATTCGTTATCACTTCAATAGGTTTATTAGTAATTTTCTGAAACTCTTTTTTAGTAACTGAACTGGTAACTATAATTTGGTCCGCAGTATTTAAAACCTGTTTTTCAAGCGCTTCATGTTTTTGCTTGGAAGCTTCGGTGAGCTTTAACTGTTTGTGATAGCCAATGGTTGTCCACGGATCTCTAAAATCTGCCAACCACTTCACGCCTAGTTTTTCTTTTAATTGCAAACCAATAAGATGCAAACTATGTGGCGGCCCCGTAGTAATTATAGTTTGAATATTTTCATTTGAAATATATCCTGAAAGATATGCCAAAGAAGGCTTTATCCAACTTTTACGAGCATCTGGGATAAAGAAGTTACCACGAACATAGAGCATTGCTTTTTCAATAAAGCTTTGCTTTTTTTGTTGGGGAATGATGCCTTTACTAATAGTTTTTGAAGCTTTTTTTGAAAATAACCCTGCTAATTTGTAAGGTTCTTTTATAGGCTGTTTTAAAACGGTTATATCTTTTGAAACCTCAGATAGTAAACTCTCATCAATTAACGGATATTTTGGATTTTCAGGACTATAAACTATGGGTTCAATATCAAATTCAGGAAGATATTTTACAAATTTCAGCCAACGTTGCACCCCAGGACCACCTGCTGGGGGCCAATAATATGTTATAATGAGTACTTTTTTTTTAATCATTTTTGTCATTCCCTTGAAGAAGGGAATCTTTAAAATTGAAACTAAATTAATACTGGATTCCTGCTTTCGCAGGAATGACAACTACCTTTTCTTAACCTCATAAAACAAACCTCCAAGCAATAACAATACTAATAAAATAGAACTCGCTAGAGCAATTTTACTTCCAGTTTTCACAACGTCTGGATCAAACTTAAATTCAATCGTATGTTTTCCAGCAGGAACTGGAAGTCCGCGTAACGTATAATTTACACGTATATGTGCAGTTTCCTCACCGTCAATAAAGGTTTTCCAACCATTTCCATAGTAAACCTCTGCAAACACCGCAAATCCGTCATTTGAATTGTTTGATTCGTATTTTAAGTAATTAGGTTTTACCTCTTTCAACCTTATTGAAGCCAAAGAATCTAATTTATAACTTGGAGCACCCTCAGACTTAAATCTACTTCCAAAGTCATAATTATTTAAAACAGCAATATTTTTATTATCCAAACTATCTAAAGCCTTAATTTCTTCATTTGCAGAATTAACCAGCCTTATCTTTTTTACAAACCAAGCTGGACCATTAGCCTCTTTATTGGTATATGGGAAAACGGTTCCGTTTTCATCCTGTGCGATAATATATTTAGTATTGAACATATTGAGCACATTAATGTTGTTTTTTGAAATATACCAATCGAAAACCTCGCTATATCGCTTTAATTCCGCTGCATGGTAGCCATTTAGTGAATTATGGAAATAAGAAGGTTTTGCAGCACCTGAAACCAAATCGAACACACGGTAATACGATTTATCCTTTAAAATTTCTTTATCGGCTTCATTCGCTTGAAATGGCTTATTTACTTGAATTGCAGTTACAAAGTCATCGTTGTTTACATAGCGCCTATCCACACCAACCAAATCAAATAGAAACAAAACACCAAAGCCTACAATAACCCATTTTTTCTTTAGCTTATCTTTTAAATAGCCATAAATTAATCCGGCACCCAAAAGCACAAGAACTAAACTTCTGACAGTGTCCTCAGTAAAAATGGTTTTTCTGTCTTCTTTTAAAGCATCAACAAAATCCTGACCGTAATTCTGACGGTAAAATCCATCATTAACACCAACAAAATCAAATAATGATGTTTTAAACAACAAGAAAACCAACGCTAAACCACCTGTAATTGCCGTAGTATATTTTAATGCTTTTAGTTTATCTTCTTTCTTTTCAAAATCATTGAACAATCTCACTAATGCAAAAACGGCTAAGACAGGAACACATAATTCTAAAAGAACCTGTATTGACGTTACCGCCCTAAACTTGTTGTAAAGTGGTACATAATCGATAAAGAAATCGGTTAAAAAAGACAAATTCTTCCCGTATGATAATAATAACGACAAAATAGTTCCACCAACAAGCCACCATTTCAATCTGCCTTTTACTAAAAACAAACCCAATACAAATAAAAACAATACAATGGCACCAACATAAGCAGGTGCTTCAACAATTGGTT
>CAXBID010000320.1:0-4444 GCA_963975495.1 uncultured Flavobacteriaceae bacterium | reverse complement strand
GTTTTGTAGGCATGTTAACAGATTCAAGAAGTTTCTTGTCGTTCCCTCGTCATGAATATTTTAGGCGTATCTTATGTAACCTTTTAGGTGATGAAATAAAAAGAGGTGAATTGCCAAACGAGATGGAATGGATAGGAAAAATGGTATCCGATATTAGTTATAACAACGCTAAAGAATATTTCGATTTTTAAAATTAATATAAAAAAATAATGAAGTTTAAACTCATTTTTGTTCTGTTCTTATCAAGCTTTGCGCTATTTAATAGTTGTGGCGATATAAGTGATACACGTACCATAAAACTTGCTCATGGTTTAGATGTTAACCATTCTGTGCATAAGGCCATGGTTAAAATGGGAGAAGATTTAGCTGAAATTTCAGATAGCAAAATGCAATTGGAAATTTATCCGAGTCAACAATTAGGAACCGAAAGAGAATGTATTGAATTGTTACAAATAGGTAGCTTAGATATGACTAAAGTTTCCGTGGGAGTTATGGAGAATTTTGCACCAAAAATGAAAGTTTTTGGATTGCCTTTTTTATTTCGAGATAGAGCACATTCGTTTCAAGTTTTAGATGGACCAATAGGTCAAGAGTTATTGGATGATGGGTCTAAGTATTGGATTAAAGGTTTGGGCTATTATGATGCGGGAAGCAGAAGTTTCTACACAAAAGATAAGCCCATTAATTCACCTGAAGATTTAAAAGGTTTAAAAATTAGAGTGATGGAAAGCGTTACAGCCATGAATATGATAAACAGCCTAGGCGGTTCAGCAACTCCAATTTCTTGGGGCGAATTGTATACATCTTTACAGCAAGGGGTGGTTGATGGTGCTGAAAATAATCCTCCCAGTTTTTACTTATCAAGGCATTATGAAGTTTGTAAATTTTATTCACTTGACGAACATACTGTACTACCCGATGTTTTAATTATTGGAACACATCTATGGGACAGATTGTCAGATCAAGAAAAAAAATGGTTGAAGCAAGCAGTTGATAGTTCCGTAGTTTATCAACGTAAATTATGGGCAAAGGCTGAAAAAGAAGCCTTAGAAGAGGTTCAGAAAGCAGGTGTAAAAATTATTTATCCAGACAAAACATTATTTTCAAATGAAATAAAGGATGTGTATTCTGAACTTGAGAATAACCAAGAAATGTCTCAAATCATAAAAGGAATTCAAAACACCAACTAATATGGCACTTCGACAAAAAATAGATAAAGTATTAGGCTATACACTTGTAATAATTATGGGTGTTATGGTTATTAATGTATTATGGCAAGTATTTACAAGATTTATAGTAGGGACACCTAGTTCTTTTACTGATGAATTAGCTAGATATTTAATGGTTTGGTTAGGAATATTAGGTGCAGCCTATGTTTCTGGGAAAAATATGCATGTTGCTATTGATGTGCTTCCATTACGCTCAAGTAATAAAACTCAAAAGAAATTAAAGCTGATTGTTTCTTCATTAATAATTGTATTTGCTTTTTTTGCTATGGTAATTGGAGGTTTGAGGTTAGTTTATATTACATACACACTAGATCAATATTCTCCAGCTTTACAAATGCCTTTAGCAGTTGTTTATTTTGCTATTCCATTAAGTGGTGCATTGATTATATATTATAAAATTTCAGACATTTTAAACATTAGTTAACTATGGAATATATCCCAATAATTGTTTTAGTTTTAAGTTTTATAGGATTGTTATCTATTGGTATGCCTGTAGCATGGAGTATTGCCATATCTTCTGTTTTAACTATGATGGTAAGTATTCCAGCTCTTCCAGCTTTTACCACAGTTTCTCAGCGTATGGGTACCGGTTTAGATAGTTTTGCATTATTAGCAATTCCGTTTTTTATCCTTTCCGGTCAATTAATGAATAAAGGAGGAATAGCACATCGATTAATTGCTTTTGCAAAAACTTTGGTGGGGTCTTTACCTGGAGGTTTAGCCTTAATAAACGTTATAGGTGCTATGTTAATGGGAGCTATTGCTGGTTCTGCTATGGCTTCAGCTTCAGCCATGGGTAGTATTTTAGGACCAGAAATGGAAAAAGAAGGCTATTCAAGAGAATTTGGGGCAGCTGTTAATATTACTTCGGCAACTACAGGGTTAATTATTCCACCGAGTAATATTTTAATCGTTTACTCACTGGCAAGTGGAGGTGTGTCAATCGCTGCATTATTTTTAGCAGGCTACATTCCTGGAATTTTAACAGGATTATTTTTAATGTTAGTTGCTTCATTTTGGGCAAAAAAGAAAAAATACAAATTAGGAAAAAGAAGCTCTCTAAAAGAGATAGTAAAAACCTTTATTGATGCTGTTCCAAGTTTGTTTTTATTAGTCATAGTTATTGGAGGAATAATAACTGGAATTTTTACTGCAACTGAAGCTTCTGCAATAGCCGTTTTATACACTTTGGTACTAGGGTTTATTTATAAAGAAATTTCATTTAAATCTTTACCAGAAATACTTTTAGATTCATCAATAACAACAGCAATAGTTATGTTATTAATTGGAGCGTCTATGAGTATGTCTTGGGTTATGTCTTATGAAAATATCCCCCAAAATATTAGTTCTGCATTGTTAGGAATAAGTAATAATATCATAGTTATATTATTAATTATCAACCTGTTGCTTTTATTTGTAGGTGTTTTTATGGATATGACACCTGCAGTTTTAATTTTCACACCTATATTTTTACCAGTAGTCACTGAATTAGGTATGGACCCTATTCAATTTGGCATTATCATGGTGCTTAATTTATGTATAGGGTTGTGTACACCACCTGTTGGCTCCGTCTTATTTGTTGGGGTTGGGGTAGCTCAAACCACTATACAAAAGGTAATAAAACCACTGTTACCACTATTTTTAGCTATGGTTGTGGCCCTATTTTTAGTAACATATATTCCAGAGTTAACGCTTTGGTTACCTAGATTGTTTGATTTATAATATAAGATTATGTCAGAATTAAAAGAAAAGAAGAAAAATCTTAACAGAAAAAATTTTCAGTTAGAAAAGAAACAACCAATTAGAATTTTACAATTTGGTGAAGGTAACTTTTTAAGAGCTTTTATTGGTTATGCGTTTCAAGAACTAAACAAAAGAGCAAACTTCAATGCAGGAATTGCTGTAGTACAACCAATTGATAGAGGTTTGGTAAAAATGCTTAACGACCAAGATGGACTTTATACCTTGTTCATGAAGGGCGTTAAAAAAGGAGAAGAAATACAAGACATTGAGCTGATTTCTAATATTGTAAAAGCCGTAGATCCTTATGCTAATTTTAACGATTATTTAAGTTTAGCAAGAGAAGAATCTTTAGAATTTATTATTTCTAATACTACAGAAGCAGGAATTGCATATGTGAGTTCAGATAAACCAACTATGCAACCACCTAGTTCTTTTCCAGCTAAATTAACGTTGCTTTTACACGAAAGGTTCAAACATTTTAATGGAGATTCTAGTAAAGGTTTAACCCTTATTCCTTGTGAGCTTATTAATCACAATTCAGAAACATTAAAAGAAATTATATTAAAGTATATTTCAGATTGGAATTTAGGTGATAACTTCAAAGAATGGATATTAGAGCACAATTCATTCCACAGTACTTTAGTGGATAGAATAGTTCCAGGTTATCCTAAAGACGAAATTGAAGCTTATAACGCTCAGTTAGATTATCAGGATAATTTAATTGTTTCAGCTGAAGCCTTTTTATTATGGGTTATTGAAGGAGGTGATGATTTAAAGGCTAAACTTCCATTTGATAAAACAAATTTGGACGTTAAGATAGTTGATGATATGCAACCTTATCGCACCAGAAAAGTCCGAATACTAAATGGAGCGCACACAGCTTTGGTACCTTTTTCAATTTTATATGGAAATAAAACCGTTAAAGAATCTGTTGATAATGACTTTACAGGTAAGTTTATCAATGAAGCCGTATTCAACGAAATCATTGATACTTTGGAAATGGACAGAGATGAGCTGAATAGTTTCGCAGATGAAATTTTCGATCGTTTTAGAAATCCATTTATAATTCATAACTTATCTAGCATTGCCTTAAATTCAATTTCTAAATTTACAGTAAGGGTATTACCAAGCTTATTAGGTTACATAGATATACATAAAAAACTACCAACAAATTTAACATTCTCGTTAGCATGTTTAATACGTTTTTACAAAGGCACTTGGAACGGAAAAAGTTTGCCAGTTCAAGATAGTGATGATATTTTAGCCAAATTTACCAAAATATGGGAGTCTAGTAATTATAATGAAATTGCAAAAAACGCTTTAAGTATTGAAGCGTATTGGGGAGAAAATTTAACCAAAGTTGAAAACTTAACTGATGCCATTGCTTTAGCTTTAAATGAAATAGAAGTAAATGGTATTGAAGTAGGATATAAAAAATATAGTCAAAAGTTTTAAGTTTTATTTAGAATAGA
>CAXBID010000319.1:0-4456 GCA_963975495.1 uncultured Flavobacteriaceae bacterium | reverse complement strand
AACTAAGTAGCAGAGAAATTGAAAGTAATATCCAAAAAGCTGAATCTAAAATTTCTCTAGTTGCTTGATTTGTTTTTTTAATTCTTCAATTGATTCTATTGGTTTTCCTTTAAAATCATTTGGCAACTTAATAGCACCATCAAATAATTTCATCAAGTTTTCTGTTTGCTTGATTTTTGCTGAAATATTATCAGAAGATAAACTTGTTATATCTTTTGAAAGGATTCTATTGAGTAACTCTTTATTTTCTTGGTTATCTGAAATTCGATGAATTAATTGATTTGAGTAGCTATCAACTTGATTTTTAACTATTGAAATTTTAGATTCAGCTTTTTGGATATTACTTTCAATTTCTCTGCTACTTAGTTTTTGGTTTTCTATTAAAGTTATTTGACTTTCAATGTTTTTTCTGTCTTTGTCTAAGTTTTGAAAAGATAGTTCTAGAAATTGTAAATCTTCAAAAGATTTAATCTCCAACACTAATTTCTCTTTTGAATCTAAGTCTTTTTGTTTTTGCTCAATTTGATTGGTAATTTTTCCAATAAGTTGATTTAATTCTTTTTCTTTTGGATTTAGTGTTTCATTTAAGTGAGTTCGTTTTTCAGCTCTTTCTGTTTTCATTTTAGAAACGGAAGTACCAAGCTCAGAGTATAAAGAAGAATACTGCTGGTTAAACGCAAATATTAATTCAGATAGAATTGCACTTTTTCCTTTGTATTGATTTACCAATTCCTTGAAATCAGAAAAGCTACGTTGAATGCTCTTGATAACTTTTATGTCTCGATTGTGTTTTAATAAAGTTTGAATGTCTTTTTGATTTTTCTTTGAAAAAGAAACACTCTCATTTTCTTTGTTATCAGCTATAATTAAAGATTCTTTAAGTGAATCGTTGTTGATTAATTTTGAGTTTATTAAGTATTTGTAGATTTTTGAAAAATTATTGCTAATACCACGTCCATCTTGATTTACGCTTTGATTTAGCCAAACAACTCCGTTGTTTCTTTTTCCTTTTTGGTATACAAAATTAAAAACGTCTCTACGATTAGAGAATTTGCTATGTTCTATTCCATTTGTAGCAAATTCAGATAGCAATGAGTCAAATTTTTTAATTTTTTGACCATTAGCGGTTTCCATAAAATAAAGTTCCTCTTTGTATTCGCTATCAATTTTATAGTAATCTAAATTGCCTTCGGCATTTTTCTTTACCAAAATAGAGTAGTAGCGATTTTTGAAAATTTCAAAGATTATAAAACTAGAATTTATTGAAGGGAAATAATGGTTGAAAGTAGTTTTGTCACCTGTCCGATTTCCGCTAAAAGTCATTTCTCTTCCATCAATTATAAATAGAAAGTTTAGAGCGTAAATCAGCGTACTTTTTCCGATGTTGTTTGGTCCTACAATTTGAAGAGAATTACAATTGTCAAGTTCTATATCCGCTTTTGAGTAGATGTCAGAGTTTAATATTATTAATCGTTTAAGCATTCAATTTTTTTGTCAATTTAAGTAATTATTATCAATTTCCTACAAAGTTGAGCGTTGGCAAGAAACAGCTCTTTTGGTTTTTTTAGCGTTGGCTTTTGTGTCGGCTAAAAAACCAAATGTGCTGTTTGTGCGGTTGGCTTTTTTAGTTCAAATGTTGATGCTAAGCACGATTTTCGCATTACTTACAACGGTTTTGTGTATGGAAAGTGCGGTTTTGTGCGCTGCGATTTTTCGGAGAAAAATCGGACGCAGGCAAAAAAGCACTTGCCATTGGTTTGGCACTAATTTAAGCATTTTTTATACACGTTGTTGTAAAATGTAGCGACACATTTGAGTGAGCACGTTCTGCTTGGATTCCTATTAAATTTTTTCAGATTCAGTGTTTTTTTAGAAAATGCTTACTTAAAATTCAAAAAAAAAATTCGAAAACAACACCGGATTTTTTTTCATTCCGCAAACTGGCTAAAATTCCGCTTGAGTGAGTTTCCGAGTAAGTGGCTCAAATTCCACGTAATGCTTGGTTCAGATTCCGATTAAATTCAGTTTTAAAAAATTCAGCTAAAAATCGGAGTTCTGTTTTTCGGAGCTATTTTTTACAACGTGTTTGTATAAGATTAGTGGCGTGTTTAAGCAACTAATTTAGCAAATAAACACTAGATAGAAAATCCGCGAGGATTTTCGTAAGTAAGCGAAAACTAGCCATTAATTTTATACGGTGTTAGGCAACGTTATTTTGTTTTAATCGGAATAGATAATTCAAGTTTTGTTCCGACTGATTTTTTTTCTGATGTCATTGCTGGTCTTAATTTCGGCAATGAATAAAGAATGTCTATAATTTGTTTTTTAGCTTGATTTCCCCCTTTTAGAGAGTTCAGACTTTTTATTTGCGAAACTTTTCCGTTTTTATCAATATGTAAATCAAATTTTAATATTCCTTCCTCTTTTGGTGTTTTTAATTTTCTTTTTTTTAGTTCTCCAATTAAATATGAATGAATGTATGTCATCGTACACTTTCCAATAGCCTCTTTGTCTCCTTTTTCTGTACACTCATAAGCAGATAATGGTTTGGTTAATGCTATAGTTTCTTCCTTACTCGGAACACACATTCCTTTTATTCCCTTTTTAGTTGTAACAGCAACAAGTCCAAGTCCTTTTTTATAAAACCTTTTTTCTTTACTACCGTCAGGGTATTTATTTTCTATTACTAAAAGATTCTTGTAATTACAAAATGGTGATTCAAAAAAACCATCTATTTCAACTACTTTACCAGATTCCCATTTTGTTCCTTTTATTGGTCTTTCTATTAACAAAATGACATCTTTTTTTTGTTTTTCGTTGTACATAAAAACTGTGTCATTCTGTTTTCTTAAAAGTAAATCATACGATGTTCCGCCACCAAAATCTTGTTCGTAATTAAAGTATTCAATTCCGTCTTTTTCTGTTGTTCCAGTTACTTTTTCAACATATGTAGCTGTTCCCCAAGTCAAATGTTTTTCAAATCCAATTTTTAGTGGATAATAACTTTCTCCAAAGCTTTTTTCACAAAATTCACTTTGTCCGTAAGTCAAAATTGGTAGAATTGCTAATAATAAAAATATTGTTCTTTTCATTCGTTGATTGGTTTTAATGTTGCCTAACGTTTATGTATAAGAATAGTTGCGGTTTTGTGTGCGAGGATTTTCCGAAGGAAAATCAGACGTAACAAAACAGCAACGACCTTTGGTTAAGCCTAAAAATAGCAATTATTTTTATACGGTGTTGCCAATAGTTATTTTTTTAATTTTTATTAATTCTGTTCCTGTCAGTCTCAAACATTGTAATTTCAATTACTCGTGTTGGATAAATTTCATAGTCAAAATTCCGAGAAATTAGCAAGTGCAGTTTTTCGTATTTTTCATTTTCCGCTATATTTTTTATTCCGCTTAAATAGTCAAGATATAGTTTAGGTTTATCAATTCCGTAACTACTTTTCTTTTCTGTTAAGTATCTAAAAATCCGACTGTCCCAAATTGCATAGTCTTTTGGATTTATAAAGTGCAATAGTTTTGAAAGTCCGACCAAAGAATTGTTTATCGAGAATTTTAAGATTTCTAATTCCGTTGTATCTAAAATATGTCCGCTTTTCACTGCATTTAATAGAAATAAAACTTTGCCTTTTTGTTCTAAATTCAAATGAATTATTGTTGGCATCCAACCATAAACAAAATGACTTGCAATTATTAAATTATGCTCATTTATATCTCCTGCATCTATATTTCGAAAGTAATTTAAAAATTCAGGATATGTTTGAATATAAGAATCGTTTTCAGTCAGCGTGAATTTTTCAGCATCTTTCAATATCGTTTCAAAGTTCAAATTTTTCAATTCTGTTCGGTTTTTCATAATTATTGGCAACGTTTATGTATATGGAAAGTTGCGTGTTTGTGTGCGAGGATTTTCCGAAGGAAAATCAGAAGCAAGCAAGCAAAGTAACTCACATTGGTTAAGCTAAAAATAGCAATTTTTTATATACGGTGTTGTAAACTGTGCTTTATTCTATTTTTTATCCGTTTATAATTTGAACCAAAAATTGTCCAAGTTTAAATCCAAATAAACCTAAAAATATTCCTATAGCAATCCAATAGATTCTCTGTTTTTTGTCGGCTTTTACAATTTTGGTCTCTATGACTTTTCCGTTTTCTTTCAGGTCAAGTTTAATTTCTCCTTTGCCAAATTGTTTGTACTCCGATTCCAATATAAATTCTTTTGAATCAAGTTTTATGATATGTTTAATTCCAGACAAAGAAAACTTTTTGGAAATTCTTTTTCCATTGAGTAATATACTTTCAATTCCGAATACAGAATTTAAGAATTCTATTTTGTTCGAGTCAATATTAAATTCAGCGTATTTCATTTGCGTTTGAGTTTTTTTGCATTGTTTACAACGGTTTTGTGTATGGTTAGTTGCGTGTTTAAGCAACTAATTTAGTAAACA
>CAXBID010000318.1:0-4503 GCA_963975495.1 uncultured Flavobacteriaceae bacterium | reverse complement strand
CCGACAGGTTTTAACGTGTATGCTGCGCATCCACAAACCTTATACTTTGCGGGTTAAACGAAGGTAGCCGAAATTTTTTACAAAGTCAAGATTCTTATATCAATAAAAACCCTTTCAAATCCTCATAAGTAGAAATAATAATTGACTCTTTTTCTTTCCCCATAACCGATTGAATTTGCTCTGGCAACGGTTGTTTTTCTTTAATAACATCTTCAACCACATCTAAAAATTTGGTAGGATGCGCCGTTTCCAAAAACACGCAATGTACATTTGGGTTTTCTTTTAAATACGCTTTACACCCTAAATAGCCAACAGCTCCGTGAGGATCCGCAACATAATTGTAATTTTTATAAATTTCTAACATAGCCTCTCTAGTTTCATCATCAGTAAAACTGTAAGAGGACAAGTTGTTTTTTAAAGTATCAAATTTGTTTTTATATATTTCCTGAATGCGAATAAAATTACTTGGCGCACCAACATCCATAGCATTACTTATGGTTTGAACCGATGGTTTGGGTTCGTATAATTGAGAAATTAAATAGCGTGTTACCACATTGTTTTCATTATTAGAGGCTACAAAATGTTTTATTGGTAAACCTAATTGTTGCGCCATCATACCTGCACAAACATTTCCAAAATTCCCACTAGGTACTGAAAACACAATATCCTTATGTTGTTTGTGCAATTGCTTGTAAGCAAACATAAAATAGAATAACTGCGGTAACCAACGCGCCACATTTATAGAGTTTGCTGAAGTTAACTGCATTTTGTTGGTTAACTCTTCATCTAAAAAGGCGGTTTTTACCATGGCTTGACAATCGTCAAACGTGCCGTTTACTTCCAAGGCTTTTATATTTTGTCCCAAAGTGGTTAATTGCATTTCCTGAATATCGCTAACTTTTCCGCTAGGGTAGAGGATGACTACCTTTACACCCTTAACGCCTAAAAAACCATTCGCCACGGCGCCACCAGTATCACCAGAAGTTGCTACTAAAACAGTGACTTCGTTGGTATTTTCTTTATTGAAATAGCCTAAACAACGTGCCATAAAACGTGCGCCAACATCTTTAAACGCCATAGTTGGTCCGTGAAATAATTCTAAAGTAGAAATACTGTCGTTGAGTTTAACAACAGGAAAGTCAAAAGACAAGGTTTCCTCAACAATAGTTTTTAAAATAGCTTCTGGAATTTCTGGAGACACAAATTGCTTTATCGCTTCAAAAGCTATTTCAGGGTAAGTTAAATTATCAAAATTCTCCCAAAAGGTTTGTGGTAAAGGCGTAATACTTTCTGGAAAGTATAAACCTTTATCAGGCGCTAGTCCTTTTATAACCGCATCTTTAAATGATGTGTTTGGGGCTTGTTTGTTTAAACTGTAGTAGTTCATGGTTTAAAAATTGACCGAAGACCAATGACGATAGACGGAAGTTTGTTAGTGTTTTCAATTAAGAAAATACATTTTTTATTTTATGTTTTTTCTAAATGCGCTCATCATGTTCATTAAGTGATAAGATTCATTATATAATTCGGTAAATTGAATTTCTGTGATATAATTACGTCTTTTTGCTTTAAATAAACAAGTGACTACTTCTGCTAAAGAGCGAATAGAATACCCAATAAACTTCTTTTGTTCGGGGTTTGATTGACCAATAGAACCTTCGGATATGTTTAAAGCAATAGAATCTGCGGCTCTTCGTATTTGCGAAGACAAGTTGAATTTTTCTTTATCAGGAAATGCCGTGTTAAGTTTATCTATCACTTCTCCGAAATCCATCGCCTTTTGCCAAATAATAAGCTTTTCGAATTTAAATTTATTCATGGTTTTTAAAATTGACCGAAGACAGGTGAATGAAGACGGGAGTTTTGTTGTTTTATTGACCGAAGACCAATGACGGTAGACGGAAGTTTGTTTACGTTAGTATTTTGTATTTAGAAATCTAGTTTATTGTTTTTAAAGTCACTCATTTTATTTATAAGAGTAAGTACTTCTGTCATTAGTCTTCCGTCTTCTGTCTTAAAATATTTTTACTCCTTCTGTATTAATCTTCGACACATACATATCAAATTCAATATCCGTTTTTAAATACACATTTTCAATCATATCTTTCACATTTATAGCAGTTTCCAGTCCGTTACTTAAAGAAAAAATTGATGGTCCAGAACCCGAAATTCCAGTGCCCAAAGCACCCGCATTAATTGCTGCGTTTTTCACTTCATTAAAATGCGGAATGAGTTTGCTTCTATGCGGCTCAATAACAACATCGTGCAATGAATCCTTTATTAAATTATAGTCACTAGTATGCAATCCATGAATCAAACTTCCAAAATTTGCCCATTGTGTTATAGCATCACTTAAAGCAATTTGCTTTGGTAAAAGGGCACGGGACTCTGAGGTTTTAATTTCAATTTTGGGGTGAATAATGGTCGCATATAAATCTTTGGGTGAAGGAATCTGTAAGATTTGCAATGGTGAAATGCTTTTAACCAAAGTAAAACCACCAAAAAGCGCAGGAGCAAGGTTATCGGCATGTTCACATTTACTCGCTAGCGCTTCTCCTTTTATTGCAAATTCGGTTAATTGGCTTTTGTTAAATGGTTTTCCTAACAGTTCATTCATTCCAAAAACACTACCAACCGCACTTGCGGCACTACTGCCAATACCGCTTCCTGGTTTTATGTTTTTATAGATTTCTATTTCGAAACCAAAATCGACATCAATCGTATTATACATTGCCAAAGCAGAAACGCCTGCAACGTTTAATTTTGCTTCAAACGGTAAATCGAATCCTTCAATTTTAGTGATATGAATCCCTTTTTTATCCGTTTTTCTAATGACCATTTCATCCCCAATACTGTCTAAACAAAAGCCTAAAACATCAAATCCGCAGGACACATTGGCGACAGTGGCTGGTGAAAATATTCTTATTTCGTTTTTCATTTATGGTTTTATCCTAAATTATGTGATTTCTCACTTGCGTTCGAAATGACTGCTCACTGCAAACTGCGACTGTTTACTGAATACTATTTCAGTCATTTCCAATCCTAATAATATCAGCAAACAATCCAGATGCTGTAACATCAGCACCCGCTCCCGCTCCTTTAATAATCATGGGTTGATTTACGTAGCGCTGTGTGTAAAACATGACTATATTATCGCTGCCCTCTAAGTTATAAAACGGGTGGCCTTCAGGTATTTCCTGTAAACTCACACTAGCTTGTCCCTTATCAAATTTTGCTACGTATTTTAATTGGCAATTGTTCGCTTTCGCGGAAGCGTATAAACTTTGATAATGTGCTTCATCAGTAATTAGCGTTTGGTAAAAATCATCAACCGTATCACTTTTTAATCCAGATTCCGATAGGAAAGATGTGTTTTCTATATCTTCTAAATTCATTTCTACACCACTTTCCCTTGCTAGAATTAAAATTTTACGAGCAACATCAACACCGCTTAAATCAATTCTTGGGTCTGGTTCTGTGTAACCTTCTTCACCGGCTTGTTTCACGACATCGTAAAACTTAGTGGTATCATCAAAATTATTGAAAACAAAGTTTAAACTCCCAGATAACACAGCATGAATAGACGTGACTTTATCACCAGACGCCATTAAATTATTCAACGTATCGATAATAGGTAAACCTGCACCCACATTGGTTTCAAATAGATATGGCGCATTGTATTTTAAGGATAAACGCTTTAATAGTTTATAGTTTTCAAAATCGCTTGAACACGCAATTTTATTACACGCTACCACGCCTATACTTTGTCTTAAATATTGCGCATATAAATTGGCAACATCTTTATTTGCTGTAACATCAACAAAAATACTGTTTCGTAAGTTTAATGCTTTTGTGTTTTCGAAAAAGCCTTGTAAAGTGGCGCTTTTGCCTTGTGCCAGTTGCGCTTTCCAGTTTTTCAAATCGATACCATCTTCATTAAAAATCATGGTTCTGGAATTTGATAAGCCCACAACACGTAAATTGATTTTTAAATTTTCCTTTAAATATTTTTTTTGTTGCTTTATTTGTTCAACCAAGCGTTCACCAACGTTACCAACACCTGTAATAAATACGTTAAGTTGCTTTGTTTTAATTTCAAAAAATTGCTCGTGTAAAGCGTTCAATGCTTTTTTTACATCGTTTTCTGTAATAACGGCAGAAATATTTTTCTCCGAAGCCCCTTGTGCAATGGCTCTAATATTGATATTGTTTTTACCAAGTGTGCTAAACATTTTACCACTAATACCTTGGTGGTTTTTCATATTATCGCCAACTAAAGCAATAATTGACAAGCCTGTTTCAACTAGTATCGGGTCTATTTTATGAAGCGTAATTTCATTTTCAAAAGTAGCATCAATAGCCACTTTTGCTATTTCTGCTTCTTTGTCATCAATACCTAAACAAATAGAATGCTCCGAAGACGCTTGCGTTATTAAAATAACATTAATTTTTTCTTGGGATAAGGTTTCAAATAAACGTTTTGAAAACCCAGGAATACCAATC
>CAXBID010000317.1:0-4516 GCA_963975495.1 uncultured Flavobacteriaceae bacterium | reverse complement strand
CATACTTTTCCGCAGAACCCCGAGGCAGAGCCATCGAGGAATTCTTTAGATTAAATCGATACTATTTTAAATAATTGAATATCAATTATTTAACACCCATTCGGTGTCAGTTGGATGAAGATTTTAAGTAACACCGAATTAGCCCCTTTTTAACAGTACTTTAACAATCATTACATTGTTTAATGTATTTTATTGATGTTTGGTACAAAATAATTCATCGATTCTTAATTATTCTGTTTTTTCAATTACTTTTTTTAGAATTGTATTTATACTTAAAATGCTTTAACTTTCCTTACTAAATGATATCTATTGATGGATGAAAATGGTACATGTTATAACAAATATCTAAAGGCTTTACAAAGTTCTACTTTTTTTAAGGATGCTTCTGAATAATCAGTGCGCCTATTATTGAGCATGTTTAAGTATGAAAAATGGAAAGTAAAAGCTTTAAAAATAGCTCAGAAGTATCATCAACTTTTCATTTAATTGTTTCAGGAAGACTTAAAGTATTCAAATCCACCAATACCGAGACAGTTAGGGAACATACTGTTTTTGTATTATCCGCTGGAGATGTTTTTGATGTTTTGTCCTTGTTAGAAACTAAATCACATGACGTTTATTGGGAAAAATAGGACAACTTAGAAATATTAAAAATACTTATGGAGCAAATGCGTAATTGGATCAATAATGACCCTTTAATGCATAAACTCATATTTTATTATTTAGGAGAAATTATGCAGTAACTTATGGATGTCGCTAAAGACGTTACATTGTATAGTACGCTTGTGCGACTTTCAAGTTTACTTACTTAAAAAAATAAACGGAGAAAAACGAAAGCCAGAATTAATCAACAATCTACCTAATGAAGATATTGCTGGTTTAATTAGTATTAAAAGAGCTATTATGAGCATGCATATTCGTTTGAGAAAAACAAATAGAAAACACTAATAGAAAAAATAAAACAATAAAATTGTACTGTTTATATATGTGTTGTGGTTTCATATGATACAAAAATAGCTACTAATTAGTTATTGCTTTTTCACTAATCTATTTTCTTTAGATACTAGTTTTATTTTATGCATACCAAGAGCTAAACCTAAGTTAATGGGTAAATGGTTAATTTAAAACAAACGTTTGTTCTATTAAAGAAAATATTTAATAATAAAATTTACAAATAATGAATTTAATATACTATTTTTACAACACAAACGATTGTTTAATTTTGAATTCAACTGGCCTATTAAAGCAATATTTTATATTTTGAAAAAACATATCAAAGCTACAGTATCTATTTGTTTTCTGTGTTTTATATCATCAATGATTTATGGGCAATCTTCAAGACAAATACACACAATTAATGAAGGATGGAAATTTGGCAATAGAGGTATTGCTTTTGGTCAGCATGATTTCTTTGTAGATGATTCTTCTTGGGAAAGTATAAATATTCCGCATACATGGAATGCAAAAGACCCTTTCGATGATAAAAAAAGCTACAACAGAGGTATAGGTTGGTACAGAAATACGATTCAACTTTCTAAAGAAGACTTGAAGAACAAAAAAGCTTTTTTACATTTTGAAGGTGTTAACCAAGTAGCCGATGTCTTTGTAAACGGAATTTTTGTTGGCAGGCATAAAGGTGGTTATACAGCTTTTACTTTTGATATAACACAAGCCTTAAAAGAAGGGAAATCTCAACTGTTAAGTGTGCAAGTTAATAGTGCGCATGATCCTTTTATACCACCACTTTCTGTTGGTTATGCACTATATGGAGGTATTTATAGAGATGTATGGTTAATTACAACCAATGAGGTTCATTTTGATTTGTCGGATCACGGTTCAAAGGGGATTTACATAAAAACACCAGAAGTTTCAAATGAGAAAGCTTCGGTTTCTGTAAACGGAACTATTATAAATGAATCAAATAAAAATGAGGATTTAGATATAGAGACTATAATATTTAATGCTCAAAAAATAGAAGTAACTCGGTTTTCAACAAAATTAAATTTGAAACCAAATGAAAAAAGTGCTTACAGCCACGAGTTAATTGTTAAAAACCCAAATTTGTGGAGTCCAGATAATCCGTATTTGTATACAGTAAAATCATCTATAAGAAAAAATGGAACGGAGATAGATAATTATGTCAATCCATTAGGTTTTAGATGGTATTCTTTCAATCCAGATCAAGGATTTTTTCTTAATGGAAAGCAGTTAAAATTACGAGGGACAAACAGGCATCAAGATATGCAGGATAAAGGGTCTGCACTTTCAAATGTAGATCATCGAAAGGACATGGAGTTGATTAAAGATATGGGCTGTAATTTTATACGAATAGCACATTATCCGCAAGATCCAGAAATATTAAGAACAGCAGATGAGTTAGGTTTACTGGCTTGGGAAGAAATTCCGTTGGTAAATTATATGACCATAGACCAAGAATTTTTGGCAAATTCTAAATACATGCTTAAAGAAATGATTCGTCAACACCATAATCATCCATCAATTATTGTTTGGGGTAGTATGAATGAAATTTTTCTTTGGGGAAATAATGAAGATCGAATTAGTAAACAAACAGATTCTGTATATGTAAAATATGTTGCTAAATATGCCAAAGAATTAAATAATTTGGTGCTAACGGAAGATGCTGACAGATACAGTACACTTGCAATGCATTCTAGTAGTGATTATGACAAGGCTGGTATTGAAGATATTCCTCAAATAGCTTCTTATAATATTTATAGTGGTTGGTATGGAGGAAAGTTTGAAGACTTTGGTGCAACCTTTGACAGAAAACATAAAAAGAAACCAAACCAAAATATTTTTATAAGTGAATATGGTGCAGGTGCTGATATCCGTTTAAATTCAAAAAGACCAGAACGATTAGATTTTACAAGTCAATACCAAAGACTGTTTAACGAATCGTATTTAAGACAGATTAATGAAAGAGATTATATTTCTGGTTCAGCAATATGGAATCAATTTGATTTCTCACAACCTCATGTAGGAGGTCCTATTCCTCATTTGAATCAAAAAGGAATGGCAACTTGGGATAGAAAACCTAAAGATGTTTATTATTTCTACAAAGCAAATTGGAACAACAAACCAATGATACATATTGCTGAAAAAGACTGGACAGAAAGAGCATCTATAACAGACAAGGAAACTTATGAGATTACAGTGTATTCGAATCTTAATGAAGTAGAGCTATATTTAAACGGGAAAAAATTGGGTGTAAAGTATCCTAACGATATTAACAAAACCAAATGGACAGTTTTGCTAAAGGCTGGGAAAAATAATTTATATACTGTTGGTAAAGCTAATGAGAAATTAATTGAAGATTTTACAACTATAACCATTAAGAATATAACAGATACAAATACATATGGAATCAACATTGGTTCTAATGCACAATATACAGATAGTAGTGGTTTCGCATGGATTCAAGATGATATTTTTAATGGAACTTATGGCTATAGTAGCGGAGAACAAACGCTTTTAAATAGAAAGTATATTATAAGAGGGTCTAATCACGATCCTCTATACTATAGTTATTTAAACGACATAGAAAAATACAAAGTTAAAGCGACCAACGGTACCTACAACGTCACACTCTATTTTATTGAAAACGAAAAAATTCCTTCAGGCGAAAGGGTTTTCGATGTGTCTATTAATAACACTAAAGTTATTGAAAATCTAGACATAACAAATGAAGTTGGTTTTTGTTATGGTATAGAAAAAACATTCGAGGTTGAGGTCAAGAACAAAGAAATACTCATCGATTTTAATGCTATTGCAGGAAAAGCTATTTTAAGTGGATTGAAGGTAACTAAAGTAAACTAAATATATGAAAACTATAACAACACATAAATTACTACTAATTGCACTAATTATATTAACTACTTGTAATTCAAATATAGAAAAAAATAAAAGCATATTTTATATTGATAATCAGGAGAATTTTGACAAATATTCAGGAACTGAATTTCCTGAAGGCTCAAAGGTTTTATTTGCTAATGGAGTTAAATTTCAAGGGCAATTTGTCATCAAAGGAAGTGGTAGCGAAAAGAATCCAAATATAGTAACCTCATATAATCCTGCAAATAAAAAAGCATTACTTGAAGATACCCAAAACAAAACAGTAATAAATGGGTTGGGTAAAGTAGAAGCACCTATTTTTTTATATAATGGGCAGCATTGGGAGATTAATAATATTGAAGTAACAAATACTGATGGCACCATAAACGATCAAGGGAAATTGAAGGGTATTTATGTAGTGACAGAAAATGCTGGAATACTAAATAACGTCACGATTAAGAATTGTTATATTCATAATGTGAATGGCAACATTGGAGGAAAATGGCACGGAGGCATACAAATTCAGGTCATTGGCGATAGCATCAAAACAAAGTTTCATAAATTATTAATTGAGAATAACGTAATAAAAGATGTTGGTGGCGTTGGTATTGGAAACCAATCTAGTTGGAGAGATATTGATAAAGAAACCTATTATCCTTGGACA
>CAXBID010000316.1:0-4518 GCA_963975495.1 uncultured Flavobacteriaceae bacterium | reverse complement strand
TAAAACATGGCCACCGTCAAGGACGGTGGTTTTTCAATTATAAATAAAATTTGTATCGTTTTGATATATTCTGACATCAAAACTAAAACCCAAATGTTAAAGTTTGTTAAAACGAGACCAATTCGGTGACCCCTAAAAAAGAGACCTTTTGAAAGATCTATAAACACTGGGAAATTCAATTTATGGTCGTTGTCTCTGGCTCCACTTATTGCGTATCAAAACGCATCAAAAACCCTGTAAATTTATGATTTACAGGGTTTTGTGTTTTATGTCATCTAAACTCACTTTTACAAATAATCAAAATGAGTATCACTCCTTACTATTTCGTTAGCATACATAGCATCTAATCCCATTTGCACACAAATGGCTGCTTTTGCTCCTGTAACAATATTAGACACAGGCTCTTTGCTATCTAAAATACTATCTCGAAAATCTAAAAGCGCCTGTTTGCTTGGGTTTTTGTGTGATATATCAATTGGTTCTCCATAATCATAATCTTTACTTTGCCACGTTGCACCAGAAACGCCATCTATATCTTGTGGTTCAGGAGCTTTTGCTTTTTTCTTTCCTTCTGGATAAAACGTTGCTGTATTTGTAGTGATTATTAAAGTGCCTTTATCTCCAATGACTTTAATTTGATAGCCTTCCTTAGCATTGGTTGTTAAACAAGTAAATTTTGCCTGAACCCCATTTGGATAGTTATAAATTAAATGGATATTATCATAAGTTTCCCGTCCATCTTTCCAATAATCAACACCACCTGTTCCCATAACCTGTATTGGGTTTTCTTCTAAAATGGTATTTACAAAATCTATTTGATGTGAACATAATTCAGCTACCAGTCCACCAGAATATGCTCTGTACATTCTCCAGTTAATTTGCTTTTCTAGGCTAGGATCTGGCACTGGCCTTCTCCAATTACCATGTCTATTCCACTGGCATTCAAAAGCTGTAATATCTCCAACTTTACCGCTTTTTATTAAGTCAACAACATGAGTGTATAATTTAGAACTATGGTACTGATGCCCGGTTTGAAAAATAACATCAGACTGTTTTACTTTAGATACTAAATCGCGAATACCGTTATATCCTTTTGCTAGCGTTTTTTCACAATACACATGCTTACCTGCTTTTACTGCATCAATTGCTATTTGAGAATGTGTATTAAAAGGTGTTGCTATCAGTACAGCATTAATTGCTTTATCATTTAATAAATCCTTATAATTGGAATAACCTTTTGCTTTTGGGATTGTTCTGGACAACCCATTTTCAAGGCGAAACGGAATAACATCACTACAGGCATAAACATTTAAATTTTCAATCTCATTAATAAAAGGTATCAAGCCAGAACCTCTATCTCCAGTACCTATAATACCAATATTAATTGTTTTTCTTGAGTTTAAGTTTAAACTAACACTACCCAAAACTGATGTACTCGTAATTAATGCTGCAGATGCAACTCCACTTTTAATTAAAAAATTGCGTCTATCCATTTCTAATATTCTAGTAATTATAGGATTAAATATTTAACTAAATTAGGTATTAAAATTTTATATCCCAACCTGGTTCGTAGGTTCTACTCCATAATGCCATAGCATCACGATTGTACATGAACCCCGTTTTATCATCAATATCAAAACCTTTGTTTATTCTATAAGCAATATTTGCATAATGCACCATGGCCATACTTTTACTGGCATCGTCAATAGGTGCTGTTAATTTAGATTTTCCTCTAATAGTATCAAAAAGATTTTGAACATGTTTAGTAGAAGTATCGCCACCACCACCTAATGCAGTACCAGATTCGTTTGATGTGGTCTTGCTATCTTTAATTACATTTCCTTTTCTATCGTATAAGATATATTTACCCCTATCAACAAAAACCGTGCCCTCTGTACCGTAAATTACCGTGCCTCGACCACCACCATACGTACTATAACTATTTCGGGATTTTCCATCCCATTTAATTACTTTATCATGTTCAAACTTAAACGTAGCTTCCATATCATCATACATTTCCCAGCCATCATTTATAAAGTGACGCTTTTCTGCCTCAACATAAACGTGTTTTGGAAAATCTACTTGTAATGCCCATCGAGCCACATCCAACTCATGTGTGCCATTGTTTCCAGCTTCGGCTGTTCCATAATCCCAACCATACCAATGCCAATTATAATCCCAGGTCTCGGAGGTATAATCGCGTCTTGGTGCTGGACCTTGCCACAAATCCCAATCTAAGCCTTCTGGTACCGCTGCACTGTTTTGCAATGGTACTTCGCCCCGTCCATTATTATAAAAGGCCACAGCCTTATATGGTTTACCAATAATTCCATTATGTATTTCACTAATGATTTCTATGGTATGACCAGACGAACGCTGCTGATTGCCCATTTGAACAACCTTGTTAAAGTGTTTTGATGCTTTTACCAATTGCTCATTTTCATACATGTTATGGCTACAAGGTTTTTCAACATAAACATGTTTCCCTGCTTTCATAGCCATAATAGAACCTGGCGTATGCCAATGGTCTGGCGTGGCATTTATTAATATATCAACATTTTTATCATCTAGCACCTTTCTTATATCGTTTTCCAATTTCGGGTTATAGTCAATGTGTTCTCTAAACTCCTTTAACCCTTTTAAGCGTTGACTTTCCATAACATCACATAAATACATTAACTTTGCATTACTGTTTTTTGCTGCTATAGGCTCTTTAAAAGCGCCCATTCTTCTTCCTAAACCTGCTATGGCAACGTTTAAGCGTTCGTTAGATCCAATGATATTGTTATAACTTTTAGCAGTCATTGCCATGGCCGAACTCCCTAGTGTTACCCCCGCACCTGCCAAAGTTGTTTTTTTAATAAAGTTTCTTCTTGTTGACATCATTTTAAAGGGATTTAATTTTGATATTTTTAAATATTACACGGTCGCCATGGTCTTGTAGTAGTATTGAACCTTTTTCCAACAACCCAAAATTTGGCCATTTTGCATATTTACTTTCCGAAACCAGTTTTAAGAAATCATCACTTCCACGCTCATACTCTAAAACTTTCACACCGTTTAACCAATGCTCAACATGATTGTTTTTTGACCTGATATAAGCAGTATTCCATTGCCCAATTTCGTTGATTGGTTTTTCAGGATTTGCTTGAATCAAATCGTATAAAGAAGCGACTGTTCTGCTACCATCATGATTTCCTAATTTGGCATCAGGATGAAGATCATCATCTAATATTTGGTATTCTAAACCAATTGAAGAACCTTCTCCTTTGTTAATATCGGTATCTACATAATATTTGATACCACTATTAGCACCTGGTGTTAATTTAAAGTCGACTTTTAATTCAAAATCACCGTACAATTCTTCAGTAACTATATCGCCTCCTGCGGCTGATTCTCCTCCTCCTGAAGATAGAACAATTAATTCTCCATCTATTATTTCCCAACCTTTTTCTGGAAATATTTCAAGTTTAGCTCCTCGCCATCCATTGGTTGTTTTTCCATCCCAAAGCATTTTCCAACCTTCATTTTTTTCCTTAATAGTTAACTGGTTTTTTGTTTTAATGGGGTTTAGTGGTGTTTCTTTGGAATATTTATCTAAGTTTTCAGTTAAAATTTTTACATTTTTCCATGAAATGGTTGTGCCTTCTTTTTGTTCACCATGAATACTATGAACCTGCAAACCAATAAAGCCTGAAGCTGTTTTATCATCAATTAAATAAGAGGCCGGAACATCATTTATCCAAGTTTTAATGGTGTCTCCTATTGCTTCAATTCTATAATGGTTCCAATCGTTTTGCTTAAATGCTTTTTGAGCCTCAGGATTTTCATCCAATGGGTTTAACCAACCTCGTCTAGCTTCATCATAAACACCTGCACTCCATGCACGTTTAGATGGATCAATTTCTATTTGATAACCATGTACGCGTCCGTTTTGATAATGCGGAAAACTGTTACTTCGTATTTGAATACCTGAGTTCATAGTCGAGTCTACCATAAAATCCAATTCTAAAATAAAGTTATCGTAATATTCATTCGTCGTTAAAAAGGTGTTTGGTGTATTTTTTACCGTGGTTCCAGTTATAACACCATCTTCAACATCATAAGTCGCATTTCCCCCTTTTACAGTCCATCCATTTAAGGTGTTTCCTTCTATTAATGATACCCAAGGCGTATTATCCTTTTTCGTTTCCGAACAACTTGAAAAGCAAATAACTGCAAAAAGAAATACAGTCAGATTTATTAATTTTATCATGTTTAATTTTATTTAGTTATTATGTATTTATACAAAAAAAGTTTATTCAATAAACTAATCTATCCTGAATTGTATGGCTGAATTCTATTTATTTAAAAATGATTATTAAAGATAAAGAAAACTATTCAGACCTTTTAAATATTTATTCTAAATTGGATGTTATAAAGAGCATTATCAAAACAATTATTTCCTAATGTCCTTTATAATTTCCAAAGCATTTTTAACATCTTGCTCTAATTTTTTATAATCTTTATTGGCGATGA
>CAXBID010000315.1:0-4527 GCA_963975495.1 uncultured Flavobacteriaceae bacterium | reverse complement strand
TGCTACTGAAAACTGCGAACTTTTTTAATGGCTACGAAGTTAATTATTTTATTTTGAAAAATACTATGCATGCATAGTAAATTTTAAAAATTCTTCTAAGAGCGTATGTCATTTATTGTTATTTTTGCAATTCGATTTATTTTTTTTAATTAAAAAAGTGCTTCCCTTTGGGAAGACGGAAGATGGGATGAAGACAATTCAATTTAGAGAGGCCATTTGCGAAGCCATGAGCGAAGAAATGCGCAAAGACGAAAGCGTATATTTAATGGGTGAGGAAGTAGCTGAATATAATGGAGCTTATAAAGCTTCAAAAGGCATGTTAGATGAATTTGGTGAAAAACGTGTTATTGATACGCCTATTTCAGAATTAGGTTTTGCAGGGATTGCTATTGGTTCAACCATGACTGGTAACAGGCCAATTGTAGAATACATGACCTTTAACTTCTCTTTAGTTGGAATTGATCAAATTATAAACAACGCTGCAAAAATAAGACAAATGTCTGGCGGGCAGTTTAATTGTCCAATAGTATTTCGTGGACCTACAGCGTCTGCAGGACAACTAGGGGCAACACATTCGCAAGCTTTTGAAAGCTGGTTTGCTAATACACCGGGCTTAAAAGTGGTGGTGCCGTCCAATCCTTATGATGCAAAAGGACTTTTAAAAGCGGCAATTCGTGATGACGATCCAGTTATCTTTATGGAAAGTGAGCAAATGTATGGTGATAAAGGTGAAGTGCCAGAAGGTGAATATATTGTTCCATTAGGCGTTGCTGATATAAAGCGTGAAGGAACCGATGTGACTATTGTGTCTTTTGGAAAAATAATTAAAGAAGCATACAAAGCAGCTGATGAACTTGAAAAAGAAGGGATTTCTTGTGAGATTATCGATTTACGAACCGTTCGACCAATGGACAGAAAAGCTATTGTTGAATCGGTTAAAAAAACAAATAGATTAATAATTTTAGAAGAAGCTTGGCCTTTTGGAAATGTAGCTACTGAAATTACTTATTTGGTACAAAGTGAAGCGTTTGATTATTTAGATGCACCAATTATAAAAATTAATACAGCAGATACCCCTGCGCCATACTCACCAGTTTTATTAGCAGAGTGGCTACCAAACCATGAAGATGTTATCAAAGCTATAAAAAAGGTGATGTACAAATAAATAAAGTAAAATTTTATACGTTATGTAAACTTCATTAGCAATTTTGTTGATGAAGTTTTTTGTATTATGAACATAAGACTACTAGCAACATTTTTTTTCTTAGGAACTATTTCTGCCCTCGCCCAAACCAAAGTAAGTGGTTATGTGTTTGATGAATATAGCGAACCGGTTTCTTTTGCTAATATTTTATTTAAAGGCTCTACAAAAGGAACAATTACTGACGAAAACGGTAAATTTTATTTAGAATCTGACGAAACTTGGGACACCTTAATCGTATCTTTTATAGGTTATGAAACCCTAAATATTCCTTTAACTAAAAAGGTGAATTACGATTTAAAATTCACTTTAAAAGAAGAGGCATCGCAGCTAGATCAAATTTTTATCGTGTCTGGGAAACAATCCAAAAAGAATAACCCAGCCATTGATTTGTTAAGAAAAATCTGGGCAAACAAACGCAGCAACGGTTTAAAACAATTTAAACAATACGAATACGATAAATACGAAAAAGTAGAATTCGACATCAATACTATTGATAGTGCGCTTATAAAAAGCAAACTATTTAGAGGTATGGAATTTGTTTTTAATCAAGTGGATACGTCCCGGGTTACTGGTAAAACGTATTTGCCTATGTTTATTAACGAAGCGGTTTCAACTGTTTATGGCAATAATGTATTAAATAAAGAAAAAGAAGATTTAAAAGGAAATAAGAATTCCGGATTTAGTGATAACCAAATAATTATCGACTTTGTAGATGATTTATACACCGATTTTAATGTGTATGATAATTACCTAAAGTTCTTCGATAAGAGTTTTGTGAGTCCGCTTTCAAAAACGGGAATAAATACCTACAATTATGTCCTGTCCGATAGTACAATTATAGATAATAAATGGTGTTATAATATTATTTACTACCCGCGCAGAAAAAATGAACTCACTTTTAAAGGCGATTTTTGGGTTGCAGATACTACTTATGCTATAAAAGAAATTAATCTTCAAGCTTCAAAAAGCGCGAATATAAACTGGGTAAAAGACATATATATTGAGCAGGAGTTTGACGTGTTGAATGATTCGCTATTCCTTGTAAAGCGTGATTATATGATGAGTGATTTTGCCTTTAGTAAAAAGGAGAAATCTAGAGGAGTTTACGGTAAAAGAACTACACTTTACAATAATTATAAATTTGATATAGATAAAGGGAAGGATTTTTATGATAAGGAAGTTTATAATTTTGATAAAGACATTTATGATAGGGATGATGAATTTTGGGCAGAAAATCGCTTAGAGGAATTGAATCAAGATGAGAAAGGCGTTTATAAAATGCTGGACACCTTAAAAACAGTAAAAAAGTTTAAAAGACTTTATAATTTAGGAAGCATCTTAACATCGGGTTATATTGAATTCAATACATTGCCTTTAGATTACGGGCCTATTTTTTCAACGTTTGGGTTTAATGAAGTTGAAGGGTTACGACTTCGTGCCGGTGGACGAACTTATTTTGGTAGAAACGATTTATGGCGACTTGAAGGTTTTTTAGCTTATGGATTAAAAGACGACAAGTTTAAATATGGTATTTCTGGTAAATGGTTACTGGATAAAAGAAGCCGATTAATTATATCTGGAGGAAACAGACGGGACGTTGAGCAAATAGGGGCAAGTTTAACAAACAGTACTGATGTTTTAGGGCGTAGTTTAGCCTCCTCTTCATTGGTAAACACAGGTGCAAATGATAAACTAACATCTATAAATTTAACAAGTTTAGCCATAGAAGCAGAACCTTGGCGCAACGTTATATTCAGATTGGGCGCCAACTACAGGACTTTAGAATCGGCATCCCCAACATTTAGTTTGGATTATAATACGCCAACAGGTGTTGAAAGTGAAATAAAGCAGTTTGAAAGTGCTTTATCAGTATCTTATTTTCCAAAACGAAAAATGACAGGTTTTGGTGTAGAACGCCTAAATGCCAATGATGATTATGCACGTTTATTTGCGATAGTAAGCAAGGGTGATAAAAATATGTTCAATAGTGATTTTGATTATACGAAAGTACAATTTTCATATATTCAGCCTTGGCAAGTTGGTGGTTTTGGCAGATTGACAACTACTGTTGAAGCTGGTAAAACCTTCGGAGAAGTGCCTTTAGGTTTACTTAGCGTCATTCCTGGAAATCAAACCTACTTTTCAATTTATAATACCTTTTCTCAGTTGGATTTTTATGAGTTTGTATCTGACACATATACCTCATTTCATTTAGAGCATAATTTTAACGGGCGTCTGTTTTCGAGAATACCTTTTTTACGAAAACTTAATTTGAGGGAAATTGTGAGTGTTCGAGGTGTTTGGGGTGAAATTTCAGATGAGAATATGGCTTTAAACACAACAAACAATCCTAATAGTATTCCATTAATAGCACCATCGAGTAATCCTTATTACGAGTACAGCTTAGGTATTGGTAATATTTTTAAAGTATTTAGAATAGACTTTAATTTCAGGGGAAACTACAAAGATGATGTTCTAAACCCAGATGCCAGAAAATTTGGCATTACGGGTAGTTTCGGGTTTTATTTTTAATTTTTTAGGACTGTACGTGTCTTCAAAATGCAATATCTAACACGGTTGTTGCATAAATATAACTTATGGATTGTATAAAAAATATAAATAAAAATTTATCAATAATGGTGAGTATCTTTGATTAGAGTGAAAAAAAGTAAAAAAAATAAAAGTTTAGTGAAGTTAGTTTAGTTAGTCATTAGTATGTCTCCAATCAAAATCCATGAAAAAATCATGGATTTTGATTTTAAGAATTAAGTTAAATTATGACTTTTAATTATTATTTATTTCGGAACGTCGCATAGGCATAACATCGATGGTTTTAAATAATTCTTTACAAGTAAGTATGTTGCTTTGTCTTAATTTAACACCTCCATCCAATCCAATTAAAATAATTTCAAAAGGAGCATTTAATTTTTTGTAATCTTTATAAAGTTTATAAGATTTTTGCCATTCGCCACTATCTTGTAATCCTATTTTACAACTATCTTTCTTAACTTGATAAATAATTAATTTACGTTCTTGAAGGCCGTTTTGACATTCTTTTAAATTATCAATTTGATTTTTATAAATGGTATTTTCTGTATCATTTGTTAAAGCTAAAAGTGTTCTATTGTTCCATTTATGAGATGTTAGGTCTTGTGCCATTAAATGGCTTGCATTAAAAATAAATAAAGCTAATATGATGATTTTTGTGTAGTACATATAGCACTTAGATTAAATCATAGAACTAGTCGTTTTTCTTTTCTTTAAAACTATCAAATTGATAATTTAAAAGAATGTCAAAACGGCCTTCAAGAACGTAAATTAAT
>CAXBID010000314.1:0-4534 GCA_963975495.1 uncultured Flavobacteriaceae bacterium | reverse complement strand
AAGCTTGGGATTATTTAATTATAGCTATTTGTTTCTCTAGAAAAAGAAGAAGTTAATTTCATTTTACATTTTAAAGATCCCGCTCTTCAGCGGGATTAATTCAACCAACAACCTTATGTGCGTTTTGCAAACTTCATAAGATTGGGTTTCATTAATAATAAGGCGAAATCATAATATAAACAACAACACCTGTTATAGCCACATATAACCATAATGGAAATGTTATTTTTGCTATTTTTTTATGCTTTTCAATATTATTGGTTATGGCTCTTACATAGGTAATTAAAACAAATGGAATGACGATTATTGACAGTAAAATATGAGTGATTAAAATAAAGTAATACAAATATTTTATTAGACCTTCTCCAGCGAATTTTGTGGAGTCGCTAGTCATATGGTAAGCAACATACATCGCTAAAAAAATTACCGACAAAACAATGGCAAACTTCATTAATCGTTCGTGAAGTTTTATTTTTTTATTTTTAATAGCTATAAACGCAAGTACAAGAACTAATGCTGTAGCAGCATTTACACTCGCATAAATTGGAGGTAAAAAAACAGGTAGTTCTGCATCAATTTTAACTCCAAACAAAATAGCAACTACTACTGGAATTGCAACAGATAAAACAACTATGAGTTTATTATATTTTTTGTCGTCTAAAATTTCTTTTGGGTTATTCATTTAGCAACTTTTTTATATCTGCTTTTAGAGCACTGATTTCCTCTGGTGTGCCGTCATCATCTACTTTTTCTTCTTCAGAAGTAATTCCGCGATAGTAAATTATAGGGTTTCCAAAATCATCTTTTCTTGATCGTATAAACCCCTTTTTATCTATTAATGCAAAATTTCCGGAGTGCTCAAAACCTCCAGCAACGCCTTCTTCTTCTGCAGTGTACAAATTAAACCCTTCATTAGCTAATTTGTAAATGGCGTCTTTATCACCCGTCATTAAATGCCAATTTGGGTTGGTTACCCCGTATTGTTCTGCATAATTTTTTAAAACCTCAGGCGTATCATAATCTGGATTTATAGTGAACGATGCCACTCCAAAATCCTCAAAACCGCCAAACGTATTTTGAATTTGAATAAGATTTTTGTTCATTCTTGGGCAGATAGTTGGGCAGGTTGTAAAGAAGAATTCCAAAACGTAAACCTTCCCTAAATAATCTTCATCAGTAATGGTTTCTCCATTATGATTTGTGAATGAAAACGATGGCACTTTTTTTGGCACACCATTGATTTCAATAAAAGCTAAATCTGAAGCACCAGATTTTTTATCATCAGCTAAATCACTTCTGCTTTCATTTCTAATAATATCTTCATTAGAAATTCTATCTACAATTCTTGGAATAAAAATGATTCCAAAAACCAAAATTATAAACGCTATACCTATGTATGAATAATTAGTTTTTTTCATTTAATTAATCTTTTTTTAATTCCCTTGAAGAAGAGAATCTTTTATTTTTTGCCACTAATACACGAATAAATTTTTATTTTATGGCAACATGAATAAAAATAACTTTGTGAGCATCTGTTCTACTTTGTGTAACTCTGTGTTATTAGGTATTCCACAAAGTTACGCAGAGTTTACATTAAGTTAACCAAAGTAGATTCTCGCTTTATAGCAGGAATGACAAACAATTAATTAGTTTCCTCTTTTAAATCGCTAGCTCTTCTTGTATCTGAATGAAATTCGCCTTTTCGTTTTTGTCTGTATTCGGTAAATAAAATACGTAAATCGTCACTCATTTTATTCTTTATTTCGGCTACTTCAATACAATCATAGGCATACAAACCATAAATGGGTTTATTTTTTTCTAATTCATTATCGGTTCTATCGTCAAGTCGCCCACGCTGATTCAAATCTTTATCAATTACAAATACGTTATTAGATGATAAATCTTCATTTAAATTTGCTTTACTTTTCAAACTAAAGTAAACACGCTGAATCTCATTAAACTCAGCAAATACAAAATGCCAAAACCTTAAATCCTCGTAAGAGCTTATTTCGTTTTTTAATTTTTCAGCAGCAGCCTCCGTTCCTTTTGGCATTAAAATAACAATTTGAAAGGTTTTAAAACCTTTAAATTTATCATAAACCAGCTCTTTTAAATTTAAAGCTACAGTACTGTTCTTTTTGGGGTCATTTCCTAAAAAACCCAATACAGTAATATGTTCTTTTAATTGAATTGGCGCATCTGAATTTGAGGAAAACGATTCAATATCCAAAACCGATTTATTTACAATATCTAGTGGTGTATAGTTATGTGTTGCAGGATAAAGCATCAATAAAAACGTTACTGGAAGAAAGAATAAAATTCCTAAAACTACATATCTACTAACTTTCTTATAATCCATTAAACAAGGCTTAATTTTACTTTACAAAAATAAAAAAAGGCGGTTTAAAAACCGCCTAAAACTGTTATTTTAACTTCTTTAAAATTAAAATATCCCGATATAAAATCGGGATTAGTTCAACTTCCTATTTTTGAATACTCCTAAAAATTAGGAGTATTCAAAAATAGGGTTTCACTAAAAATCTCTTTTAATATAGCCGTCACCGTAAACGTCAAAAACGTAACTACCTTCTTGTAATAAAATGAACAGTAAATATAAAATCAAGAAAATAGCGGTCCAAACTACCATACGTTTTAAAGCTTTAGTTTCATCACGCATGTGCATAAAATCCCAAGTAATATAGTATGCTTTTACAATAGTTAGTATAATGAAGATCCAGTTTAAAATTTTCATGCCTAAAAACTTAGTCATTAAACTTTCTGGTTTTGAAATACCTAACGCAACCTCTATTTTCTTGATTTTATATTTACTGTTCATTTTATTACAAGATAGAAGAATGTAAATACAAATACCCAAACTAAATCTACAAAGTGCCAATATAACCCCACTTTTTCAACCATTTCGTAACTTTTACGTTTTTCGTAAGTTCCTAAAACCACATTAAAGAAAATGATGATATTAATGATAACTCCTGAAAATACGTGGAATCCGTGAAATCCTGTAATAAAGAAAAAGAAGTCTGCAAACAATGGCGAACCATATTCATTTACATGAAGATTGGCGCCTTCTACAACTACTTTCCCATTATCTTTTAAATATTTAAGCGATTCGCTTCTAGATAATACCGTTTTTTCTCCTTCTTTTGTTAATGTTTGTGTTCTTACCAAAACATTATCATGTGTTTCTAATCCTTGTATTACTTCTTCAACCGTATACGTTGGCAATGTACCTTCGCTAACAAACCAGAGTCCATTTTCATCTTTATGTTGAACGCGTTCATCGGGGTTAGCAACTGCAAAGTCCCTTAAAGCCACACGATTGCCATCAGTATCAACAAACTGTAAAATATTACCACCTTTAGTTTGTACTGCGCCATAATCCCCTTTAATAAATGTATTCCACTCCCAAGCCTGGGAGCCGACAAAAATTAAACCACCTATAATAGTTAAAAACATATAGATTGTTACTTTTCCTTTGTTTAAATGATGACCTGCATCAACGGCCAATACCATGGTTACGGACGACATAATAAGTACAAAAGTCATGAATGCCACATAATACATAGGTGCATCTACACCATGTAAAAACGGAAAGTGGGTAAACACCTCATCGGCAATTGGCCATGAATCAATAAACTTAAATCTTGAAAATCCGTAGGCTGCTAAAAACCCTGAGAATGTTAAAGCATCGGAAACGATGAAAAACCACATCATCATTTTACCGTAACTTGCTTTTAGCGGTGGGCTACCGCCTCCCCAAGCTTTACCTTCTGTTCCAGTATTTACAACTGTAGTACTCATATATAATGGTTAATATACCTTTTTAAAATCCACAATAAAGTACAAAACCCGTTCATTTCCCGTTCTATTTCCTTGCTCATAATTTCCATGGCTTTGGCTATGCAAATCAATCATGGCGATATATAACGAAAAAGCAACTTCGTTTGGTTTACTTCATTATGCAATTTAAATTGGTATTGTTAAAAGTTGCACAAAAATAATCAATTTATTTATCTAATGAAACATCCCGCTTTAAAAATTAAAAACATCAAAACAATCAACGTTAAAAATCTTTTGGGCGTTACTTTTTGCTCATACCTACAAGGTTATAAAAACCTTGCAGGATCACAAAAAGTCGGGTTTTCACACTACTCTCCCGATTATCATCGGGATCAAACATGCCGTTCAATCCCTAATGCGCATATCCGCCAAAACCCTAATAAAACACTTAATTAAAAGCTTATTTGCTCAAAAATTATCTCACAAAATATAAAAACAAAAACAGATACACCCAAAGTATATCAATAAAATGCCAAAAAGTTGCCGCGAGTTCAAACCCAAGCCTATTTGTGGCGTTATACTTTTGTTTAAAATGATTATAAATTACTACCAACAAACAAATTAACCCAACCACAACGTGCAAAATGTGCACAATAGCTATGAGATAGATATAAGACATGGTTACATTACTTGTTGGGCCTGTAAAATTATAACCCAAATCAATAATTTGTTGAAA
>CAXBID010000313.1:0-4535 GCA_963975495.1 uncultured Flavobacteriaceae bacterium | reverse complement strand
TTTTAGCGGGGTTGTATTCCAAAACCCGTCCAACCTTTCTACAGGTACACCAGTAATAGATTTTAAGGCTTCCAATGATTGTAATAATTGCACGGTAACTAACATAAAAATAGATGCTTATAACGGAACAGCTGCACAAGAAACAAGTGTATATAAATGGATATTATTAAGAGGCGCTAACAACGAAGTAAGCTATTCTTCTTTTATTGGGAAGAATGGCGTTGGAAGTATTATAAATGATAATAGGAGTTCAACTATTGCAAACTATCATAAAATACATCATAATTATTTTGCTGACAGAACTCCAGTAGGGGTCGTTAATGATTTAAATGATCAAGATGCCATTAGAATTGGAAGCAGTTCAACATCATTATCAGATTCCTTTACTGAAGTTTATGACAATTATTTTTACAATTTTGTCGGTGAAATTGAAGTTATTTCTAACAAAAGTGGAAGCAATAAGTACTACAATAATACATTTGAAGATTACTCAGGCGCATTAACTTTGAGGCATGGCGATAATTGTGAAGTTTATAATAACTTCTTTTTAGCAAATGGTCAATCATTTAGCGGAGGCATTCGTATGATGGGTGAAAACCATAAAGTTTACAATAATTATATGGAAGGCACCGTAGCTAAATACCCGAATAATTCGTCAACTAACGGTCTTGCAGGAATTAATATTCATAATGGGATATTAAATAGCCCTTTAAGTGGATATTATCAAGTAAAAAACGCAACCATTGTAAATAACACCTTTGTAAATTGCGATTTAGGTATAAGAGTTGGAGCTACATTTAGTAGTGGTACTCAAAATCAGCCGCCTCAAGATGTCGTGATTGGCAACAATATCATGTATGAAAACACTAATAAAGCGATTCAGGTTACTACGCAGCTAACGGGAACGTCTTCAAAGTATGAGAATAATATAAAACAAAATGGCACATTCGATTCGTTTGGAGCTGTAACGGCTACGGGTAATATCAACGTTACTTCTGGTTTGTTAGCTACTGGTACGGATTTTTATAGAATTGTTACCGGAAGTGCAGCCATAGATTATGGGGTGGGATCCTATTCTTTTTTAACCGAAGATATTATAGGAGGCACAAGACCTGCAAATTTTGATGCTGGAGCCGAAGAGTTTAATGCTGGAGGAGCAAGAAGGCCTTACAAACAATCTGATGTAGGTGTAACAATTGGTTTTGGAGGTAGCGGTACATTGAGTGTTGGTTACAATACTAAACTGGGAAATAATCTTCGAATTTATCCTGTTCCAGTAACTGGAGATTTTTTAAATCTTGCTTTGGAAAATCTAAATTTAGGACAAGTTCAAATTATTGATATGTTAGGCAGAACTGTAATCAATTCGACTATTAATGCACCTAAAGGTCAGATAAACATAAATAGCCTTACCAATGGAACTTATATTGTGAAAGTTCAAGGGGTTTCAAAAATGATTGTTAAGTAAAACAAAATAATATGGTTAGATAAGCAGACTAATGCTTTTCTAACCATAATCTTGCATTCACAAATGCTTCCAACCAAGGCGATACTTCGTCTTTTCTACCCTCTGGATAATTTGCCCAATTCCATTGAAAAGTAGAACGTTCAATATGAGGCATCGTTACTAAATGACGCCCTGTTTTATCACATAGCATAGCGGTGTTAAAATCAGAACCATTTGGGTTATGCGGATAGCCTGCATAACCATATTTTGCCACAATATGATAGTTGTCTTCAGTATATGGAAATTTGAATTTACCTTCACCATGCGAAATCCAAACCCCTAAAGTGCTTCCCGCTAATGTGGAAAGCATCACTGAATGATTTTCTTGAATTTTTACAGAGGTAAATGAACTTTCATGTTTATGTGAATCATTGTAAGTCATTTTTCCATGAACCTCGTGGTCTGGATTAATTTCTTCCAATTCCATAAATAACTGGCATCCGTTACAAATACCAACCGAAAGTGTATCTTCTCTTTCAAAGAAATTCTGAATGGCTTTATTTGCTTTTTCGTTGTATTTAATAGCTCCAGCCCAACCTTTTGCAGATCCTAAAACATCGGAGTTACTAAAACCGCCAACGGCACCTAAAAACTGAATATCTTCTAAAGTTTCACGACCAGAAATTAAATCCGTCATGTGAACATCTTTAACATCAAAACCAGCTAAATACATGGCATTTGCCATTTCGCGTTCTGAGTTTGAGCCTTTTTCTCTGAGAATAGCAGCTTTCGGACGAGCTCCCCTTTCCTTTGGAGAGGGGTTGGGGGTGAGGCCTGTAAAATGTTTTGGAAAGGTATATTGTAAAGCTTGATTTTTATAATTGTCGAATCTATCTTTGGCTAAATTATTAGCGGTTTGCTTTTGGTCTAATAAAAAAGATGTTTTATACCAAACATCACGAAGCCTTGAAACAGTTAAAGTAAATACTTCACTATTATTAATGATACTTAACGTATCGCTTTCGGTTACTTTTCCAATGTTGAAGCATTCAATGTTTGCTTCTGATAAAATGGTTTCAATCGAATTGTCTTTAGCTTGAATAACGATTCCAGCATTTTCAGCAAATAATAATTTATGAGAATCTTTTTCATTCAATCCAGATAAATCCAATTCAGCACCCAAATTAGTGTCAGCAAAACAAAGTTCTAAAAGCGTCGTGATTAAGCCGCCCGAAGCTACATCGTGTCCAGCTACAATTTGATGGTCTTTTATGAGCTTTTGAATGGTGTTAAAAACGGTTTTAACATAAGTAGCGTCTTTAACCGTTGGTGCCTCATTTCCTATTTTATTGAGGATTTGAGCAAATGAACTTCCGCCTAGTCTAAAGTCATCTTGAGAGATGTTGATATAATAAATGTCTCCACCGTTTTTCTTAAAAACAGGCTCAATAACATTACTAATATCATTACAATTTCCAGCCGCAGATATGATAACCGTACCTGGGGAAATCACATCACCATCGGGATATTTCTGTTTCATGGAAAGTGAATCTTTCCCAGTTGGTACATTAATACCTAAATCAATAGCAAATTCTGAAACGGCTTCAACGGCTTCATATAAACGGGCATCTTCGCCTTCGTTTTTACAAGGCCACATCCAGTTTGCAGATAATGAAACCGAACGTAAACCATCTTTTAAAGGTGCCCAAATAATGTTGGTAAGTGCTTCGGTTATGGAGTTTCTGCTTCCAGAAACAGGATTGATCAATCCAGAAATAGGCGAGTGCCCAATGGATGTTGCAATGCCTTCTTTTCCTTTAAAATCCAATGCCATAACACCCACATTGTTCAAAGGGATTTGTAAAGGACCAACACATTGTTGCTTTGCCACTTTTCCACCAACACAACGGTCCACTTTATTTGTTAACCAATCTTTACAAGCTACCGCTTCCAATTGCAATACTTGCTCTAAATAATCATGGAAATTATCAGAAATATAGCTTACATCACTATAATGTCGTATAACCTTTTTATCAGTCATAATAGTTTTAGGCGAACTGCCAAACATGTCTTCCATAGCTAAATCCATAGGTTTGTTGCCTTTGGTTTTAGATTGAAACGTAAAACGGTTATCACCAGTAACATCGCCAACCGTGTACATGGGTGAACGCTCGCGTTCTGCAATGCGTTGTAAAATGTCTATATGGTTTTCAGAAATAACCAATCCCATACGTTCTTGAGATTCGTTACCAATAATTTCTTTATCAGATAAGGTTGGGTCGCCCACGGGAAGTGCATCTAAATCTATTTTTCCGCCCGTATCTTCTACTAATTCTGAAAGGCAATTTAAATGGCCACCAGCACCGTGATCATGAATGGAAACGATAAAATTTTCTTCGCTTTCAACCATCCCACGAACCGCATTTGCAGCACGTTTTTGCATTTCCGGGTTAGAACGTTGTACCGCATTTAATTCGATACCCGATGCAAACGCACCAGTGTCAGCACTAGATACTGCAGCACCACCCATACCAATTCGGTAGTTTTCACCACCAAGAATCACGATTTTGTTACCCGTTTTCGGGGTGTCTTTTAAAGCTTGGTCAGCTTTTCCGTAGCCAATACCACCAGCCTGCATAATCACTTTGTCGTAACCAAGTTTTCGGAAAGCCCCCTCCGGCTCCCCCGAAGGGGGAGAGTCCAACCGAGTAAAAAGCTCTCCCTCTTCAGGGGAGTTGGAGGGGGATTCATTATGTTCAAAAGTTAAAACCGAACCGCAAATTAGCGGTTGCCCGAATTTATTTCCAAAGTCCGATGCGCCGTTAGATGCTTTAATTAAAATATCCATTGGGGTTTGGTACAACCATTTGCGTTCGGGAAATGCTTTTTCCCATGGTCTATTGTCTTCCAAACGGGAATATGAAGTCATATACACCGCTGTTCCAGCTAATGGTAATGAGCCTTTTCCGCCTGCAAGTCTATCTCTAATTTCACCACCCGAACCTGTTGCAGCACCATTAAAAGGTTCAACGGTTGTTGGGAAATTATGGGTTTCCGCTTTAATCGAAATAACAGATTCAAAATCTTG
>CAXBID010000312.1:0-4548 GCA_963975495.1 uncultured Flavobacteriaceae bacterium | reverse complement strand
AGTTAAATCTATTTTTAGTCTAAACTGCTGTAATCCTTTTTGTTAAAATTATTTGGAGAATGCAAAATAATAATTATATTTGGTAAACCAAATTGGTAAACCAAAAATAAATATTTATGGCTAATATAAAAATTGATTTCTGAAAAGAACTTGGTTAATAGCAGATTAAATATTTCAGGCTTAAGCGGCGGTGTTTACCATTTAGAGATAAATCCCGTTGCTAGAAGTTTAGTTAAGCAGGTAATAGTTGATTAGTTTGAATAGTTGTTTCTAATTTTTAAAAGCCTTTTTTTGAATAATGGGAGAGTTAATTGAAGATTATTTAAGTAGTAAATTTAAGAACTGAATTTTATATATAAATTTATAGTAAGACAAAAATGACTTCACGAAGAAATTTTATATTGAAAACGGCATGTGCAGCAAGTTTGCTGCCTTTTTCGGTATTTCCTTACCAAGTGTTTAAAGGTTGTTATGACGAGGAGCGTTTAGATATAAATATTTTTTCTAAGCACTTACAATTTTTAGATTATAAGACTACTGGTGAAATGGCTACAGAAATGGGCTTTTCAGGAGTTGATTTAACGGTTAGACCTAAAGGACATGTATTACCAGAATTAGTAAAAACAGATTTACCAAAAGCGATATCAGCTATTAAATCGGCAGGTTCTAATTGTACAATGATTACCACAAGTATTGAAAGTGTGAATAATACTTTAGATACAGATATCATTAAAACAGCTTCAAATCTAGGTGTTAAATATTACCGTACAAATTGGTTTGAGTATTTTAAAGATAAATCTTTAGAAGAGTCCATCGAAATATATAAAAACCAAATTAAGGACTTAAGTTATTTAAGTAAAGCGCATAATATCATTGGGTGTTATCAAAATCATGCTGGCACAAAAGTGGGTGCTTCTTTTTGGGAAATAAAAGCCATATTAGAACTGGCTGACCAACAATATTTTGGAACCCAATACGATATTCGTCATGCTGTGGCTGAAGGTGGGCATTCATGGGTAAATGGCTTGAATCTTTTACAAAAACACATAAAAGTAATCGTGTTAAAAGATTTTAAATGGGGTAAGATCAATGGCGAATGGAAGCCAATTAATGTCCCTATTGGAGAAGGTATGGTAAACTTTGATAAATATTTTAAACTGCTTAAGTATTACAAATTAAAACCACCAGTTTCACTTCATTTAGAATATGATTTAGGTGGTGCTGAGAAAGGTATGAGTGAGATTTCGGTAGATAAAAAAATAGTGTTTGATGCCATGAAGAAAGACTTAAACACTATCCAAAAACTTTGGAAACAAGCCTAAAAATTAAAACTAAACTTATAATGATATAATGAAAAGAATTTTATTACTATCTGGTTTGCTATTATTTTTTGTTTCATGCAAACAAGAAATTCAAACTAATATCACAAAAGTTAATAATGCAGAAGAATTAAACCTAGCCATAAAAAATGCTAAAGCAGGCGATCAAATTGTTTTAGCAAATGGTATATGGAAAGATATTCAAATTCAGTTTTCAGGCATGGGAACTAAGGAAGCCCCCATTGTTTTAAAAGCAGAAACAGCAGGAGAGGTTACTATTGAAGGTGCATCAAATTTGCAAATTGGAGGTGCATATTTAGAAGTGAGAGATCTTCATTTTAAAAATGGATTTACACCTACTAGAAATGTGATTCAATTTAAAATTGATGATGATACTTTTGCCAATCATTGTAAGGTAACAAATTGTGTTATTGAAGAATTTACGCAACCAAATAGAGACGACACCGATCATTGGGTGGAGTTTTGGGGAAGGCATAACGAGTTAAGTCATTGCTATATTACCGGGAAATCTAACTTTGGGCCCACCATTATGGTGCAGTTAAAGGGTAATGAGCACATTAAAAATTACCATCAAATTGTTAATAATCATTTTGGGCCCAGACCCAGAAAAGGAGGACCACATGGTGAAACGATGCAACTGGGAGATAGTGGAACCTCTATGACGCCATCACACACCTATGTAGCAAATAATTTCTTTGAACAATGCAATGGTGAAGTCGAAATTATTTCTAGTAAATCAAACTTTAACGAATTTAGAAACAACGTATTTTTTGAAAGCGAAGGCTCGCTGGTTTTACGACATGGAAACTACGCCGTTATAGATGGCAATGTTTTTATTGGAAATGACAACTCCGAATTTATAGGAGGCATTCGGGTTATAAATACGGGGCATTGGATTACCAATAACTATTTCTATAAGTTAAAAGGTAAAACATTCAGAGCACCTTTGGCCGTTATGAATGGTATCCCAAAGTCGCCTCAAAATCGCTACAACCAAGTAACCGATGTTGTGGTTGCTTATAATAGTTATATAGACTGTAAATCGCCTTTTCATTTTAGTGTTGGGTCTAATGTGAGTCAGAGTGACGTGTTGCCAGCATCAGAAATTCGTTCGGCAAGACCTACAAGAACGATTGTAGCAAACAACTTAATATTTAGTCATGAGCCTGATGACTATCCAATTGTAAACCATGATGAAGTTGATGGCGTATTATTTAAAAACAATATTACTAATGCTGAAAATAAGGGTGACGTAAAGCCTGAAGGATTAATAACAAAGGATATTAAAGTAAATCAAGTTTCAGATATGTTATTTACTTTAAATGAAAACGCTAATGATGTATATTCTGGATTTGATTTTGAAACCATTTCAACGGATATTTTTGGAACTAACAGAACTTCAGAAAACAATAGTGTTGGTGCCATTGTAAATCCTGTAAAAGAACAAACCGTTTTAATTGACAAAACTAAATACGGAACCGATTGGTTTTCTTCTGAAAAAGAAAAACAGGAGCCAAAAACAATTACCATTTCAACTTCTGAAGAACTTATTAGTAATTTGAAAGAGGCAAATTCAGGAGCTGTTTTAGCTTTAAATGCAGGAAATTATTCAATTGATAAATCTTTAGTGATTAACAAAAAAGTGACTGTTACATCTCAAGACAAAACCAATAAAGCAGAATTAGTATTTACTTCTGAAAACGTTGCTTTTGAAATGCATCCTAAAGGTAATTTAATTATTGAAGATATTAAACTTACAGGAAACAAAACACAAGATGCTTTTGCTACATTAGATAAAAACATGACCAAGGCTTATAATTTATGGGTTAAAAATTCTGAAATAAGCAATTTTAAAAGCGTATTGGAAGTGTCAAAGGGTTCGTTTGCAGATACAGTTTCTATTGCTAATTCAGTAATCAAAAACTGTAATAATGGTATTCAATTAAACAAAGAGACTAATGATGGTGGCGATTATAACGCAGAATTTGTTTTTATAACAAACTCAACTTTCGAAAATATTAATGAAACGATTTTAGATTATTATCGTGGGGGTTATGATGAGTCTACCATTGGGGGTAATTTAGTATTTAAAAACAACACGGTAACCAATTCAGGTAAAGGTTCAGATGACGCTATTCTGATAAAAAATAGGGGTATTGTAAATGTTGATTTTTCAAATAACACTTTCAAAAATAACCCTGTAAAATTGATTGCCATTTTGTGGGGAGAAAAAGGTCAAAAACCAGTTGATAATACAACCCAAAATTCAGGAGAAATTAAAGTGGTTCAAAATTTAAAACTGAAATTAATGTATTAATGGGAATTATAGAATGAAAAAAACAGTATATGTTCTAGTTATAATTTTGGCAATGGCCTCTTGTAAAGAGACTCCTAAAAAAGCTTTAGATACAACGATTCAAATAGAAAAAACGGTAAAATATCCAAGCGATGTCATTCCTTTTATGGATAAATGGAAAATCCTTTTAGGCGATGGAACCCAGGTTGATGATTTAGTAAATTATAAAAAAGACGATTTTTTCTATGTTGAAAATGATGGCACTACAAATTGGGTGGTTTATAAAACACCAAATTCAGGTATTACCTCAAGGACATCAAAAAATACAAGAACAGAATTAGGGCAAAAAGCACGTTGGATACCGGAAACTGGTGGCAAATTAACAGGAACTCTAAAAGTGCAGCACGTCTCAACTACGGGCGACGCTACTGTTGCGTCATCTTTTTCGGTTGTAGTTGGTCAAATCCATAGTGATGAAGGTCATGAAAATGAACCACTAAAAATCTTCTATAAAAAATTCCCGGGTCATACAAAAGGCTCTGTATTTTGGAATTACGAAATCAATACAGAAGGAGATAATTCAGGCAGATGGGATTTTTCAACACCAGTTTGGGGACATGATTTTTCTGTGGTTGGCAACAATTCAACAACATATCCAGAAGAACCAAAAGATGGCATTGCATTGGGCGAAGCATTTAGTTATGAAGTAAACGTTCACAAAGGTATCATGTATTTAGCGTTTATGAGCGAAGGTCATGAAACCGTTACATTCACAAAAAGCTTAATCAAATCAGATTTTGCTACAAAAGCAGATATTCCACAACAGGTTAAAGACACCTATTCATCAAAACGATCTGTAAGTCCAGAAAGAGAAATTGCCTATGCTGGCGAAAAAAATTATTTTAAGCAAGG
>CAXBID010000311.1:0-4551 GCA_963975495.1 uncultured Flavobacteriaceae bacterium | reverse complement strand
AAATTTTTATCGATTTTTGTTGATTGGTCAAATGCACCACAACTTTAATGATATGAGTTGTTTTGATACTGAAACAAGTTCAGCACAGGTGACTTATATCAGACGATAAATGACTTAGGTAGCCGAAATATTTTACAAAGTCAAGTTTGTATTTTTTAAAGTAAAAAAACCACCCTGTTTTCGCAAAGTGGTTTCAAATAAAATATATGTTTATGCAATTAGGCTTTAACAGCTTTAACCATAATTTTTAACTCAATATCATCATTAATAAATTTATCACCTAAATTGTCAAAAAATGATTTAGAGCCGTACTTAACATTCCATTTAGAACGGTCAATAGTAAATGTTTCGCTTGTTAAAGTCATCGCATCGCCTTCATTTGATACAGAAACAGGAAACGTTACATTGTTGGTTGCATCTTTTAAAGTTAAGTTTCCCGAAAGCATCATTTTACCCTCAACTTCTTCTAAACCTGTAATTTCAAAAGCAGCATTAGGATGTGCTTCAACATCAAAAAAATCAGGACTCTTTAAATGACCGGTTAATTTTGCATGATCTTTTTCTTCCGCAGGAATATCTAAAACAGAAATTGACGACATGTCTATTAAAAATGTGCCACCAGCAATTTCACCATCCACGGTATTTATAACACCACGCTCTAAATTTATAACGCCATTATGAGATCCAGTTGGCTTGAATCCTTTCCATTCAATTGTTGATGCTAATGTATCAGCAGTAAACTTTAGTGCTTCAGCTTCAACTTCAGCTACTTCTTCTGCTTCAGTGGTAGTAGCCTCTTTGGCTTTGTCTTTGCAATTAACAAGCGTTAATGAGATTGCAGATAAAAATAAAATTTTAATAAAAGTCTTTTTCATAATTAAAGTGTTTTTTGTTTGTTGTGCAAAGCTACACAATTTGTTTTATTAAATAAAAAAAAAGTTAAACAAAATATTTGTGTATTTTTTTAGTGACATTATGGCATTTTAATAATAATGGCAGTACTTTTGCCAACTAATTTTACTAGGGTACAAATTTGAATTTACAATGAGTAAAAAAGATAAAAAAGACATAGAAAAAGAGGAAGTTGAAACTTCAGAAACTCAAACGGCAGAAGTTGAGGAGCAAGTCGTAGAAGAAATGACAGTAGAGGAAAAACTTAAAGCGGAAGTACAACAGGAAAAGGAAAAGTTTTTAAGATTATTTGCTGAATTTGAAAATTATAAAAAGCGTACATCAAGAGAGCGTATTGAATTATTTTCAACGGCTAGTGAAGATGTAATGAAAACTTTGTTACCAGTACTTGATGATTTTGAACGTGCTTTAGCACATATTGAGGAAGATAAAGAAGCTGAGGAATTGAGAAAGGGTGTGCTTTTAATCTATCAAAAACTGATAAACACACTTGAGCAAAAGGGGCTAAAGCCTATTGTAATTGAGAAAGGAGATGCGTTTAATGCCGATGACCATGAAGCAATTACCCAAATTCCAGCACCAACAGATGATCTAAAAGGAAAAATTGTTGATGTTGTAGAGAAAGGATACAAACTAGGAGATAAAATAATTCGTTTCCCAAAAGTTGTTATCGGACAATAAAATAATTAAATAATAATAATTTAAAAAAAGTCCTTCCCTTTGGGAAGGGTTGGGATGGGAATGGCAAAAAGAGATTATTACGAAATATTAGGAATTAATAAAGGTGCAAGTGCTGCAGAAATAAAAAAAGCTTACAGAAAAAAAGCTATTGAGTTTCACCCTGATAAAAACCCAGATAGCAAAGAAGCTGAAGCTAAATTTAAAGAATCTGCTGAGGCTTACGAAGTTTTAAGCAATCCTGATAAAAAGGCACGTTACGATCAATTTGGTCATCAAGCTTTTGAAAACGGTAGCGGTGGCTTTGGTGGCGGTGGCATGAATATGGATGACATATTCAGTCAGTTTGGAGATATTTTTGGCGGTGGTTTCAGCGGTGGCGGTTTCTCGGGTTTTGGTGGCGGCGGTCAGCGTCGTGTTAAAGGAGGTAACCTAAGAATTCGAGTTAAGCTTACTTTAGAAGAAATTGCCAATGGTGTTGAAAAGAAAATCAAAGTAAAACGTAAAATTCAAGCACCGGGAACTACATATAAAACCTGTTCCACTTGTAATGGTAGCGGGCAGGTTACCAGAATTGCAAATACTATTTTAGGAAGAATGCAAACCTCAGCACCTTGTAATGTGTGTGGTGGTGCAGGACAAACTATTGATAAAAAACCTGCAGATGCAGATGCGCAAGGGTTGAAAGTTGCTGAAGAAACAGTGTCTATAAAAATACCCGCGGGCGTTGTTGATGGGATGCAACTTAAAGTTTCTGGTAAAGGAAATGAAGCTCCAGGAAACGGTATTTCTGGCGATTTATTGGTGGCAATTGAAGAAGTAGAACATAAGAAATTACAGCGCGAAGGTGATAATTTACATTACGATTTGTATGTGAGTTATCCAGATGCGGTTTTAGGAACCTCTAAAGAAATTGATACGGTAACAGGTAAAGTGCGTATAAAAGTTGAAGCTGGAGTCCAGTCTGGTAAAATTTTGCGCTTACGCGGAAAAGGCATCCCTAGCATTAATGGTTATGGTAAAGGGGACCTTTTGGTGCATGTAAATGTTTGGACACCCAAAACATTAAGTAAACAACAAAAAGAATTTTTTGAGTCGATGCAAAATGACGAACATTTTGAACCAAAACCAGAAAGTTCTGACAAATCATTTTTTGAAAAAGTGAAGGATATGTTTTCTTGATTAAAAATAATTTAAACAAATTAAGGAATTCCGTATGATAACGGAATTTTTTAATTTCGGTAATAACTTATCTAATAGTTTTGCTATTAGTTGCAAAAAAAAAACTATATTTGATGCATCACTAATTAACTTTAGTGGTAATTTTTCTTTTTCATAGCAATTTTTTTCCCATCCTTAAATTTTTTAAGGGTGGGTTTTGTTTTTTAATGAAACTCAATTTTCAGAAGACTTTTAGAGTCGAATTGAAAATTACAAGTTAAATTGATCCCGAATTTATTTCGGGATCATTTTTTATATATAAAAGTAATTTTAAGCCGTTTTTTATTTCCTTAATTTTCTATGTTAGTATATAACATTTAATATATTTACAAAAAAGCTTGTCAATTAAAATATACCATGAGTAATTTACTAGAAGTTAACGGAGTTTCTAAAAATTTCGGAGACTTTAAAGCCCTAAATAATGTTTCTATTTCAGTACCAAAAGGAAGTATTTTTGGATTGTTAGGCCCTAACGGCGCAGGAAAAACAACACTCATTCGTGTTATCAATCAAATAACAATGCCAGATTCTGGAACTGTAATTTTGGATGGCGAACCGCTAAGTCCAAATCATATTAAGGATATAGGCTATTTACCCGAGGAGCGCGGTTTATACAAATCCATGAAGGTTGGCGAGCAAGCTTTATACCTAGCACAATTAAAAGGCTTGAGTAAAGCCGAAGCCAAAACACGTTTAAAATATTGGTTTGAACGTTTGGAAATTGGAGATTGGTGGAACAAGAAAATTCAAGAGTTATCAAAAGGGATGGCCCAAAAAATACAATTTGTAGTTACCGTTTTACATCAGCCTAAATTATTGATTTTTGATGAACCATTTTCGGGTTTCGACCCCATAAATGCGAATTTAATTAAAGATGAAATTTTGCGTTTAAGAGAAGAAGGCGCCACCGTTATTTTTTCAACACATAGAATGGAATCTGTTGAGGAACTATGTGACGATATTGCTTTAATCCATCAATCCAATAAAATCCTCGACGGTAAATTAGTAGATGTAAAACGCAAATACAAAGCAAATACTTATGAGATTGGTATAAGAACACACGATAATGCTGTTTTGCAGAAAGAGCTATCAGGAAAATTTGATGTTTCTACTGCTCATTTTAAAACATTGGAAGATGAGTTAAAGCTCAATATTAAATTAGCAAATGGTAAATCACCCAATAATTTATTGTCCTATTTAACTTCAAAAGGCGAGGTGTCCCATTTTGTGGAACTCATACCAAGTGTTAACGATATATTTATTCAAACCGTAAAGAATAATTAGTTTTATGAATCACTTATCACTCATAATAAAACGCGAATATTTAACAAAGGTTAAAAATAAGTCGTTTATAGTAATGACTATTTTAAGTCCGTTAATATTTATTGCGCTCATCGCTGTTGTTGCGTATTTATCTCAGTTGAACAATGATAAGGTACGTGTCATTTCGGTTTTAGACGAATCAGGATTAGTTCAAGATATTTTTAAAAGCTCAGGTAACACAAGCTATAATATTTTAAATGATATGTCGTTTGAAGAGGCAAAAGCTTTTTCAAAAGAAACTGGAAGTTATGGTTTATTGCATATTGGGAAATTAGATAATCTTGAAGCTATTTCAGATAAAATCAATTTTTATTCTGAGGAATCGCCATCAATTAATGTGATTTCAGATTTAGAAAGCAAAATCCAAACGGAATTAACAACTCAAAATAGAATTGCGAAAGGCATTGATGTTGAAAA
>CAXBID010000310.1:0-4568 GCA_963975495.1 uncultured Flavobacteriaceae bacterium | reverse complement strand
ATCTAACACTGCCAGTGATTTTCTAGGGGCTTTAAATGATGAGCAGCGTAAAAATGCTAATTTGGATTTTGATGATTCAAACAAAGAGACTTGGCATTTTTTGCCTGCTGTTTCGTTTGCAAGAGAAGGAGTAGCGCTTTTAGAATTAAATGAAGAGCAAAAATTATTAGCCTTTAATTTTCTTAAAAATTATTTAAGTGAAGTAGGCTATAATAAAATCCAATCGGTAGTTAGTTTAGAAAATGTACTTGCTGAAATTAGTGGAGATCCTGTTTACAGAGATCCATTAAAATATTACATCACCATTTATGGAAACCCAAACAAAGATAAAATATGGAGTTGGTCTTTTGAAGGGCATCATATATCGCTGAATTTCACTATTTCAGAAGATAAAACATCGTTTTCTCCAAGATTTTTAGGTGCAAATCCAGGCATGATAAAGAATGGAAAACGCAAAGGAGAACGCGTTTTAAACAAAGAAGAAGATTTAGCTTTTGAATTAATTAATTCCATGACTGATGAACAATTAAAGCAAACTATTTTTCAAACAACATCTTTTCAGGAAATTGTAACTCGTAACGAATCAAAAGTAGAGTCATTAAGTACTGTAGGGATACAAGCTAAATTATTACATAAAAATCAACAAAGTATTTTAGTAGCACTAATAGAAGAATACCTATCCACTATACCTACAAACTTAGCAGAAGAACGATTCAGAGCTATAAAAATAGCTGAGTTTGATGACATTCGCTTTGGTTGGGCAGGATCTACTGATATTTCAAAAGGCCATTATTATAGAATACAAGGAGATACTTTTTTAATAGAATTTGATAATACACAAAATAATGCCAATCATATACATACGGTTTGGAGAGATTTTTATGGGGATTTTGGAAGAGATATCATTAAAGATCATTATGAGAATTCAGAACATCATAAAAATTAAAGTAAACTATTTATTCCTAACATAAATCAATTTAAAACGTCCACTACTTTGGTCGCGTTGTTCCATAATAAACTGTGGAAGCGATTTAAAAAGTGGTGTTAATTTAGCAAAACCAAAGTTTCGTGAATCAAAATTGGGTTGTTTTTTAAGTATTAAAGAACCCACATCTCCTAAAAATGCCCACCCATCATCATCAGCTGCATCATCAACGGAATTTTGAAGTAATTTTATAACTTTAGGCGTGATATTATATAAATTTTCCTTTTTCTTTCTTCCACTCTTTTCACCTTTTTCATTATCATCAGAAGCAAGAATTTCTAAATAAATAAACTTGTCACAAGCCACAATAAAAGGATTGGGTGTTTTCTTCTCTCCCATACCATAAACAACCATGGCGGCTTCACGTAAACGGGTAGCTAATTTTGTAAAATCACTATCAGAGGACACTAAACAAAAACCATTCACTTTTTCAGAATATAAAATATCCATCGCATCAATTATCATTGCTGAATCTGTAGCGTTTTTTCCTGTTGTGTATCCGTATTGTTGTATTGGTGTTATGGCATTTTCTAACAATACATTTTTCCATTTTGATAAATGTGGTTTTGTCCAATCGCCGTAAATGCGCTTTATAGTTGGCGTCCCGTACTTAGCAATTTCTTCCATCATTTCAGAAATGTATTTTGATGGGATATTATCACCATCAATAAGTACTGCTATTTTTGTGTCTTTTATCATATTTTTTAAAGATAGAATAATAATAATAATACAATAGTTTGTCATTAAAATTTATAAGCCACTTTATTATGAATTTTTTAACATTTTTTAATGGATTTCTATGTTTCATATTTTTTACTTTTACTCAAAAAAAATTAGGAATATTAATTAAAAAATCAAAATCAATAACGAAATGAAATTTAATAGAACCCAAAACGTTAATTTTATTTGCTTAATTTTTTCTTTATTAATTTGCTTTTTCCCACTAAATATGGAAGCACAAAAAAAGAAGAAAAACAAAAAAAAGGACAAAACTGAAGTTGAAGCTCCGGGTCCAAAAAAAGATAAGAATAAAACCATTGCTGATTTAACAAAATCCAGTAAAAAAATTGACGGGTTGTTTACCATGTATCAAGATACTATAACGGGTAGTTTACAAATGCAAATTTCTGAAGACCAGTTGAACAATGAGTATATTTATTTCAGTCAAATATCAGACGGTGTTCTGGATGCTGGAAGAATAAATAGGGGTTCTTATGACGGTTCAAAAATATTTACAGTTGAAAAATATTTTGATAGAATAGAATTTATTACCCAAAATACATCGTTTTATTTTGATCCTGATAATGCCATTTCAAAATCAAAAGATGCCAATATAAGTAAAGGCAATATGGCAAGTTTAAAAATTGAAGCACAGGATGCTAAAGAAGGGCTGTATCTAATTAAAGCGGATGACTTGTTTTTAAAAGAAACATTTTCGCAAATAAAACCAGCCTCCAGACCTGGAACTCCGCCCACAGCCTTTAAATTAGGTGGTTTAGATAAAGGAAAAACTAAAATTAACAGCATAAAAAACTATCCGGAAAACACAAATTTAGAAGTTGAGTACGTGTATTCTTCACCTTCTGTTTTAAATGGTGGTTCCAATGCGGTTTCTGATGGTAGAAATGTGAGCATAAAAGTGTTTCATAGTTTAATAGCGATACCTGATAATGGTTATGAGCCTAGATTTGACGACCCCAGAGTTGGTTATCTTGCTTATGAAGTTGATGATAAAACTTCGGCAAGTTCAACACCTTATAGAGATTTAATTTATAGATGGCATTTAAAAAAGAAAAATCCTGAAGAAGCCATTTCTGAACCCGTTGAACCCATTATTTGGTGGATGGAAAATTCCACACCAGTAGAATGGAGGGATATTATTAAAAATGCTGTTTTACAATGGAATGTAGCTTTTGAAAAAGCAGGTTTTAAAAACGCCATTGTAGTAAAACAACAACCAGATGATGCCGATTGGGATGCAGGGGATATCAGGTATAATGTTTTAAGATGGACCGCTTCACCAAAACCGCCGTTCGGGGGTTATGGACCAAGTATGAAAAACCCAAAAACAGGTGAGATTTTTGGTGCAGATATCATGCTAGAGTATTCTATGATTACAGGTAGTGCATTTGCATCAAAATTATATGGTTCTGATATGCACGATACAAATTACGACGCTTATGAAAATAAACCTGAAATGAATTGTATGCTGAGACAAGTTGTAATGGAAAACCTTCAGTTTGCAAAATCAGCAGCTGTGATTTTTGGGGCTTCAGACAATGAAATAAAGCGTTTACAAAGAGAAGCTATTATAGCAGTAATAATGCATGAAGTTGGACATACTTTAGGGTTAAGCCACAACATGAAGGCTAGCCAATTATTTACGCCTGCACAATTAGCCAATCCTGATTTTATTGAAGGCAAATGTTTAACAGCATCCGTAATGGACTACGCTATAACAAACGTAACTAAAGATAGAAGCAAGCAAGGGCAATATGATAATGTCACCGTTGGCCCTTATGATGTTTGGGCCATAGAACTAGGTTATACCCCATTTGAAACAGAAGTGAATCGTCAAGCATTATTAAATGAATCTACAAAACCAGAACATATTTTTGGGAATGATGCTGATGACATGCGTTCTTCAGAAAGAGGAATAGATCCAAGAGTTATGATTTTTGATCAATCAAATGATCCAGTTACCTATTTTATAGATCGAGTTGAATTAACTAATGAACTTTTAAAAGAAGCAAAGTTTAAATTCATTAAAGTAGGACAATCATATCAAGAATTAAGACGCGCGTATTATGCGCTTAGTAATCAAAAAGCAATCGCGGGCAATATTTTTTCCAGATATATTGGAGGTGTTTATGTAGATCGTGCTATGGCTGGACAAATAGGAGAAACACAACCTTATACACCAGTAAGTTTAGCATATCAGAAACGAGCGATGAACGCATTAAAGACCTATATTTTTGCGCCTAATGCTTTTGATGCACCAAATGATTTATATAATTACTTGGCTAGACAGCGCCGTGGTTTTGATTACTCTCCCGAAGATCCTAAAATTCATAGTCAAGTTTTGGGTTATCAAAAAAACGTATTAAAACATCTTTTACATCCAAATACATTACAACGTATTACAGATTCTGAACTTTATGGAAATGAATATAGCCTTTCATCCGTTATGGGTGATTTAAATGATGCCATTTTTAAAGCTGATATTTATGGAAATATTAATTCTTTTCGTCAAAACTTACAATTAGCTTATACCAATATGTTGATTGATATGCTAACTGGAAAACAAACTGACAAGTTTACCAACACCTCAAAATCCATGGCTTTATATAATTTAAAGACTATTAGGACAATGGCCTCTAATACTGGGAATGTTTCTTCAAGAGCGCATAAACAACATTTAAGAACCTTGATTGATAATGCTTTAAAAGAAATTAAATAATTTCAATAACAAGCAATGGTTTAAAACAAAAAAAGCTACTTCTTAACGGAGTAGCTTTTGTTATAAAAATAGCTGATGTTTCTTTTTAGGAACAAATAATTGTTTACTTTATGTTTCATTTGC
>CAXBID010000309.1:0-4634 GCA_963975495.1 uncultured Flavobacteriaceae bacterium | reverse complement strand
AGAATCACTAAATTATGTCAAAATGCAGCTTAATGGGAAATTTGTCGTGCACCCGCTGTAAATCACTTCACCTTTTTTGTCAAGAATATGCTTAAGCACATCTCTACCTAATTGAATTAAATCCTCCTTTATGACCATTCTTTAATATTTACTAGGTGTTCTATAATGTGTATAAAAAATTAAGGGTGTGCATTAGAATACATGAAATTTCTATCAATAGTTCTTGGTGTACCTCTGAACTCTTTTATAGCTTTTGTGGTTTTGGAATTCCTCTGAGCACAGAGACCAACAAATGAATGTGGTCTTCCTGAATGTTCAGTTCCTCCACCTCACAGCCTTTCCACTCGCACAACGACCGAATATCCTTTTCGACCAGGGGTTTTACAGCCCCCTTTAATATACGCAACCTGTACTTGGGAACCCAGACTATGTGATAGTCACATTTATATATGACATGGCTAAGTTTCTTATATTTGCTCATAGTACAAATATAGGCATAGCCCTAAGAACATGACCACCTGCAAAGCAGGTAGTTTTTAAGATGAAATAAAAATCGCTTTGGAAGCTCTATTGGATAATCCACTTCCTGAAAATCAAAAGAAACTGCGCGCATTTCATAAACGAATGATAAAGCACAAAGAATATATTCTTACTTTTCTCCATCATTTCCATGTGCCCCCGGACAATAATGCCTCGGAAAGAGCCATTATAAATGTAAAAGTGAAACAAAAAGTATCGGGCCAGTTCAAAACTGAAAATGGTGCCCAGATCTATGCGGTCATCCGTTCGGTAACGGACACCTGCATTAAAAACGGACAGAACATATGGGGGTGCTTTTAAAACTGTTGCTATATTAAAGCCTGAATAGTTACAAATATTTCAATAAAATTTCTAAAATGGGATTTGTATTGTTATTATCCCATACAATGGATAAAATTGTTCTTTGAGGAATTTTATCCAATTCAATAAACTTCACGTTTTTATAAAATTTAAGTTGTAAAGATTTTGGAACTATGGCAATGCCTAAATTATTTTCAACTAATTTGTAAATGGTACTTGAATGGATTGTATTATGAGAAATTTGAGGGGTAAACCCACTATCATCAAAAATTTGCATTACTTTTTTGTGATAAGACGGACTGAATTCTTTGTCAAACAGGATAAAAGATTCATTTTTAAATTGAGAAATGTCTTTAAAATTTGTACTATCTATTGGATAATCTTTTGGAAGAACTAAACAAAAAGGTTCTTTTAAAACTTGCTGAATATTTAGATCTCTTGAAACCCTTTCTAACCTTGTGAAACTTACATCAATATTTTGCAAAAATAAATGTTCTATTTGTCTTTTGTTGTCCATTTCTTTTAAATTAAATAGAACATTTGGATGATCTTTTTTAAACTTCAATAGTAAATCGGGGATAATTTTTTGCATGGCAGAGCCTACATAACCTAGATTTAAAATACCATTCTTTCCTTCATGAAGCAATTTAGCATGGTTGAAAATATGATCTAAATTTTTTAATTTTCTAGAAAGCTCAGTTTTAAGATACAGACCAACCTTGGTCAAATTTACTTTTCTGTTATTTCGTTCAAATAATTTAATTCCCAAATCATCTTCCATTTGTTTTATTTGCCTGCTCAACCCTGGTTGAGAAATGTATAATCGCTCCGCAGCTTTTCTAAAGTGCAATTCTTCAGCTACAGCTAAAAAATATCGAATATGTCTTAATTCTATTTGATTACCCATAAACATCAATAACTTACTTACTTAGTCTTGTTAGGTATTAAAAATAAGAATAAATTTGGACAAATGAAAGTTCATTCTTGATTTCACTCTTAATTTTCATATGGAAGAGAATTTAATTCAGAGTAAAATTTATGTTAATTAATACAATATATGAAACTTCCATAACGAACTCTCGATACCCAAGTGAATGATTATATGGAAGCACCATGTGACCGTCAAAAAACAAATAATATAAACACATGAAACGAGCATGTTAAAAGTATTATCACCCAACGAAATGATTAATAGCGAACAGCATGTGACAATTAAAAAACAAATAATATAAACACATGAAATGGGCAATTAAATAAGAGGATAAACTAAAAATTGTTATAAAAAGAACTACTACACCATACAGCAATAATAACTAACTATAAAACACAAGCTTATGAATAAAATTAACAACATCAATTCCGTTTTTAAGAAAAAAAGGAATTTTAGAGATTATATATTAATTACGTTTCTTATAGTGATTAATATAAATTTCAGCTCTGTTTATGCAAATTCAATGTATACAGATACCATAATTAACATTCAAGAAAAAACAATTACAGGAACTGTTACTGACAATTCGGGGATACCTTTACCTGGAGTAAATATTATTGTAAAGGGAACAACTAAAGGAGCACAATCAGATTTTGACGGTAACTACACTATCGATGTTAGTAAGGGTAAGGTTTTGATTTTTTCTTATGTAGGATTCAAATCATTAGAATTTACAGTAGGAGAATCAAACATTCTTAATGTGACAATGGAAGTAGATAACCAATTAGACGAAGTTGTAATAACGGCTTATGGAACCTCTAAAAAAAGCAGTTTTACAGGATCTGCACAAACTGTTAAAACCGAAGCAATTGTTAGGGAAGCTACTGGTAGTTTTGAGGAGGGATTACAGGGTAATGTTGCTGGAGTTCAGATTGCTACTACCGGACAACCAGGAGGACCATCAAATATTCGGATTAGAGGGGTTGGTTCGGTAAATGGGTCATCTCAACCTCTATATGTAGTTGATGGTGTGGTGATTAACTCAGATGCCACTTTAAGAGCTTGGGGAGGAGCTGCTAATGGGAGTATTCAAGCAGAGAATCCTTTAACCAGTATCAACCCCAACGATATCGCAACTCTTACCGTATTAAAAGATGCAGCGGCAGCTTCCTTATACGGTTCTCGAGCAGCTAACGGTGTAATTATTATTACAACAAAACGAGGGCAAAGTGGAAAAACTAAATTTTCATTTACTTCTCAATTAGGTTTTGCCAATAACTTAAACATGGAAAACCTAGTTAACGGAGAACAATATAAAGAATTATGGTTAGAAGGTGATGTGAACAGGCTAATTGTGAATAATGATAATAGTGATTTTAAAGGTGTTTATGCTAATTCAACCCTTTATAACTCTTATGTTGCTGAAGCTACAACAAACTACGAACAGTTATATGGAACTACGGCATATAATAGTGATTGGATTGGAGATATTTCAAGAAATGGTGTAACTCAAAAATACAACCTTACTGCCAGTGGGGGTTCAGATACGTTCAAATTTTTTGTTTCAGGCGAATATTTAGATCAAGAAGGAACATTTGTAGGGTCTGATTTGAAACGTTATTCAGGTAGAATTAATTTAGAAAACAAGGCAAATGATTATGTGAGTTTCGGTGCTAATTTATCGATGGCTTTAAGAAAAAGAGGAGCAACTTATGAGAGAGCGTTCTCATTAAATCCTTATTATATGGCACGTATGATTCCCGCAGTAGCTCGTATAAGAAACGATGATGGTTCGTACGCCGATTTGCCAAACCAATTAGACGCAAATTCCAATCCCTCTGCTTTACTGGCATTAGGAGTGTTTACAAATGATGAATTTAGAACCAGAGGAACTTTTTGGGGAAAATTGGATTTTAATGAAAATTTATCATTCAAATCGACATTTGGTGTAGAACATTACTCAACAGATGAAGTTAGTTATGACAATAGCCAATTTGGCTCAGGTGCAGGACAATGGAATGGAGCAACAGGGCAATATAAACAAGAAGGATTCAGAATAACAAGTTCTAATATTGTAAATTATAATAAAGTATTTAATGAAAAACACACGGTTAGCGCCTTAGCTGGTTTTGAAGTAGAAGACACTAAGGCTAAGTGGATTGGAATAGATGGATATGATGTGTTGGATGATAATTTATTGGCGCCAAATGGAGTTAACGGAAATTGGGGTTTTTCAGGTAATGAAACAGGTTATGGTTTAGTTTCTTTTCTGTCACAGGTTAACTATGACTTAGATAAAAAGTATTATTTAAGTGGAAGTTTTCGACGAGATGGTTCTTCAAGGTTTGGAATTAATTCAAGATGGGGTAATTTTTGGGCAATTTCTGGTGCTTGGAGAATAAGTCAAGAGAATTTTATGGAAGGAAAGGATGGTGTTTTTCAGGACATGAAATTAAGAGCTAGTTATGGTACAAATGGGAACTTACCATCTCAACTATATGCTCATCTTCCTTTTTTTAGTGGAGGAAATGGCTATGGAGAAGATGCAGGAGTACAACTATCTCAAGTTGCCAACGAAAATTTATCTTGGGAAACAAGTAAAAACTTTAATGTAGGATTTGATTTTCAGTTGTTTGATAAGTATGCGATAACTCTGGAGTATTTTAATAAAAAAACCGATAATATATTATTAGACGTACCTATATCTTCTACTAGTGGGTTTAATACTGCGTTAAGAAATTATGGTAGTATGGAGAATAGTGGACTTGAGTTTTCATTAGGAGCTAATATTATAGAACAAGAAGATTTTACATGGAATACTACTATCAATACGAGTACTTTAAAAAATAAGATTACTCAATTG
>CAXBID010000308.1:0-4653 GCA_963975495.1 uncultured Flavobacteriaceae bacterium | reverse complement strand
ACTCTGGTAGCGAAATTTTGGTCATGCCTGCAAAAGAATACCAAATTACTACCATGGTAGATTTTGGCACCAAAGTTTTAGGAACGCAAAATGCGACTTTAAACCAAATTTCTGATTTCAAAAAAGATATTGCAAATTCCCGAACCTTTAGTTTTTTGCATGAAATAGAAATGCTTTTAGAGCACGGACTAATTAAAGGTGGTGATTTAAATAACGCTATTGTTTATGTAGATAAAGCCTTGTCTCCAAAAACGATGGAGAAGTTAAGAGTTGCTTTTAAGAAAGATAACATTACTGTAAAACCAAACGGCATTTTAGATAATTTAACCTTACACCATCCAAATGAAGCTGCCAGACATAAATTATTGGATGTTTTAGGTGATTTAGCTTTAGTGGGGACACGGATTCGTGGAAAAGTTATAGCCAATAAACCCGGGCATTTTGTGAATACGCAATTTGCTAAAAAATTGTCTAAATTAATAAAGAACGAAAGACGAAATAACGTTCCAAATATAGATTTGAATCAACCGCCTTTAATGGATATCACCCAAATTATGGCGATGTTACCTCACAGGCAACCTTTTTTATTGATAGATAAGGTTTTTGAGCTTACTGATAATCACGTAATAGCTCTGAAAAACGTCACCATGAATGAAGAGTTCTTTAAAGGTCACTTTCCAGGAGCTCCAGTAATGCCTGGTGTTTTAATTGTTGAGGCCATGGCGCAAACAGGTGGTATACTTGTTTTAAATACAGTTCCAGATCCTGAAAATTATCTAACGTTCTTCATGAAAATGGATAATGTAAAGTTCAAACAAAAAGTATCACCTGGAGATACCTTAATATTTAAATGTTCATTAATAACGCCTATTCGACGAGGAATTTGCCATATGCAAGGTTATGCTTATGCCAACGGAAAATTGTGTGCAGAAGCAGAGTTAATGGCTCAAATATCAAAAGTTAAGTAAAAATGAACCGAGCAATGATTATAGTTTACTATGGAACGAGAATATTAAATTGCGAACACATTTTTACCGCTTTATCAATTTAAAATAGAAAAATGAACCGAGCAATGATTATAGTTTACTATGGAACGAGGATATTAAATTGCGAACACATTTTTACCGCTTTATCAATTTAAAATACAAAAATGAATCAACCACTAGCATATGTTCACCCTGGTGCAAAAATCGCAAAAAATGTGGTTATTGAGCCCTTTACTACCATACATAACAACGTTAAAATTGGCGATGGCACTTGGATAGGAAGTAATGTAACTATCATGGAAGGCGCTCGTATTGGTAAGAATTGCAATATTTTTCCAGGATCGGTTATTTCTGCTGTTCCCCAGGATTTAAAATACAACGACGAGGATACGACCGTAGAAATAGGTGATAATGTTACCATTCGTGAATGTGTTACCATCAATAGAGGTACTGCAGACCGAATGAAAACGGTAATTGGTAACAACTGCCTAATTATGGCTTATTGCCATATTGCGCACGACTGTATTGTGGGGAATAATTGTATTTTCTCAAATAACAGCACACTTGCTGGCCATATAACTATTGGAGATTATGTAGTTCTTGCTGGTATGACTGCGGTTCATCAATTTGTATCAATAGGAAATCATGCGTTTGTAACAGGGGGGTCTTTGGTAAGAAAAGATGTGCCTCCGTATGTTAAGGCAGCAAGAGAGCCGTTGTCTTATGTCGGTATAAATTCGGTTGGACTAAGACGACGCGGTTTTACAACTGAAAAAATAAGGGAAATTCAGAATATTTTCAGAATACTCTATCAAAAAAATTACAATAATACCCAAGCTTCAGAAATTATTGAAGCTGAAATGGAAGCAACTCCAGAACGCGACGAAATTCTTCAATTTATAAAGAATTCGCACAGGGGTATTATGAAAGGATATTTTAAATCAAATTAAATTTAGCTCGTTTTTCATACACGACTTAACAGCAAACAAAAAACAAAAAACATATAATGGCAACTACCAGTGATATTAGAAACGGATTGTGTATCAAGTACAATAACGATATTTATAAAATAATTGAATTCTTACATGTTAAACCAGGGAAGGGCCCTGCATTTGTTAGAACAAAAATGAAGAGCGTAACAAATGGAAAGGTTTTGGACAATACGTTTTCTGCCGGCCATAAATTAGAAGATGTACGTGTTGAGACACATAAATTTCAATATTTATATAATGATGGTGAATTTTATCATTTTATGAATGAAGCTGATTATACTCAAATTCGTTTATTGGAAGCCGCGTTGGATAGTCCAGGATTGATGAAAGAAGGTGAAGTTGTTACAGTAATTATCAATACTGAGGATAATATGCCACTTTCAGTAGAGATGCCAGCGAGTGTTGTTCTTGAAGTCACGCATACAGAGCCCGGGGTTAAGGGAAATACAGCAACTAACGCTACAAAACCTGCTACTGTTGAAACTGGAGCAGAAGTTAATGTGCCTTTGTTCATTAATGAAGGTGATAAAATAAAAGTTGAGACCGATAAAGGGACTTATAAAGAGCGTGTTAAGGAGTAAAAATAAGTAGGCAGTAGGCAGTGGGCAGTCCACAGTTGGCAGTCATTATAAAGACTGCATACTGAAGACTGCATACTGAAGACTGAAGACTGCATACTGAAAACTGAAGACTGATATATGAAATTCCCGATTCCTTATAATTTATTGCAAATAGCAGAACTTATAAATTGTCAGTTTATAGGTGATGACAACTTTCCCGTTTTGGGCATGAATGAAATTCATGTTGTGGAATCTGGCGATATTGTTTTTGTTGACCATCCTAAGTATTACGATAAAGCTTTAAATTCAGCTGCCACAATTATTCTTATTAATAAACAAGTGGAATGTCCAGAAGGAAAGGCTCTATTGGTTAGTGACGACCCTTTTAGGGATTTCAATAAACTCGCGAAACATTTTAAGCCATTTACAGCTTCAAACAATCAAATATCTGATTCAGCTAGTATTGGTAAAAATACTGTAATTCAACCCAATTGCTTTATTGGACATCATGTGGTTATTGGAAATAATTGCATCATACATGCGAATGTGAGTATTTATGATGATTGTATTATTGGTGATGATGTACACATACATTCAGGAACCGTTTTAGGTGCTAATGCTTTTTATTATAAGAAGCGGCCAGAAGGCTTTGATAGACTTTTGTCAACCGGACGTGTAGTTATTGAAAACCATGTTGATATTGGCGCTAGTTGTACTATAGATAGGGGCGTAACTGCTGATACAACTATTGGAGAAGGTTCAAAATTAGACAATCAAATTCAAATAGGTCATGATACTATTATTGGTAAAAAGTGTTTGATTGCATCCCATGTAGGTATTGCTGGGTGCGTGGTTGTTGAAGATGAAGTTACTATTTGGGGACAAGTAGGCATTACCAGTGGGGTTACCATTGGAAAAAAAGCAGTGATTTCAGCTAAAGCAGGTGTTAGTAAATCTCTTGAAGGAGGAAAAAGCTATTTTGGAATTCCTGCTGATGACTTTAGAAAAAAATATAAAGAATTGGCAGCCATAAGACAAATCCCCAAAGTTTTGGAGCTTTTAAAATCGAAAAAAATAAAATAAGAATGAAGTATAAAATACTTTTAAAAAAAGTACTTTTGCATGGCTTTATTTAAATAAAAAATATAAAATGAGTGTTTTAGTAAACAAGGATTCAAAGATAATAGTTCAAGGTTTTACAGGTAGTGAAGGTACTTTTCACGCTGAACAAATGATTGAGTACGGCACTAACATTGTTGGTGGTGTAACACCAGGAAAAGGTGGTCAAACACATCTTGATAAGCCTGTTTTTAATACTGTAAAAGATGCTGTTGAAAATGTTAGTGCTGATACAACCATCATTTTTGTTCCACCAGCATTCGCTGCCGATGCTATTATGGAAGCTGCTGATGCAGGTATAAAAGTTATTATTACTATTACGGAAGGTATTCCTGTTGCAGATATGATTACGGCATCAAGTTATATAAAAAATAAGGATTGCAGATTAATTGGCCCTAACTGTCCAGGTGTTATTACCCCAGGTGAAGCCAAAGTGGGTATTATGCCAGGTTTTGTTTTCAAAAAAGGAAAAGTTGGTATTGTTTCTAAATCAGGAACTTTAACTTATGAAGCTGCAGATCAAGTTGTAAAACAAGGATTGGGAATTACCACAGCCATCGGTATTGGAGGTGACCCAATTATTGGAACAACTACTAAAGAAGCTGTTGAACTATTAATTAACGATCCAGAAACTGAAGCCGTTGTAATGATTGGTGAAATAGGTGGGCAATTGGAAGCTGATGCTGCAAATTGGTATAAAGCAAGTGGAAGTAAGAAACCAGTTGTTGGTTTTATTGCTGGTGAAACGGCTCCTGCAGGACGTACTATGGGGCACGCTGGTGCTATTGTGGGCGGAAGTGATGATACGGCGCAAGCTAAAAAGAAAATTATGAGAGCTTGTGGAATTCATGTAGTTGATTCTCCTGCGGAAATAGGTAAGAAGATAGCTGAAGTATTGGCTTAATATTAAAAAATAAAATATAAAAATCCCCAGTATTGGGGATTTTTTTGTAGCAAGAATAATGATAATTTTGTCTAAAATTTATTATTATGAAA
>CAXBID010000307.1:0-4663 GCA_963975495.1 uncultured Flavobacteriaceae bacterium | reverse complement strand
TTAAAGCTGCTGACCTAAAATGGACAAGTCAGGAGACTAAAGCTGAAAGCAAATTGATTATGGGTTAATGTTTAAATAAAGTGTATAAGTATAATATATACGAGGAATGCTAATAGATTTTATATTAGGAATTTGATTCAATCTCTGTTGGCAACATACCAAAATGTGCCTTGAAACATTTAGTAAAATAGGAAGGAGATGAAAACCCAACTTTATAACAAACCTCGCTAACATTGGCGCTACCGCTTTCTAGTAATTGCTTTGCCCTTTGTAATCGTATTTTTCTTAAAAATTCGTTAACCGTTTGCCCAGTTAGGGTTTTTATTTTTCTGTAAAGTTGGCTTCTACTTAGGTTGAGTTCTGCTGCTAACAATTCCACGCTTAAATCTGAATCGCTCATGTTTTCATTAATAAAACTCAATACTTTTTGAATGAACTCTTTATCAATAGATGTTGTGTTTTTATTTTCTTCGGTGCCACTAATAGCACCAAAATACTTATCAAAAATTAATTTTCTACTTGTAATTAATTGTGATACACGAAGTTTTAGCAACCTCATATCAAAAGGTTTTATCATGTAAGCATCTGCACCATATCCAATACCTTCAATTCGGTCATCTATTCTCGTTTTAGCAGTGAGCATTAATAACGGAATATGACTTGTTGTAATATCAGTTTTAATGATTCTGCAAAAATCAAAACCATTCATTTCTGGCATCATAACATCCGTTATAATGGCATCAGGAAGTACTTCTCTAGCTATTTCTAAACCTTCTTTTCCATTGTTTGCCACTAAAATCTTATAATCCTTCTTCAGTTCATCCTTTAAATAATTTCGAAGTTCTGTATTGTCTTCAACAATTAATACAGTGTGAGATTTAGTGTTTTTTTTCTCTTTAGAAACATCTTCTTTAGAAGATTCAGAATCAACTATTGAAACAAACCGCTCTTTTATAGAAATTGAAGAGGTTTCTTCAGAAAAAAGTTCATGTTCAACAAAGTGGGTTTTTCCTGCTGGTAATAAAATTCTAAAAGTAGTTCCCTCACCTAATTTGCTTTCAACTTCAATTTTACCTTTATGTAATTGAACGAAATTCTGGACCACTTCAAGTCCTATTCCTGTTCCTCCATAATAGGTTTTATTCAAGCTTTCTACCTGATAGAAACGCTCGAATATCTTGTTAATTTGATCTTTTTCTAGCCCTGGTCCTGTATCAGATATGATAATTTCTATAACTTTATTTGGTTTTGTTTCGCTGACTAATGGCAGAATAACCAAATCGTCTCTAGATAACAAATCAATGTTTATAGCTCCACTATCTGGAGTTACTTTCATCGCATTAGAAAGTATATTAAAAATAATTTTTTCCAACATACTTTGGTCTGCCCAAAGTGGAATAGTAGGTACATCTGCATCTACAGCTAGATGTATATTTCTATAAAAAGCTTCTTCTTTAAAATAGCTGATAATCTCTCTAGTAAAATTAACAAGATTTAATTCTTGAGCTCTTATTGACATTTTATTAAGTTCTAATTTTCTAAAATCCATTAATTCATTGATGAGCCTGTAGAGCCTATCTGTGTTCTTATAAATTACATTATGCTTTTCTTTAACACGCATAGGTAAATTTAACTTATCATCATTAATGATATCTTGCAAAGGGTTAATCATTAAAGTTAATGGTGTTCTAAATTCATGCGAAATATTGGTAAAGAACTGGAGTTTCTTCTCGTGTAATTCATCTTCCTGAATTCTTTGATTTCTTTCATTTCTTATTAATTCCTTTTCTTTGATACGGCTTTGGACAATCTTGTTAAGTACATAAGCAGCACTAAAAAATAACAAAACATATATTAAAATGGCCCAATTTGTCTTCCACCAAGGGGGTAGAATAGTTATTTTTAATTCTAAAGGGGTTTCATTCCACACACCATCGTTATTTGCAGATTTTAATTTAAATATATAATTGCCGTAATCTAAATTAGTATAGGTTGCGTTTCTAATACTACCAACATAGTTCCACGAATTTTCTAAACCTTCTAGATAGTAAGCATATTGGTTTTTTTCTGGCCTGGTATAATTAATTGTTGAATAATCTATAGTGAATACGGATTGCCTGTGTGTAAGCGTGATAGAATCTGTTTCTGAAATAACTTTCGTTAAAGGAGAATCCTTTTTATTTGGAACAACTTTTTTGTTAGACAATTTAAAGTCTGTAAGATAAACCGTAGGCAAGCTGGTATTGGTGCTTATATCGTTCGGATTAAAAAAATCAACCCCTTTATAGTTACCAAAATATAAATTCCCTTCTCTGTCCCTAAATGTCGCATTTATATTAAAATCATTAGATAACAAGCCATCATTGTTGGTGTAATTTTTAAAAACAGCCGTTTCTACATCATATTTATATATCCCTGAATTTCCACTCAACCATATATTTCCATTTAGACTTTCAATTATTCCTGTCACATTTTCTTCTGAAAGACCATTTAATTTATTGAACCAAGTGACTGTATCATTAATTACATCATACTTGCATAAACCAGCACCTCTGGTGCCAATCCAAATTGTTTGCTTGTCTGAGGACTCATAAATTGCTAAAACATGATTTGCACTTACACCATTGTTGAATTCTTTAGACATTTTCTCAAAAAAAGATTTAACTGACAAAACACTTTCTTTGTTTTTGGTTATTTTAAAAAGACCTTGTGTAGTGCCCAACCAAATATTATCTTTAGAATCCACCAATACTTTACGAACATCACTATCTGTGATATCCATCTTTTTAAAAAGATCGGAATTATGGTGGGTAATTTTATTGGTGTTGGGGTCAAAAGAATGCAATCCCTTATAAAATGTTCCGATCCATATAGTGCCTTCAGAATCTTCTGTAATGCTTAAAATAGCATCAGATGCCAAATCGCCATTTGTGTTTTCAGTACTATAATTGATAAACTTCTTTGCTCCATTTTTCAACAAAAAAATACCACTATTCCAACTGCCTGCCCAAATATTTTTTTTGCTATCAATAAATATACACTCTAAATAATTAGAAGTTAATCCTGAATATGTTTTAGTATCAGATTTATTTATATGAGTAAACTTATGTGTTTTCAAATCGTAAACATCTATACCTCCTCCATCCATACAAATCCATAACTTCCCAGAATCATCTTGAACAATCCCTGTTACAGAAGCTGTTTGCAACGAATTGGTATTATTGGTTATACTTTCTAAATTCTTGAACTTATCAAATAATTTGTCATATACGGCTACACCACTGTTGTAATATCCCATCCAAATTCGATCGTTGCTATCTCTAAACAAAGACCATATTGAATTAGATAAAATGCTTTTTTCATCTGTTTTATTTGAAACATAATTTTTTAAAACCTTGCCTTTTGGATCTAAATGAAAGAGACCGTCATTTTCAGTGCCAACTAGAATGCCACCTTCGGGAAGCTCGACCATAGAGAGTATTCTGTTATTTGATATTGGTATTCTTTTTATTACTTCCTTATCACTAGTTTTATATCCTGTGGTTTTATATTTAATCAAGCCTTCATTTTCTGTTCCAATCCATAAATTATTTTGGCTATCGGATAAAAGAGAATAAACAGATTCGTTAAGGACTTCAGAGTTTTCAATATTTGAAATTACAGGTATAAGCTTATTAGATTTATAATCATATTCTAACAAACCAATACTAGTACCAGCAAACAGTTTTCCGCTTAAATTGCACTGAAGACTATAAATTGCAAATGAAGTGCTTTTATTAACATCAAAATCCAGAACTTTTTTAACCTCGAAAGTTTTAAGGTTCAATTTATATAATCCAGAAGCAAATGTTCCAATAAACAAATTGTTTTTATCATCTGCTTGCAAACTTCTAACAGAAACAATCTGTTTTTTTTTGATTTCTGTATTATAAATAGGTATTCGCTTAAATTGATCAAGATCTCTATCATACAGGTTAAGACCTTCTTCTGTGCCAAACCACAATCTATTTTGCTTATCTAAAAAAGAACTGTATATAAGACTATTGCTTATAGACATGGAGTCTTTTAATGAGTGCTTATAAGATACATAATCAATCCCATCAAAACGATTTAAACCAACACCACTGGTGCCTAACCATATAAAGCCATAATTATCCTGGATAATCGTGGAAACCCCTATTTTGGAATTACCTTCCTTTATGTTAACAAAATTATACTCTGTGGCAAGATCTTGTGAAAGCGCACCGTGGCTATAAAAATAAAGGCAAACAAAAAACCAATAAAAAATATTTTTCATATTAAAACACCAGTCTGCAATTAAAAATAATCCTTTTTTTATTAAACTACTACCAACTACAAGCTGGTAGATTTGAGTTCCGCCTGTAAGGCGGTTAAAGTCATTCCTCCGAAATCTTAAAATCTCCTTCTGGATCCTCCATATCTTGATTTTCTATATATTCCATTATCATTTCATCTGTTATTGTTCCTGAACTTACTACAAAATATCCTCGTGCCCAAAAATGACGCCCCCAGTACATCTTTGATATGGTCTTGAATTCTGACATAATCTTTCGTGAACTTTTCCCTTTTATATATTGCATCAACTTACTTACTGAAATATGAGGGGGCACTGATACAAACATGTGAACATGGCCGACTGAAA
>CAXBID010000306.1:0-4664 GCA_963975495.1 uncultured Flavobacteriaceae bacterium | reverse complement strand
TATTTCTTTATCTAATAGTGGTTTTGCATTTCTTGATGCAGCTAATAATTGTATTCCAAATCGTTTAAAATAATCACCTAATTTGTACTTTCTGCCCACTAACATTGAGTTTGGGTTTACAATCACTTCGGTCATACCAACCTCTTGGTTTATTAAGTTATGCTTAAGTTCGTCTGAAATATGCTCAAGAGGTAGCAGCCCTAACCTGAACGTAATCATTATTTTATTAATGGCCTCAGTATCTCCCTTTACAGTAATAATATCGTGATAAAGAAATTCTGTACCTGGGTCTGGAAATTCAATAAAAGTTGGTATTCCTTTTAATATATTTGGATGTCTTCTTCTTATTCGAAGAATAGAGACATTATAATTTTTTTCAAATTCCCATTCTTCTAATTTAGTATTTAGTAGTGGCGATATAGATCTTACACGCAATCGGTAATACCCGTTATCTATTTTGTAAGCTTTAATCCAATTGTGAAGCGTAGATTCAATATTTACTGGCTTGTTATTGGTTTTGTTTTTAGGTAATAATTTATAGCCTATATATCTAAAATATAGTAGCGCTATAATTAATAACGGTATTCCTATAAGACTAAACTCAAAGAATGAAAATCCTTCAAACCCAGCCTCCATTAAAGCGTTACTAGCAATAATATTTGGCGGTGTTCCTGTTAAAGTTAATAACCCACCTGTATTAGATCCAAAAGCTACTGGCATAAGCATTTTTGACGGTAGTGTACCAATGCTCCAGGCAGATGATATAGTTAATGGCATTAACGTAGCTACAGTGCCAGTATTACTCACAAAACCAGATAGTACACCTGCGCCAAGTGTTATAATAACTAATAGTTTTGGTACGCTTTTTCCTGCCCATTCAACAAATTTTTTACCTGCCATAGCAGTCCAACCCGTTTGTGCAATACCTTCGCCAATAATAAAGAGTGCAGCAATCATAATTACTGTTGGGTTACTAAATCCACTTAACGTTTCAGTAGCGTCCAAAATTCCAGTTAAGAACAAGCTAATCATCGATATGAGCGCTACGATATCTGGGGGGAATTTTCCCCAAACAAAGAGCCCTATTGTGATAACTAAAATGAGGAGCATTAAATAGATCATATCCTGTAATTGATTATTAATTTTAGCTTTATACATCTTATTTTATTTTTTAGATGTATTTTGCTTCTTTATTACAATGTAAAATTACATTGGATATCCACTAATAATTATGACGAATGTCATGCTTTTTTTTAGTCAATCATTTTTAGGAAATTCTAGATTTTTGACCAATAAAAATAAGAATAGTATTAACGAATACGTTTTCGTAATAATGGGTTTTCCAATATATTATATATTTTGTGTTTTTTTTGAAATTTAAAATTCTAATCAGAATCAAAAAAACACCAATAAATTAATATTTTTAAACATCAAAATGAACAAATTAAGATATTTTTTATCTTCAAACAAATATTAAATTATCAATATGAAAATAGATATACTTGCCATTGGTGCACACCCAGATGATGTAGAATTAGGGTGTGGAGCAACATTAGCCAAAGAAATTTCAAAAGGTAAAAAAGTTGGAATTATTGATTTAACTAGAGGTGAGTTGGGAACACGAGGTACAGCTGAGACCAGAAACGAAGAATCTAAAAACGCTGCAGGTATATTAGGTGTGGGTTTGCGTATTAATATGGATTTTGCTGATGGCTTTTTTGTAAATGATAAAGAACATCAAATGGCAATTATAAAAATGATACGTAAATATCAACCTGATATTGTGCTTTGTAATACCATTGATGATAGGCATATAGACCATGCAAAAGGAAGTAAACTTGTTAGTGATGCTTGTTTTTTAAGCGGATTGATTAAAGTTGAAACAGAAGATGATAACGGACAGTTGCAAAACCAATGGCGACCAAAACTAGTATATCATTATATGCAATGGAAAAACTTAGAACCCGATTTTGTAGTTGATGTTACAGGATTTATAGATACCAAAATGGAAGCTGTATTGGCTTATAGAACGCAGTTTTATGATGCTACAAGTAAAGAGCCAGAAACGCCTATATCCAGTAAAAATTTTACCGATAGTATTAAATATAGAGCTAGGGATTTAGGGCGTTTGGTTGGGGTAGAGTATGCAGAAGGTTTTAATGTGGAGCGTTATGTTGCGGTTGATAGTTTGTTCGATTTAAAGTAGTTAAGGGCTTGTTAAGAAATAACCTATACATTTTGACTTGCTCTTTTGTACATTAACTTCGTTAAAAAGCCTCGTTGTAGCTAAGACTATAACTGTGTTTTTTGCCTAGTTAATGCACAAAATAGCGGCGTCAATTCTGTACACTTTATTTCTAAACAAGCCCTAAGACTATTATAGATTTTATTTTTGATTTGTACTTAAAATATTAAAAAAGTCTTTGTAGAAACCATTGAAATAATTTACATTTGCACTCGCATTGTAAAATGCAAGTTACATGGTGGCTTTAAACGAGTTGGTTAGAGCGTTCCTTTTGCAAAACTTTATTAAAGTTTTAAAATAAAAAACATGGTGGTTGTAGCTCAGTTGGTTAGAGCATTGGTTTGTGGTACCAAGGGTCGCCGGTTCGAACCCGGTCTTCCACCCAAAAAGCAAAAGCCTTTCGAGAAATTGAAAGGCTTTTTTTGTTTAGTTTGATTTTATTCATCTTTATTATACATTCCCAATAGTGCTTTTCCAGCTTTTTCTTCAAATCTTTTGTTAAAAGAAAGAAAATCCCAGAACCAAATTCTTTTATTTATATGCAATTCAATATCATTTTCTTTAATACTATTTTTATAAATTTCTACAAATTTGAATTTATAGGATGAAGCATTAAAGCAAGGTATTTGCATCAGTGTAAACATGGTCATAGAACAAATAGTTCCATTACCCCCACGCCTGTATTTTCTTATTGGGTATAGCTTGATACTTAAATCGACATTTGAGCTGTCTTCAACAATTAGAAACAATTCAGATGATTTTAAAATTTCAAATTCTTTTTCTAATATTGGGTTAATTACATATGCTTTTTTTTGGACATTGTGGTTCTCCAATTTGCGAAACTCTTTTGGTTGAATCCTGTAAGAATAACATGGGCTTAAAAGTATAACCGAAATAAAAAGTAGAATAAGAATTTCCTTTTTCATAACTATTGCTAACTTATCTAAATCGATAATTGAATAATCTGTAATTTCTAGAGAAAAAAGATTATGTTTTTTTAATCCAACTTTACGCGTTCATCCCTGTTAGCCAATTCCCAAGCCGTATGAAAAATTAAACGAGTTCGGGTTTCTAAAAACTCATAATTAATTTTATCAGGGGTGTCACTCGGTTTGTGATAATCGGCATGACTGCCATTAAAATAAAAAATAACAGGCACATTGTTTTTTGCAAAGTTGTAATGGTCTGAGCGGTAGTAAAAACGATTAGGATCATTTTCTTCATTATATGTATAATCAAATTCCAAATTAAAAAAGTCCTTGTTAACCTTTTCAGATACTTTATGAAGCTCTTTACTTAATTTATCTGAGCCTATTAAATATAAATAATTATCTTTTCCTTCATGTTTCGGGTCTACACGACCAATCATATCAATATTTAAATTAGCAACGGTATTTTCTAAAGGAAAAACAGCGTCTTCATCTGCGTAGTAGCGCGACCCATAAAGACCAATTTCTTCACCCGTAACATGCAAGAAAAGAATGGAGCGTTTTGGGCCGTTACCATCTTTTACGGCTGTTTTAAAAGCTTCAGCAATTTCTAAAATAGCTACGGTTCCAGAACCATCATCATCAGCACCATTATTAATATCACCATTTCCTGAAATACCAATGTGGTCCAAATGTGCAGAAACAACAATGAGTTCATCAGGTTTTTCAGCTCCTTTTATATAAGCTAAAACATTTTCAGAGTCGTTATAACCTTTTTTCAAATAAGAAGCAGGTATTTCTTGAAAATAATCACCTTCTGCAATGGGAGATTCAATGCCTAAAGCAACATAATGATCTTTCAAATAATTAACCGCTTTTTTTTGTCCAGGTTCACCCGTTTTTCTACCTTCAAATTCATCAGAGGCGTAGGTGTAAAGCATTTTTTTTAATTCACTAGCAGTAATCGTTTTTGCATAATCTACAACTGTTTCATTATTTTTTGAACCATTTTTGTTCTGTGAAGAGCTACATCCAGTCATTAAAATAGTAATACAAAAAAGCGATAATATTTTTTTCATTTATTTAAATTTTAGTGATACTATAATACAAAAAGGAATAGAAACAATAGGATTATTTGATGTTATTTTAACAGTTCGTTATTTTCATCAAGTACTAATTTATGCTCTTGATTCGCTAATTGCCATGCAGTTGCAAAAATAAGTTTGGTGCGTTTTTCTAAAAGATTGTATTCTATTTTATCTGGAGTATCCGTAGGTAGATGATAATCGTCATGTTCGCCATTAAAATAAAAAATGACGGGAATACCATTTTTAGCGAAGTTATAATGGTCTGATCGCTTGTAATAATTATTTCTTTCGCCTTCCATACTATATCGGTAATCTAAATCAATATTGAAATAAGACTTGTTGACCTTTTCAGAAATATAATGAAAAAAATATTATCGCTTTTTTGTATTACTATTTTAATGA
>CAXBID010000305.1:0-4683 GCA_963975495.1 uncultured Flavobacteriaceae bacterium | reverse complement strand
AATTTGTCCAAAAGTGGCATCCATTGATGCTTCTCTATTCTCGTTAATTTGGTTTTGAAGCTCCGTTACAGGCCAGTTCCAGCTAGCAACATCAGGATCCAATTTGTAATATGCCTGACTTATGTATAGCTGGGTGTTATATATATCGGCTTGGTCATTCCACCATTGAGAAAGAATATCATAATCCTGGCTTCCACCAAATGTCCAATACAATTGAGGTGCTATATAATCAACTTTACCAGCTTGCATCCAAGCAATAGCATCACCAAATAGAGCAGAGTAGGAAGATAATCCTGTAATACCAGATGGCGTACCCGACTTCCATATTCCTGAAGGGCTCACTCCAAATACAATATTTTTATTATTTGTAGTATTAATAGTTTGGATGGCATCATAAACTTCTCCAATCATTTCATTTACATTATCTCTTCGCCAATCTTCAATAGTAGAAATATTTGTTGGATTATAATCGATATATGTTTGGCTGTCTTGATTTGTTGTCATTCCGTTGTTTGGATAAAAATAATCATCAAAATGAACGCCATCAACATCATAATTTGTTGCAATTTCTTGAACCACCGAAACAATATGGTTAGTAACACTGGGAATGCCAGGATTCAATATTTTTAAGTTAGCATTGTTTGATGCAGTAAATATCCAGTCAGGATTTGTAACCGTTACATGATCTGCCGATGAAGTATCTGTACCTCTTTTTGCACGATAAGGATTTAACCAAGCGTGTAAATCTAGTCCTCGAGCATGTGATTCGGTAACTGCAAACGTTAAAGGATCCCATAAAGGAGAAGGCGCAGTTCCTTGAGCACCAGTAAGCCAATAAGACCATGGTTCTATTGTAGAATTATATAAAGCATCACTTTCTGGCCTTACTTGTAAAAAAACAGAATTGTAGCCATTAGCTTCAATATTATCTAAAATAGTAATTAGCTCTGCTTGTTGTACTGCAGGTGTAGCATTACGATTGGTAGGCCATGATATACTAAGAACCGATGGAATAAAAACACCTCGTATATCACGCTTAGGATAAGCGTTATTAAATTCATTACCAGTTACACATTGCGCTTTAGTTTCATTTGGTTTCAAAAATGAGAATCCTATAAAAATAATAAATAATAGTTTCGAGTAGTTCTGTTTCATTATTGTAGCTTTTAAAATTTTGTGGGTTGATTTTGAAGCAATTGGGTTATGTTATTTTATATTATTTACAATCACTTTTTTGTTTTCAGTTTGGTTATTTTCAGTTGTTAAGTTTACAATATAAACGCCATCGCTCCATGCTGATGTAGTAAAGGAATATTCAGTATCTGATCCTAAGTTGGTTTTTGTGAAAATTAATTTCCCTGAAATGTCATAAACATTTATATCTCTTAAACCAACAGTTTTTGGGTTGCTAATGGTTAATTTTTGAGAATCATTGTTTTGTGTAACATAAAAGTCTTTAATTATATTATCAATAACATTCAAAGTAGATTCTGTGTTGAAAGTGATTTCAAATCTACTTGAGTTTGTATCCGCAGGCATTGTAACGGTAAATGGAACATCTTTTATATCGTGATAAACATTATTATCCGTGTCGTGAATATAGATGTTTTGGGAATCATCAAAATTTAAAATTTTGTCGATTTCAATCTTATAAAGTGCTTCGTAGGTGTTTCTGAAACCTAAAGGAATTTTTTTAGCTTCATCAAAAGCGACAACGTTTATGATATAGGGATTATCGTTAATGTCAAAATATATTTCTTGCTCTAAGTCTTCATTAATAGATTTTGCATCCATTGCAAAATCAACATCATCTGTAGCTGTAGGTTCAAATGCCAATACTATTTGCGAAACATAGGCACTATCTATAGTTGTTTTAAAGCGTATTTGTGGTATGGGTAATTTACTTACAGTTGTATAATCAAATCCTGAAACCGACTTGATAGCTGGTAAAAAATTACTTTCGGTATTGCCTTTATTATTGGTGGAATTAGAAGCTGTTCTTTCGAATTGAGAATTATTGGCAATACCTTCTTTTACGAAAACACGGTAACTGTTTTTCATTTGCACTATTCCATTAGCTGCACCTTCAATCATAAATCCTTGACCAATTGGAGTGAATCTTCTTTCATAAATTGTTCCGGGAGAAGCTACACTACCTCCTTGATTTCCTGCTCCATCATAAGTGTAATAAGTAGCAGGAACGTAAATACCCGTTCCACCTCTTGAAACAGGTGAAAACGTGCCATAACCACCTACATAACCCGAAACATAATGTGTGTTTACCGTTTTGTCATGTTCCCAGAAATAAGCAATTCCAGTAGAATTCGTGGCATCAGTTAAAAACATGGACAAATCTATGGTAGAAGGGTATGGATTCCCTGTTAGCGTAAATTGTCCACCATCAGTGATGTCATAGGCAACTGGAATATCAATGGTACCATCATTCGGTTTTCCTCTAAAATCATATCGTTGGTTGCTTCCTGCATTATTGGCAACGCCATCAACAACAGTTGCATCAGTACCAGAAACTCCTTTCATCGAGAAGCCTTCACCAGCTGCTATATTTGTTGAAGCACCCGAAAAAATCCAATCGGCATAAGTATCATTTACTGAAAACCTCCAAATCCAATATGGTGCAATAGATAACGTTCCAGCAGCAGATGTGCCATCATAATTATTCATTGCTAATATTGTAGCTGCATTTGTAGTTGTTGTGGTAGTGGGTACACCAAGTTGTGTAATGCCAAAAAGTGAATTCCCCGCAGTGGCAACATTACCTCCAACTGGCGAACACCAATAGTTATAGGCAAAATTGTTTACCGTACCTTCCTGAAAAGTAGATAAGTTCCCTATTCCTTTATTAGCACCTGCAACAGTAGTTCCTTGTAACAACTGCCCTTCATTTCGTAGATAGAAAAAACTGGTGGCAGCATTTAACTCTATATCATTTTCAACAAAAACAACCTGATTGGTGTTGTAGATATATGTATAGGAACTTGGCCCCACATACAATTGAGCCATCAGATGGTTTGACAACATTGCAAGTGTGAAAACAAGTATCGAGGTAATATTTTTTTTTAGAATCATACGTTTTGTTTTATCCAAAATAAATTGGGCTGCTATTTCTAAAAAAATTAAAAAGTAGATAAAGATGCTCTACGCCATCTATTATCTGAACAATAAATGTATAAATAACTACCTACTACTCTAATTTCACCTTGTATTCCTGCTGAGTTAGAATTAGCTGGTGCGCCAGCAACTGGATTTACGATACCATTGATTATTGTTCTTGAAATAGAAATATTTCCTAAAACCATTTGATTGCTGGTTGTAACTGTTGGTAGCTGCGCATTATATCCAATAGCGATATTGTTATTTCCATAAGTTGATGCTACATTAGGTCCAGTAGCCATAGCAGAGCGACCAATGGCTACATTAAATGAACCTGTATCGTTGTTTTTTAAAGCAGAATATCCAATAGCAACATTGTCATTACCTGATGAATTCCATCTTGCAGCTTCTTGTCCTAACGCCATATTATTAGATCCAGAAGTATTAGCAAACATTGTATACCTACCCATAGCAGTATTCCACTGACCAGTAGTATTACTCGCCATTGTATAAGACCCGATTGCTGTATTTCTATTTCCGGATGTGTTATTCGCCAATACACTTCTACCAATAGCGGTATTATGCTCACCAGTTGCTGATGTTGGTAAGCTATTTACCCCAAAACTAGTATTTGTACCCTCTAACCAACCAGACTGCACATTATTACGTTTAAAAATTATATCTTGGTCTGTAGTTGTTCCTAAAAAATGAGTAGTGTCATTTATATCAGAATTTCCATTAGTTTGCCAGTCAACAGTATTTGGAGCAACAGCTCCCCAAACTGTTCCGTCAAAATAATAATAGCCAATGGCAGTTACATTTATGGTTTGTCCTGCAGGAGCCGAGTCTGGAGCGGTAACATATACCATCGCAGCTGTTTGTGCAGCAGTATAAGTTTTCGCTCTTAATTGATTACCTGTAAGTCTAGGAGCAATTACGCCGTCTAATTCAGTACTAATAGTTGGTTGCCCAGTAATATCTAAAGTAGCTTGAGGTGTCGTAGTACCTATACCAACTTGGGCTTGAATGGCAACGCAAAAAAAATAAAATATAGGAAGAAAATTTTTCATGAAATTATTTTTAAAAATTGTTAAAAGCAATTTAGTTTTAAAGATTGAATATAACGCAATTATAAGTTATACAATTCAGAATAATGAATAAAAAATTCGATAAAATGTAACATTTTATCGATTAAACGCATAAATTTGTATCTTACAATGAATTAAAAAATATACTCTGATTCTAATATTAATGAATAAATAACAAGTTGGTATCTTTAATCAATAGAATTCCTCGACGCTATGCGCCCGGGTTAAGTGGAAAGTTTGAAAACCTTAGGTTTTCAACAAACTAAAAATAAATTTTTTCGCTTGATACCTCGATGGCTCTGCCTCGGGGTAGTTATTAAAATTATAACAATATTTCACAAATCAGACAGTAGAGATTAGCCAATCATGTTTGATAAAGTCTTATCATACTCTAAACTTCAGCTTACCGCAAGCCGGAATAGTTGGTATAATTGGACCAAATGGTGCAGGTAAAACCACTATTTTCAGAATGATTATGGGAGAA
>CAXBID010000304.1:0-4712 GCA_963975495.1 uncultured Flavobacteriaceae bacterium | reverse complement strand
ATGGAAGGCTGGCCGCTGCTTTTATAGCCCTGATTTTTTAACCCTTGATTCGCATGATTAAATTAAATAGATAGAATTTGTAATATAAACACAACTATTTAATAATTAATTATGCAAGAATTTTCTAATAGTCACATTTAAATTATGAAAAAATAACAGTTTTGTTATTATACACCATCACTTTTCTGTTAGTATGCAGTTTAACTGCATTAGCAAGCACAATTTTTTCTAAATCCCTACCTTTTGCAATTAAATCACTTATGGAATGTGTATGGGATACGTGCGCCACGTCTTGCTCAATTATGGGGCCTGCATCTAATTCCTCAGTAACATAATGACTTGTTGCGCCTATAATTTTTACCCCACGCTTAAATGCCGAATGATAAGGTTTGGCGCCAACAAATGCAGGTAAAAATGAATGATGAATATTGATGATTTTATTGGGGAATTTACTTATTATTTTTCCAGAAACTATTTGCATATATCTAGCAAGTACAACAAAATCTATGTTATACTTTTCAAGTAATTCAAGTTGTTTATCCTCAGCGTTACTTTTAGTGTCTTTTGTAACAGGGATATGATAAAAAGGAATTTTAAAACTATCTGCAATATGTTTTAAATCGTTATGGTTACTAATTATAAAAGGAATGACAAGGTTTAGTTCTCCAGAATTGTAGCGTCCTAATAAATCGTATAAACAATGGTCATATTTAGAAATAAATAATGCCATTTTAGGTTTCTTTTCAGAAGAATAAATACGCCATTTCATATTAAATCGATCGGTAAGATTAATTTTAAATTCACTTTTAAAATTTTCTGTAGAAAAAGATTCATCAATAAATTCGCTTTCTAATCGCATGAAAAATACGTCTTGTTCTCTATCAACATGTTGGTCTAAATAAACGATATTGCCCCCGTTTGTCGCTATAAAATTAGTAACATTCGCAATAATGTTTGGTTTATCTTTACAGTGTATTAATAATGTAATCTTATTCATGTGATTTAGATTATTTTAAGCGCCTAAAATTAATCTAAAATTTATACACCCATTAAGATTAAGAATAGTTTTAGATAATCATTCGTAATTTGATTATTTTTTTGAATATTTCGTAAATTGCAATGCTAAATAACACATTTTATTATAGATGAAACAACAATCTCCATATAAACCAAAGCATAAAGTTAGAATAGTAACTGCCGCATCTTTATTTGATGGACATGATGCATCCATAAATATTATGCGTCGTATTATACAAGCTACTGGTGTTGAGGTTATTCATTTAGGACATGATAGAAGTGTTGAAGAAGTTGTAAATACTGCGATACAGGAAGATGTAAATGCGATTTGTTTAACATCATATCAAGGTGGGCACAATGAATATTTTAAGTATATGTATGATTTGTTGAAAGAACGAGGAGCAAATCATATTAAAATATTTGGTGGCGGTGGCGGTGTTATTTTACCTTCAGAAATTAAGGATTTAATGGATTATGGCATAACCCGTATTTATTCTCCTGATGACGGTCGTGAAATGGGCTTGCAAGGCATGATTAATGATTTGGTTGAGAAAGCCTCCCCCAACCCCTCCAAAGGAGGGGAGACCAAAGATTATGTGAATCATAATACTGATGCCTCTTGGTTATTGGAAATGGGCAAGAATGAATTAGCTAAAAGATTAAAAGAAAAAGATATAAGAGCTATTGCAAGATTAATTTCACTTGCTGAAAATAATCATGAAGCTTTTGAAAATATTTTCACTCAATTGAGTGAAGTTTTCTCCCTTTCGGGGAGGTCAGGAGGGGCCATTTTAGGAATTACAGGAACTGGAGGTGCTGGAAAATCCAGTTTAGTCGATGAGTTGGTACGACGATTTTTAATAGATTTTCCAGAAAAAACAGTCGGAATAATTTCTGTCGATCCATCAAAACGAAAAACAGGTGGTGCGCTTTTAGGTGATAGAATTAGAATGAATGCCATTAATAATTCACGTGTTTATATGCGTAGTTTGGCAACCCGACAATCCAATCTAGCATTGTCGAAACACGTAAACGAAGCCATTGAAGTTTTAAAAGCAGCAGAATACGATTTAATTATATTAGAAACATCAGGAATAGGGCAAAGCGATACTGAAATTATTGAACATTCAGACGTATCATTATATGTTATGACCCCTGAATTTGGAGCAGCCACGCAGTTAGAAAAAATTGATATGCTTGATTTTGCAGATTTGGTAGCTATCAATAAGTTTGATAAACGAGGTTCTTTGGATGCTTTACGCGATGTGAAAAAGCAATACATGCGTAACAATAATCTTTGGGATACACCACAAGAGGAGCTACCTGTATTTGGAACTATTGCTTCACAATTTAACGACCCAGGGATGAACACGCTCTATAAAGCGGTTATGGATACCTTGGTTGAAAAAGCAGATGCTGATTTAAAATCTACTTTTGAAATTTCTAATGAAATGAGCGAGAAGATTTTTGTTATTCCGCCTTCTAGAGTGCGCTACTTATCTGAAATTGCCGAGAACAATCGTAATTATGATAAAAAAGGAAATGAACAAGTTGAAATAGCTCAAAAACTTTATGGTATTTATAAAACTATTTGTTCGGTTGCTGTCATTTCGAACGGTAGTGAGAAATCTCATTTGAGTAAGTCGGGATTAAATCAGGATGAGATTCTTCGACAAGCTCAGAATGACAATGATAAAAACTTTTTGGGTTTGCTACTTAAAGAATTTGATCGTGTAAAACTAAATCTAAATCCACATAATTGGGAAATCATTACAGGTTGGGACGATAAAGTTAACCGCTATAAAAACCCAATTTATTCTTTTAAAGTTCGCGATAAAGAGATAAAAATAGAAACCCATACAGAGTCATTGTCACATTCGCAAATACCTAAAGTGGCGCTTCCTAAGTATCAAGCTTGGGGAGACATTTTAAAATGGTGTTTACAAGAAAATGTTCCGGGAGAATTTCCATATACTTCAGGTTTATATCCTTTTAAAAGAACCGGCGAAGACCCAGCAAGAATGTTTGCAGGCGAGGGCGGACCAGAACGTACAAATAAACGATTTCATTATGTAAGTGCCGGTTTACCAGCAAAGCGGTTGTCTACAGCTTTCGATAGTGTTACACTTTATGGGAATGACCCTGATTACAGACCAGATATATATGGTAAAATTGGTAATGCTGGAGTGTCTATTTGTTGTTTGGATGATGCCAAGAAATTGTATTCTGGTTTTGATTTAGCCAATGTAATGACCTCAGTGAGTATGACCATTAATGGTCCCGCACCGATGCTTTTAGGGTTTTTCATGAATGCTGCAATTGACCAACAATGTGAGATTTACATTAAAGAAAATGATTTAGAAAAAGAAGTAGAAGCTAAAATATCTAAACTTTATAAGGGTAAAGAACGACCAAAATATAATGGCGAATTACCAACTGGTAATAATGGTTTAGGTTTAATGCTTTTGGGTGTTACTGGAGATGAAGTATTACCAGCAGGTGTGTATATAGAAATTAAAAAGAACACGATTACTCAAGTTCGTGGAACGGTTCAAGCTGATATTTTAAAAGAAGACCAAGCACAAAATACATGTATTTTTTCTACAGAATTTGCGTTACGCTTAATGGGTGATGTTCAAGAATATTTTATTGAAAATAATGTCCGTAATTTTTATTCGGTTTCTATTTCAGGCTATCATATTGCAGAAGCTGGCGCCAACCCAATTACCCAAATAGCATTAACGCTTTCCAATGGCTTCACTTACGTGGAATACTATTTGAGCAGGGGAATGGATATTAATAAATTTGGACCAAATTTATCCTTTTTCTTCTCCAATGGTATCGACCCGGAATATGCAGTAATTGGTCGTGTTGCCCGTAAAATATGGGCAAAAACCATGAAGCATAAATATGGCGCTAATGCCAGGGCGCAAATGCTGAAATATCATATTCAAACATCAGGTAGAAGTTTACATGCCCAAGAAATTGATTTTAATGATATAAGAACCACACTTCAGGCATTATATGCCATTTATGATAATTGTAATTCGCTACACACTAACGCTTATGATGAAGCTATCACAACACCAACTGAGGAATCGGTGCGACGCGCTATGGCCATTCAACTTATAATCAACAAAGAATTAGGTTTAGCTAAAAACGAAAACCCCATTCAAGGCTCTTTTATTATTGAAGAACTAACCGATTTAGTTGAAGAAGCGGTATTAATAGAATTTGATAGAATTACAGAACGCGGTGGTGTTCTAGGTGCAATGGAAACCATGTACCAACGTAGTAAAATTCAAGAAGAAAGTTTGTATTATGAAACTTTGAAACATAATGGTGAGTTTCCAATTATTGGCGTAAATACGTTTTTAAGTAGTAAGGGGTCACCAACTGTTTTACCAGTTGAAGTTATTAGAGCAACAGAAGAGGAGAAAGAGTTCCAAATAAAAACGTTAAAAAATCTTCATGAAGCCAATGATACAGAAAACTTATTAAAACAACTTCAAAGTAAAGCTATCAATAATGAGAATATATTTGAAGCTTTAATGGAAGTTTGCAAAGTATGTTCCTTAGGGCAAATTACGAATGCACTTTTTGAAGTAGGAGGGCAGTATCGCAGAAATATGTAAGCAGAGAACCACTTTTTCTAATTCAGAAAAAGTGTGTGAATCGCTTATCCCGATTACGAT
>CAXBID010000303.1:0-4714 GCA_963975495.1 uncultured Flavobacteriaceae bacterium | reverse complement strand
CCCAATATACTCTGCTTTCTGGTTTGTAACCTTCACCAATACAATTATATTCTGCGTAAAACGTTGTAGATTCTGCTTCTTTATTAGACCAATTATGCCATCCTTCTGCTTTTATATGAGCTCCCATCTTACAGTCAATAAAAACAGTTTTAGCATACTTACGCCAAGGTCTTCCTAAGTAAACTTCTGAAACATTGTCATCAGCCGTCAAACTACAGTTTTTAAAAACAAATCCGAATTTCTGATTTTTTGGTGTTGAAGCTGCCGTTATATAAGAATTGGTTTTACTTCTAATTTCGCAAGCATCAAAAAGAACAGTAGCTTCGCCAAATATAAAATCGGTACTTCCTTCTATATAACAGTTTTTAAAATATTGTTTAAAGCCTTCTCCTGCTGTATAAACCGTATCTTGAAATCCTAAAAAATTACAGTTTTCAAAGTATGCTCTGTTTGCATTAACCGAAAGCGCAACGGCTTGCCCTACTTCACCCGAACTATTTTGAATAGTGAGGTTTTTTGCAATAAAATCGTTTCCTTCGACTAAAACTGTTGAAGTATGAAATGTGCTATTTCGTCCTAAATTTATTTTATCGAAATAATCATCAAAAGTTATTATAGTGTTTTCTTTACTTTCACCAATCAAGGAAACATAAGTATTCCATGAATATATATGAACCTTTTCGTTATAAGTACCATTTTTAATATTTATAATAACACGCTTATAAGGAAAGGCTTTTGATGCATAAATGGCTTCTTGTATACTTATAAAATCACCACTTCCATCTTTTGCCACAACCATATTGTATTCTTCTTTAAGCATTTTATTTTGTTGTTTTTCATACTTAGCCTTCCATTTAGGATAATACTTTAAAACTTTACTTGGATTATCTGTATACCAAGCATAACCGCGCCTGCGCTCTTGTCCTATTTCTGACAGTGTTGCTTTTTTTATACCATCTCTATCGCAAAAAAATGGTGTATTGTCTTCCAAATCCATAAATCTTGCCCATAAGGGTTTTGCGCTCAGATCTTCAACTATTTTTTTATCAACAAACTTACCTTTATCATCTAAAATATATTCTTGCTTTATTCCATCAATTTTTGAAACTTTAAACCATTCTACTGCTTTGTTTATCGCATTTTTAATTTCTTTAGTAGGGTTTTCAACAGACATTAGTAATAACACTATTTGAGCCGATTCTTTTCCACTTAATGAAGGTAATTCGTAAGCTCGTGCTTTTGCGGGTTCTAAGGTTTTTTCATCGTGTTGTGCACACCAGGCAGTTAAAACTCCATTTTGCTTATACTGAGTTTTTAAAATACAATCTATACCTTTGTTAAAAGCTATTTCAATTTTTTTTATCGTTTCATTGTCTGGTGTAATTGAATATTTTTTAGTGCCATCTTTTAAGTCTTTTAAAAGTTTTAAAATATTCACCATAGAATCATCATTGTAAGTAATATGTGAATAATACCCTTTTCTTAATGGATAAAATTGAGGCCAACCACCGTTCTCATATTGTGCCTTTAAAATATAATTTAAGCCCAAAAAAAAAGCTTCTTTATAACGTTCATCTCGAGTTTGCCTAAACATTTTAGATAGAAAAACCATTTCTTGAGTCGTAGCTCCATTATCGGTTGTAACATCTTTTGTACTAGATTTTAAATCTAGTAACACTTGTTTTTCAGCTTTTGAAAGTGGCTCTTGCATTTGAATATTTTTTGGCCAACCACCAATATCTCTTTGATATAACAAAACATTTTCTGCTATATCTTTTGCTTCCTGTGTAGTAAACCAAGAGCCTTCATCTTTATTGATTATCTTTTTCCATGAAGCATCATGTATTTGAGCAGATAAAGTCACGCTTGTCATTGTAGTAATTACTATAAATAGAAATGTTTTTATACTGTAAATTCGGTCCATACAATAATTATAATCTTCTTATTTTTTTTTAGTTTAAAATCAAACTTGACAATGGTACTTTGGTGTATTCTACATCTTCTTTATTTGTGGTATATGAAACGTAAAGATGATTTTTCCAAATTATAGATTTTGGATAATGATAGCCTAATTTTTTATATTTCCCCTCAAAACGCATTGCTTGAATGTTATTACCTGCCTTACGAAGTGAATATGCAGTGTCAAAAAATTCACCTCCTCTACTTAAAGTTACCACTAAAGGCATACGCGATTTACTTTGTATTGGATTATTTACAATATAGGAAATCTCAGAAGATATGTTACCTGCACTTTGTTTAGAACGTGCATCTGGCATATTGGTTACTATTGGCATTGACCAATTTTCACCACGATCGAAACTAACAGACGCTATACTTTTATGCGAGCTATTTTGATCTCTAAAAATCATAACTATAGTGGAATCACTTTGTAAAAAAGAACTTGGTTCGATTTCTCTGGAAACGTCTTTTTTTATAGAAATATTTTTAAAATTTGCTCGTATCCATCCGCTAATACCCATTGGGTCATCGGTATAAATAGGTGAAACAATTAAACCAGGTTGAAAATGTGCCGCGTTAATAATTCGTCCATTAGCTAGTTGATGAGGGTCTTGTTCAAAAACACCTTTAAGAGGCTTACCATCAAACTTTAAAAGTAGTTTTTTCTTAGTCCAATTGATGCCATCGATACTCATTTTATAATAAGTAAAGCCTCCTTTTGGCTTTACATTAGATGGCCATTGATTAATATAAGCCACCAAAGTATCACCCGATTTCCACCAGCCACCAGAGGTACAATACCCGTTGTCTAAACTTTCAGAAAGCACCATTGGTTGAGACCAGTTTTTTCCGTCCTCACTCCTGCTGTAAGCTACCCAAGTATCTTCAGAATCTTCATCTTTAGCTGAACTTTGCCATTGACAATAAAAAACATCTTTAAAGACTGTCATTACGGCACCATTGCTAAAATGGTCAGTTTTGTCATTCGGTTCAAAAATTGAAATAGTTTCTAAGTCTATTGGAGTGCGTAAACCTAGGCTATCCTTTTCGGTTTCATCAAACAAATCAGTTTTTACTCTAAAAGGCACTTCATTTGTTTTTGTCTTATTTTGGCTAGCAGAACATATCGAAATGAAAAATATTAAAAATGTACTATGTATGTATTTCATTTAAATTCGATTAAATTTATTTACCTTATTGGGCTTGGGTATAATATATTTTAAATCTGTAATTTTAATAGGGCTTTCTGATTCTATAGTTGTTGAAGCTAAAAATTGTCTTCTACAATTATTCATGATTTTATTTTAGTTAGTTGTGTCTACAAAATTAATTCTTTTCATACTTCTTTATAACTAAATACTTTAGTTCTGTATCTCCTGCATTACTAATACCATGCATAGAATTTGACGGACAATAAAAACTAGTATATGATCCTGCTGTTTTCGTTTTTCCATTCAGATAAAATTGGGCAGTTCCTTCCAAAATAAAAAAGAATTCGTCTTCAATATGCTGGTGCGGTGCGTGAGTAGATTTATGAGGAGCTACAACACTCATCTTTAAAGTTCTTCCATCTAAAAAGTCTTTATCAGTAAACCAATATTGATATCCAACTTTAGTTGGTGACGTTTTATCGGCATCAAATTGATTTACACAATTTTCGATGGTATATTCTTTTGTAGAATCTTCAGTTAACTGGTTATTATCTTGTGCATTAGTATATGTAACAAGAAAAAGGTACACAAAGAAAACACATTTAAATTTTTTCATTTTAAAATACTTTTGTACAAAAAAAAGGATACCCACAACAGATATCCTTGATTATATTAATTTACTACTAATCAATTAGTGAGTTAATAATTTAACAGCTTTTTGTCCTTCAATGGTTTTAACAGTGGCTATATAAAGTCCTGTTTTGAATTCAAAATCAGTGTCATTTTTTGTAGTAAAAGACTTGACTAAAGCCCCTGTAATGCTATAAATTTTAACTTCAGTATTCATTTTTACATTAGACACATAAATTCTATCTTTTATAGCTTTAATGTTTGTTGAAACAGGAGATTTATAATCGTTGGCACTTAAAACTAAATCTGAAGCTCCTACACCCGTAACTACAATTTTATATAAATTGAAAGAATTTGAATCATATATATAAATATTTCCACCAGTACCTGTATAACTAGCTGTTATGGTTTGTGGTGCACCAGTTCCAACAGCTTGATGAGACGCTAGTAAATCAGTTCCGTCTGAAATATATAAAATACGTTCAGTATCAGAACTACTACCAGCCCTGAACCATATCTTTACGTCAACTGCACCAGTTACAGGAAAATACATGTAGCTATAAGCTGGCAAATTATCAGTTGGATTTGAACCTCCATTATGTAATCGATTACCATTGATTAATTATAACCATTTAAAACGATTGATAGCTCCATACTCATCAGCAGTTCCTGTGTCCCAAGTAGCTCCTCCAGCATTTTCAATTTGACCAAATTTATCACCAGAACTATCTCCAACTAAAAATAGCTTGTCCTTTTCTACAGTAGCTCCTTCCGCTGCATTAAAAGGAGCAATTGGCCACATGGCAATTTGCGCTGCACTAGTATAATTTGGATCGCCACCAAAATCCCAAACTTTTGTTTGTGCTTGAAATGTTGCTGTAAATAACAACATTGGTAAAATAAATAAAAGTAATTTTTGTTTCATGTTTAAAAAGTTTTAAATGGTTATAATTAATCAATGGTAATCGATTACA
>CAXBID010000302.1:0-4719 GCA_963975495.1 uncultured Flavobacteriaceae bacterium | reverse complement strand
TAGGGATTGCAGTGAAACATTTATGTTCATGAATTCATTAATATAAAATAGAAAAGCATGAATAAAAGCCCACAGCGATCCCGATAGCTATCGGGATTGTGGTAATCTGCCTACCGGCAGGCGCACAAAAAACCTTTTTTTATAAACATAAAGGCAACTAAAACGTTGTAGGTGTCATTTTGAATATTTCTTTAAAAACATCTAAAAATAAATAGGAATTAGCCGTAAATTTGATATAATAATAAGATTAAAAACAAACCAATTATGAGTATAATAATTAATGTACACGCTAGACAAATTTTGGATTCTAGAGGGAATCCTACAGTAGAAGTAGATGTTGTAACAGAAAACGATGTTTTAGGAAGAGCTGCGGTACCATCAGGTGCATCAACTGGAGAGCATGAAGCTGTCGAATTAAGAGATGGTGGATCTGCTTACATGGGGAAAGGTGTTTTAAAAGCTGTTGATAACGTAAACTCTGTTATTGCTCAAGAATTATTAGGGGTTTCAGTTTTCGAACAAAACTTAATCGATCAAATTATGATTGATTTAGATGGCACAAAAAACAAATCAAAATTAGGAGCCAATGCTATTTTAGGTGTTTCTTTAGCTGTTGCCAAAGCAGCAGCAGGCGAGTTGGGCTTGCCTTTATATCGTTATGTAGGTGGTGTTTCTGCAAATACACTTCCCGTACCTATGATGAACATCATTAACGGAGGTTCTCATAGCGATGCACCAATTGCATTTCAGGAATTTATGATTATGCCTGTAAAAGCTAAAACCTTTACGCATGCTATGCAAATGGGCACTGAGATTTTCCATAACCTTAAAAAAGTATTACATGATAGAGGTTTAAGTACAGCTGTTGGTGATGAAGGAGGTTTTGCGCCAAATTTAGCCGGTGGAACTGAAGATGCTTTAGATTCAATCAAATTGGCTGTTGAAAAAGCAGGTTATACTTTTGGAGGTGATATCATGATCGCTTTGGATTGTGCTGCTGCTGAATTTTTTGTAGATGGAAAATATGATTACAAAAAGTTTGAAGGTGATACAGGTGTAATAAGAACATCTGCTGAACAAGCTGAATATTTAGCTGGGTTATCTGCAAAATACCCAATTATATCCATTGAAGATGGTATGGATGAAAACGACTGGGATGGTTGGAAATTATTGACAGAAAAAATTGGAGACAAGGTTCAACTTGTAGGTGATGACTTATTTGTTACTAACGTAGAGCGTTTATCAAGAGGTATAGAAGAAGGAATTGCCAATTCTATTCTTATTAAAGTAAACCAAATAGGTTCCTTAACCGAGACTATTGCGGCTGTTAATATGGCTAAAAATGCGGGGTACACCTCTGTAATGTCTCACCGTTCTGGTGAAACTGAAGATAATACGATTGCAGATTTAGCGGTAGCTTTAAACTGCGGACAAATAAAAACAGGATCGGCTTCACGTAGTGACCGTATGGCAAAATACAATCAACTGCTTCGTATTGAAGAGGAATTAGGAGAGGTTGCTTATTTTCCTCAAGAGAAAGCGTTTAAAATAAAATAACATTCATCTGAACTTATATTTTAAAAGCGATTATTTTTTTAATAATCGCTTTTTTATTTAATATCAATATTAATGATCATTAGTGTCCGATTAAAGAATCAAGACCGCTTCACTATTAGCCCCGAAATTTCGGGGAAGAGCATAGACTTGATTGTAACTAATTGATAAACAGTGAACTTTAAATTCAAAATATTCTAAAAAATAAAATTTTTCTCCCGAGCTATCGGGACGTAATAAGCAAGCCCTTTTTTTTATAAACTTAGAAAACCCTGTGTTCGCAAAGGTTTTCTTTAAATGAATTATTTTTAATCGGACAACAATAATTAATGATGAAATAATTGTTAAAACCTTTGTTAATAGGTTTCTTAAATTGGCACTTATTTTGTAAATTAGCTCTCCGCTAAATAAAACAAAATTATTCAAAATATGGCAAACACTGCTACTATAGAAATAAATGGTAAAAAACACGAATTCCCTTTAGTAAAAGGAACTGAAGATGAGGTTGCAATAGATATAAAAAACCTTAGGTCTGCTACGGGAGGTGTAATTACTTTAGATCCAGGTTATAAAAATACAGGTTCATGTGAAAGTGCTATAACATTTTTAGATGGAGAAAAGGGGATTTTAAGATACCGAGGCTATTCCATTGAAGAATTAGCTGAAAAGGCGTCTTTTCTCGAAGTCGCATTTCTTTTGATATTTGGAGAATTACCAACTAAAGAACAAAACGATAAGTTCCATGCAGATATAAAAGCACAATCTATTGTTGATGAAGATATAAAAAAGATTTTAGATGCATTTCCAAAATCAGCGCATCCAATGGGGGTTATTTCATCTTTAACTAGTGCTTTAACAGCATTTAATCCATCTTCGGTTAATGTCGATTCTGAGGAAGATATGTATAAATCTGTAGTCAGAATACTAGGGAAATTCCCAGTTTTGGTAGCTTGGACGCTTCGTAAAAAACAAGGTTTACCGCTTGATTATGGAGATAACTCTTTAGGTTATGTTGAGAATATCTTAAAAATGATGTTCAGACAACCAAATGCATGCTATGTACAAAGTAAAGTTTTAGTTGATGCTTTAGATAAATTATTAATCCTTCATGCAGATCATGAGCAAAACTGTTCTACTTCTACAGTTAGAATAGTTGGGTCGTCCCATGCCGGTTTGTTTGCATCACTTTCGGCTGGAATTTCTGCGCTTTGGGGCCCACTTCATGGTGGTGCAAACCAAGCGGTTCTAGAAATGCTTGAAGCTATAAAAGAAGATGGGGGTGACACTAAAAAATACATGGCAAAAGCTAAAGATAAGGAAGACCCTTTCCGTTTAATGGGCTTTGGCCACCGTGTTTATAAAAACTTCGATCCTCGAGCTAAAATTATTAAAAAATCAGCTGATGAAGTTTTAGGTCAATTGGGTGTTGAAGACCCTATTTTAGATATAGCTAAAGGACTTGAAAAAGAAGCTTTAAGCGATGATTATTTTGTAAAACGGAAATTATACCCTAATGTAGATTTTTATTCGGGTATTATTTATAGAGGTATGGGTATTCCAACAGATATGTTTACCGTAATGTTTGCTTTGGGACGTTTACCGGGTTGGATTGCACAATGGAGAGAAATGCGTTTGCGTAAAGAACCAATTGGCAGACCAAGACAAATGTATATAGGTGAAACAGAACGAAAATTCGTTCCGATTAAAAAAAGATAAATCATATATTTTATAATATTATCAAGCTTCATGGTTTTTCTATGAAGCTTTTCTTTTTTAAAGTAATATTTTTTAAGAATAATTCAAAAAGTCTTTAATAATCATTAGTTTTGACTTTTTTAATAATTTTTTTTTTCAGATTTAAAATATGCTTAAATTAAATATTCAAAATGAAACTTCAAGACTAAGATCTGTTATTTTAGGAACGGCAAAAAGTAATGGGCCAATACCAAAAGTAGAAGAATGCTACGACCCTAAAAGTATTGAGCATGTTTTGGCAGGCACATACCCTAAGGAGGAAGATATGATTGCTGAAATGGAAGCTTTGGTAGCTGTTTTTGAAAAATACGACGTAAAGGTTTATAGGCCTGAAGTTATTGAAAATTGTAATCAAATTTTTTCAAGGGACATTGCTTTTGTTATTGAGGATAAAGTAATGCGCGCCAATATTTTACCTAATAGGGAAGAAGAAGTTGAGGCCATACGTTATGTATGGAATCAAATAGATAGAAAAGATCGTATAATTTTACCTGAAGAATGCCATGTTGAAGGCGGTGATGTTATGCCATGGAATGATTATATTTTTATTGGAACCTATTCAGGTGACGATTATGCCAATTTAATTACAGCGCGTACTAATATGGATGCCGTAATTGCTATTCAAGAACTTTTCCCAAATAAAAGAGTAAAGTCTTTCGAGCTTCGAAAATCGAACACCAACGCTAAGGAAAATGCATTGCATTTAGATTGTTGTTTTCAACCCATAGGAAAAGATAAAGCCATTATTCATAAAAATGGGTTTTTAATAGAAAAAGAATATGATTGGTTAGTGAATTTCTTTGGAAAAGAAAATACTTTTGAAATTACAAAAGACGAAATGTATGATATGAATAGTAACATATTTTCCATTTCAGAGAAAGTCATTGTATCCGAAAAAAACTTTACAAGATTAAACACTTGGTTGCGAAAACAAGGCTTTGTAGTTGAGGAAGTACCTTATGGAGAAATAGGAAAACAAGGCGGGCTTTTGCGCTGTACAACAATGCCATTAATTAGGGATTAATTTAGAATATGCAACAAACCACAAATACCATTTTAATGGTTCGTCCTGTAAGTTTTAGGATGAATGAGCAAACTGCTGTTAATAATTACTATCAAGAAGATATAGATTTATTGCCCGCAACTGTAAATGCTAAAGCACAAAAAGAGTTTGACAATTATGTTGAAAAGTTAAAAGCTGTAGGTATACATGTTATTGTTGTAAATGATACCAATGAATACGATACTCCAGATTCCGTTTTTCCAAACAATTGGGTGTCATTTCATGAAAATGGAGATGTAGGTTTGTATCCTATGTTTGCAGAAAACAGACGTTTAGAACGAAGAGAAGATATTCTTGATAAATTAGAAGTAGAAGGGTTTAAAATTAATCCCTAATTAATGGCATTG
>CAXBID010000301.1:0-4720 GCA_963975495.1 uncultured Flavobacteriaceae bacterium | reverse complement strand
AAAAGTAATAAATAATGTCTTTTACTAAATTATCATAATTTGTATCTTGTTGCATAGTTTGTGGAGTCCCGCGCATGTGCATCATAATATAGGGTACATGTAAATCTGCAATGGTTTGCAGCATATGGCTATCTAAGCGTCCAGCAGAAATATCATTAATCATACATGCTCCAGAATTAATACATTGCTTTGCTACTTCGCTTCTAAAAGTATCGATGGAAAGTAATGTTTCAGGAAATTCTTTTAAAATTAATTCAACTATAGGAATTATGCGTCTTAATTCTTCATCTTCACTTACATGGTCAGCATTTGGTCTAGAACTATAAGCACCGACATCAATAAAAGTAGCACCTTCTGAACCCATTTTTTCAACCTGGTTCAAAATCACACCATCATTTTTGTATAAACCGCCATCATAAAAAGAATCGGGGGTAATGTTTAAAATCCCCATTACTTTTGGTGATGATAAATCGATAAGTTTTCCTTTACAATTAATGGTCATTTAGAGTGTTTTGTAAGCTGTTGGCACTTAGTTTAAAACTTTAAACAAGAAACCTTGAAGGTTTTAATTATTTATGCGAAATTTACGGAAAATCTATTTTAATTCATGCAAAATACTTCAAAACAATACGATGCCGTTATAGATACTTGTAAAAGTTTGTTTATTAAGAAAATGAGTGATTACGGCAGTGCTTGGAGAATACTTAGATTGCCTTCGCTTACCGACCAAATTTTTATAAAAGCACAGCGGATTAGGAGTTTGCAACAAAATGATGTTAGAAAAGTTGATGAAGGTGAGGCAAGCGAGTTTATTGGCATAATTAATTACTGTATTATGGCTTTAATCCAGTTGGAAAAAGGTGTCGTAGAACAACCCGATATGGATGTTGAGGAAGCCCAGGAATTATACGAAAAACAGGTGGCTATTACTAAACAACTCATGGAAGATAAAAACCATGATTACGGTGAAGCGTGGCGCGATATGAGAGTGAGTAGTTTAACCGATTTAATTTTACAGAAATTATTACGTGTAAAGTCAATTGAAAATAATGAAGGAAACATCCAAGTAAGTGAGGGTGTCGATGCTAATTATCAAGATATGGTTAATTATGCGGTTTTTGCCTTGATTTTGCTTGGGCAAAATCAAGGCAAATTCCAAATTTAAAACTCTAAATTCCAAAAAGGAATGAGCGCTGAAAGAACATTTGGTTTATTGGTTTATTGGTTTAGAAGATAGAACTTTTGAATTTGCCAGAGACTGTCGTTTTTTAGTAAAGGATTTAAAAAAGACAATTTCTAATATTGAAGATGGAAAGCAATTAATTAGATCATCTGGCTCTGTTGGTGCAAATTATATTGAAGGAAATGAAAAATTAGGAGATAAAGATTTAAAATTTAGAATTAAAATCTCAAGAAAAGAAGCCAAAGAAAGTGAATATTGGCTTAAATTACTGAGAGATCTAAATGAAAACGAAAGCGAAAGAATTAAAAAATTAATAAAGGAAGCTAACGAACTAAGAAAAATACTTTCTGCAATAATTAATAAATTAAAATAATTTGGTAAAGATTAGTTTTTGGAATTTACAACAGTAAGCATTTGGGATTTAGTTTTTGGAATTTGGAATTTACAACAGTAAGCATTTGGAATTTAAAAATTTGGTATTTATTATGAAGTTATTAGTAAACATAAGCCGAATATTCGTCGGCGTTTTATTCATCATTTCAGGATTAATAAAATTAAACGACCCTTTAGGCTTTTCATATAAACTACAGGAATATTTTAGTTTAGATGTATTGAATATTCCATTTTTAGAACCTTATGCATTGATGATTTCGGTTCTAGTCGTGGTTTTTGAAGTGGTTTTAGGCGTGTTTTTAATTATTGGTTATAAACCCAAATTCACCGTTTGGAGTTTATTATTAATGATTGTGTTTTTTACATTTTTAACTTTCTATTCAGCGTATTTTGATAAAGTAAAAGACTGTGGTTGCTTCGGCGATGCACTAAAACTTACACCATGGGAAAGTTTTACAAAAGACTTGGTATTGCTCTTTTTTATTCTCATTCTATTCTTTGGCGTAAAATATATTAATCCCATATTCAGTAAATTATCAACAACAGTTATAGCACTTTTAAGTTTTATTTTTAGTTTATGGTTTGGTTATCATGTGCTTATGCATCTGCCAGTAAAGGATTTTAGGGCATACAAAATAGGAGTAAACATTAAGGAAGGGATGCGTGTTCCAGAAGATGCCCAAAAGCCTCTTGTAGAATATTATTGGAAATTTAATGTGAATGGTGAAGAAAAAGTAATTACAACAAACGGCTCTTATCCATCCGTTGAAGGCGATTTTGTTAGTGTTGATACTAAGGTAATTAAAGAAGGTTATCAACCACCAATTTATGATTTCTCTATTGAAACTGAAGATGAAGATTTAACAGAACAGTTTTTAAATAAAGAAAACTTAATAGTTGTAGTATCCTATAGCTTGGAGAAAATTGAAAGAGAAGGTGCTTTGAAATTAAAAGGGTTACAAGATGAAGCTATTAAAAACGGCTATAAAATTATTGGTTTAACAGCATCGGGTAAAGAAGCAAAACAACGTATAAACGAAGCCTACAATATAGATTTTGAATGGTATTTATGTGATGAAAAAGCGTTGAAAACAGTGGTGCGTTCCAACCCAGGAATTTTAGAATTGGATAATGGTACGGTTAAGCAAAAAGTACATTGGAATGATATTGAGGATTTGGAATTATAGTTTTCAGTCGCAGTTTTCAGTCGCAGTCGCAGTCGCAGTTTTCAGTCGCAGTCGCAGTCGCAGTTTTCAGTCGCAGTTTTCAGTTAAACAAAACAACATATAAACACATCAACAAATAAACTTTTTAACAACTGATCAGTTACCTACTAAATAAAATCACATACGCATTACTCACATTATTTGGAGTAGTAACTGTGATATTCTTTTTATTTAATGTCCTTCCCGGAGATCCTGCACAAATGATGCTAGGGCAAAATGAAGATAGTGAGCAACTGGCTTTGGTCAAACAGAAATACGGATTTGATAAACCTGTTACCACGCAGTTTTTTTATTACTTAAATGATTTGTCTCCAGTTTCATTTCACTCTAATAATTCAGAAGACTACACCTTTTTAAGAGAAGATAAGTACAGTGCCACAGCGCTTTTTTCAATAGGAAATACAATAACGGTTTTAAAGTTTCCTTATTTGCGAGAATCTTTTACCAAACAAGGTAAAAAGGTAAGTCGGGTGTTAGCAGAAACACTTCCAAATACATTTGTGCTAGCAGTGTCAGCCATTATTATTGCCATTATTTTAGGTATTGTTTTAGGTATTGTTTCGGCACTTTACAAAGACAAATGGTTGGATAAAACCATTCAAATATTTAGTACGTTTGGTATGAGTATTCCATCGTTTTTTAGTGCCATTTTATTTGCTTGGTTTTTTGGATATGTGCTGCATGAATATACCAATTTAGAAATGACAGGGAGTCTTTATGAACTCGATGATTTTGGTGAAGGCATGCACATAAAATGGAAAAATTTAATTCTGCCAGCTATCGTTTTGGGCATTCGGCCGCTGGCAGTAGTTATTCAACTCATGCGTAACTCGTTACTTGAGGTTTTTAATCAAGATTATATCCGTACAGCCAGAGCAAAAGGGTTGAGCGAATTTCAAATCATAAAAAAACATGCCGTAAAAAATGCCTTAAATCCTGTAGTTACTGCAATTTCTGGCTGGTTTGCATCCATGTTGGCAGGTGCTGTTTTTGTAGAGTATATTTTCGGGTGGAACGGACTTGGAAAAGAAATAGTTAATGCATTAAATACCTTAGATTTGCCAGTAATTATGGGTTCCGTGCTAATTATAGCGGTATTGTTTATAATAATCAATATTTTTGTAGATATAATTTATGTTTGGTTAGACCCTAAAGTAAAATTAGAATAAATTCCTGCGAACGCAGGAATCTCATAATACAGATTTATAACCATGAAAAAAATAACATTTTTATTAATCATTATTCTTACAGTATTAAGCTGTAATTCACAAGAGCCTAAGCAGTTTTCAGAAGCCGCATTAAATGATACATTCGTTTCTTTAGAAGGCAAATCAGTAGCGTTTAAAGATATTTTAGAAACCTATAAAGGGCAAACCTTAGTTATAGATATTTGGGCATCTTGGTGTGGCGATTGTTTAAAAGGTATGCCAAAAGTAAAAGCATTACAAGAAGATTATCAAGATGTTACCTATATATTTCTGTCCTTAGATAGAGGTCAAGACGCTTGGAAAAAAGGTATAAAAAAGTATAAGGTTGAAGGCGAGCATTATTACATGCAATCTGGTTGGGAAGGGCCCTTTGGTGAATTTGTAGATTTAGATTGGATACCACGTTATATGGTAGTGGATGCAGAAGGTAAAATCAAACTTTTCAAAGCTGTAAAAGCAGATGATAAACGAATAAAACAAATTTTAAACTAATATATTAATTTAATAAATTCCTTCCCTTTGGGAAGGTAAGGATGGGAAAATGAGAAAAAACATCGTAGCTGGAAACTGGAAGATGAATAACGATTTAGCACAAACCGCAACGTTATTAACCGATTTAAAAAAGCAACAACAAACATCTAATGCAGAGGTCATGATTGCACCAACTTTTACTAATTTGTATCACGCTTTTGAAGCCTTAAAAGAAACTA
>CAXBID010000300.1:0-4720 GCA_963975495.1 uncultured Flavobacteriaceae bacterium | reverse complement strand
ATCCTGAAACAAGTTCAGGACTGCTTCGCAGAAAGATATAGCGGAAAGCCCGACCTTTAGGTAACGCCCAAAGATTAAAAATATTATCCGTAACGGTTTCCCTCCTTTGGAAGGATTAAGGGAGGAATAAAAAAACCCAAAGTTTTCACTCTGGGTTTTAACGCACTAATACTACTAAGATGTTAGGTTTATCGTAATCGATCTACAGATTTTACGAGATCTTCATCCTTTTTGATGGCCTTATTGGCTAACGCCAAAAACACGATAGAAACAATAGGAAGAAACATCCCAATACCTTTCTCAGAAACCGCCGTTTCTCCAGATAAATTTAGAGATTGATATACAAAAAATCCTAGTAAAAAAAAGTTTAATATGATGTTAAGACGCCCCAAAATAAATTGGGACTTCCTGTTTTTGTATTTAAATATTGATATAATTGATAATAAAGCTGAGGCTAAAAATACAGCAAATACGTACACATCATCTTTAGCAAATACTTTAATATCTTTGGATGTTACATATAATTCGAATACAAAAATTAACCCAGCAGATACGCCTACTGCTAATAAAAGGTATATGGTTTGTATGCGTTGTAACATAAATTATTAAAACTAGACCGCAAAAATAATAGTTTCTTTATAAAATAAGCTTTAAAAATTAAAATAAAGTTGTATAATTGCAGTAATATTTCCCAACAGCCGTTATAACAGGTTGTTAATTCTTCAGAAATAAAATCAATTTTTTTTTCAGAAAAACTCAAGTTTATACTCAAATAAAAATATTCAATAAACATCAATGTTTGAAATTTCACAATTAAAAGAAAAGAAACTCACCGACCTACAGGAGATTGCTAGTAAATTGAACGTACCAAAATATCGTTCTTTAAAAAAATTAGATTTAGTTTACAAAATACTAGATATGCAGGCTGCAGACCCAAAAGCTGTTACTGCTGTTGTTGAACCTTCTGATTCTATAGAAAAGAAACCAGAAAAACCACAGGTTAAGAAACCGAGACAGCGTGTTCAAAAACCGGCTAAAAATACCTCGAATGATAATGCAGGAGAATCTACTGAAAAAAATGAACCTGCCGAAGTAAAGGTTGATTCAAATAAGGCTCCGCAACAAAATAAAGCGGAAAAAAAACCTGTACACAAACCAAATCCGAGACCTTCCAATGATAATAAAAAAGAAGCTCAACAGAATAAACCTCATCAAAAAAGAGATAGCAACTCACAACAAAAAAGCAGAAATCAGAAAAACGGAAATATAGATAAAGGAAATAAAGATAGCAGAAACCGTTATCGTGAGCCTGATTTTGAATTTGATGCGATTATTGAAAGTGAAGGTGTTTTGGATATTATGCAAGATGGGTATGGGTTTTTACGCTCATCAGATTACAACTATTTATCATCACCAGATGATATTTATGTTTCCCAATCTCAAATTCGTTTGTTTGGATTAAAAACCGGTGATACTGTTTTAGGACATGTACGTCCGCCAAAAGAAGGTGAAAAGTATTTCCCTTTAATCAAGGTGAGTAAAATTAATGGTCAGAACCCAAATGTTGTTAGAGACCGTGTGTCTTTCGAGCATTTAACGCCGTTGTTTCCGCAGGAAAAATTCAATTTAGCAGAACGTCAAAGTACGATTTCTACCAGAATTATGGATTTATTTTCACCTATTGGAAAAGGGCAACGCGGTATGATTGTATCACAGCCAAAAACAGGAAAAACCATGTTATTAAAGGATGTAGCAAACGCTATAGCGGCTAATCATCCTGAAGTTTATCAAATGATATTATTGATTGATGAACGTCCTGAAGAGGTAACAGATATGCAACGTAATGTTCGCGGTGAAGTTATTGCGTCAACTTTTGACAAAGAGGCACATGAACACGTAAAAATTGCCAATATTGTTCTTGAAAAAGCAAAACGCTTAGTAGAATGCGGACATGATGTAGTTATTCTTTTGGACTCAATTACTCGTCTTGCAAGAGCTTATAATACGGTGCAACCTGCCTCTGGTAAAATACTAAGTGGTGGTGTTGATGCAAACGCATTACATAAGCCAAAACGTTTTTTTGGTGCTGCCCGTAATATTGAAAATGGTGGTTCTTTAACCATTATCGCTACTGCGCTTACTGAAACAGGCTCTAAAATGGACGAAGTTATTTTTGAAGAATTTAAAGGAACTGGTAATATGGAACTGCAATTGGATAGAAAAATATCTAACCGTAGAATTTTCCCTGCTATTGATTTGACGTCTTCAAGCACGCGTCGTGATGATATTTTATTAGATGAAAACACGATTCAACGCATGTGGGTAATGCGTAAATACCTCGCTGATATGAATCCTGTTGAAGCTATGGAGTTTATTAACGATCGTTTTAAACAAACACGTAATAATGAAGAGTTTTTGATATCTATGAATGGATAATTAATAAACTAAATATTAAACTCTAAGCCTTAGCATTTATTTGTTAAGGCTTTTTTTCAGAAACTAGCTTATGATTTTATTCAACTAAATTAAAATATCAAATTATATAACCTAATTCCAACAACATACCCAAAACCTAAAACCAAAGGGTAACCGAGAAACAACCATAAATAATCAATAATACTTATTATACGAAATGTCTTTATTCCTTCCTCATTCAGCAAATTAATAAAACCATACCATGATGCGATACCCAACCTAACAACTATGGCGTTAGCTATAATTGCTATAATAAGAATACACAAACCTATTATATAAATTTTTACCATAGCTTTAAAATACAAATAAATATGGAAAAGTGATTTTCTATAAATAAAAACAAAAAAGCTTCCCATTTCTAGGAAGCTTTTGAATATTTTTTAAACTTTAAATGGTATTAAAGCGCAGCAATATGCTTAGCTAAACCAGATTTTAAGTTAGCTGCTTTATTAGCATGTATAATATTTTTCTTAGCTAATCTATCAATCATAGAAACCACTGAAGGAAACAATGTTTCAGCTTCTTTCTTATCAGTCAACTCACGTAATTTTTTTATAGCACTACGCGTGGTTTTATGCTGATACTTGTTTACTACTCTTTTAGATTCGTTACTTCTAATTCTTTTTAACGCTGACTTGTGATTTGCCATTTGTTTTTCTTAATTTTTTAAATTGTAGCCCGTAGGGGAATCGAACCCCTCTTACATGGATGAAAACCATGCGTCCTAGCCGATAGACGAACGGGCCATTTGTTTATTTACTTATTTAAATGAACCTACAATGTTTCCATTGCGGATGCAAAAATACAACTATTTTTAAATGTTGCAAGTCCTATATAATCTTTTTTAAAAAAAAATTATGTTAGTACGCTTTTGCGAACAATACCCTGCCTTTTGAAGGATTTCCAGAATAAACACAAACGCCTTCTTCTGCTTTCATTTCCAAAGGAATACATCTTATTGTTGCTTTTGTAAGCGCTTTAATTTTATCTTCGGTTTCATTTGTACCATCCCAATGGGCAGAAATAAATCCAGTTTTAGTTTCCAAAACGGTTTTAAATTCATCAAAAGTATCAACTTCTGTAATATGGGAATCTCTAAAACTTTTAGCTTTATTAAACAAAGTATCTTGTATTTCGGTCATTAAACGGTCTACTTTTTCAACTAAACCATCTAAGGGCACCACTTCTTTAGTTAAGGTATCTCTCCTTGCGAGTTCAACTGTACCATTAGCTAAATCCCTTGCGCCTATAGCTAATCTTAATGGCACACCTTGTAATTCGTGTTGCGCAAATTTTGCTCCGGGCCTGTGCGTGGTTCTGTTATCAAATTTAACAGAGATATTTTTTGCTCTTAAATCACTTATAATCTCATTAGCAACTTCAGTAATCGCATTTAAATCTTCTTCACTTTTGTAAATAGGAACGATAACGACTTGGTTAGGCGCTAAGCTTGGTGGTAAAACCAATCCGTTATCATCACTATGCGTCATTATTAAAGCACCCATTAATCGTGTTGAAACCCCCCATGAAGTTGCCCAAACATAATCCTGCTTACCTTCCTTATTAGCGAATTTAACATCAAAAGCTTTTGCGAAATTCTGTCCAAGAAAATGTGATGTACCAGCCTGTAGTGCTTTCCCATCCTGCATTAAAGCTTCAATACAATACGTTTCTTCGGCTCCAGCAAAACGTTCACTTTCTGTTTTCACACCTTGTATAACAGGAATTGCCATAAAATTTTCAACAAACGTGGCATATACATTATTCATCAATTTAGCCTCTGTAATAGCCTCGGCTTTTGTTTCATGTGCTGTATGGCCTTCTTGCCATAAAAACTCAGCCGTACGTAAAAACAACCGTGTACGCATTTCCCAACGCACCACATTTGCCCATTGGTTTATTAATAATGGTAAATCCCTGTACGATTGTACCCATCCTCTAAAAGTATTCCAAATTATAGCTTCACTAGTTGGTCTTACAATTAACTCTTCTTCCAACTTTGCTTCAGGGTCCACTCTTAATTTCCCAGGTTTATCAGGGTCATTTTGTAATCTGTAATGGGTTACAATAGCACATTCTTTGGCAAAACCTTCAGCATTTTTTTCTTCGGCTTCAAATAAACTCTTAGGCACAAAAAGTGGAAAATAAGCGTTTTGATGCCCTGTTTCTTTAAACATTTTATCTAATTCGGCCTGCATTTTTTCCCAGATAGCATAGCCATAAGGTTTAATGACCATACATCCTC
>CAXBID010000299.1:0-4726 GCA_963975495.1 uncultured Flavobacteriaceae bacterium | reverse complement strand
AAATAAAAACTTGGATTTTCTTCTTTTACTATTATGGTATGAAGATATATAGAACCTATAAATGAATTACCTAAAGCTAAATGATAATTATTATTAGAAGTTTTTAAAATGCCTTTAAAAATGTTAAGAGCATCTTCTGATCTACCTTTCATATTCAAAGAAATGGCTTTATCTAACAAGTTTTTATTTTGACTAATTTGTTCATCAAGAATTTGATTGAGTTTTTCGGTTGTTAGGTTAAAGTCATTTTTAAGTATATTTTCAAACTGATTATTTGGATTTAATACACCTGATTGTGTTAATGTCATTTTATACTCTAAGAATATTAATTTTTCTGTTAATTCACTAATTTGTTCATTTTGTTCTTCTTCCTTTAATGTGTTTATTTTTTTATTTATTATTGTTATCTCTTTACCTACATTATTCTTTTTTTCATTATAAACAAAAGCAATTACACCTAAGCCCGTTCCTATAATCCCTAAAATTATTGCCCATAACTTAGTGTTAAAAGCAATGCTTTCATATAATTCTCTCTTACTATTTAAGTCTTCAAGAGTATTGTTTAAAATTTCTATATCCATAATTTAAGTTCTATCAATCTTATTATTTTGAACTAAGAATTAGTGAATACAAAGATATTAAATTAGTGCTCAAAATATATTATATTTCTTACTGAAGAAAAAAGTATTACTTTAGTTTTTATGGGTAAACCCTATTCGGAGCCTTAAGTATTTCCATCGGAAATTTTTAATTAAGTTTACAGAACATAATATTTTAAATAAATGTTCACGTCATTAGTAAATTTATTCTTTCCTAAAGTATGTTACGCATGCCACAACGCGATTGGTGATAATGAAGACACCATTTGTGTGGCATGCAGAAACGATTTACCAGTTACTAACTTTCATTTTAATGATGACGAATCGGTCATAAAAGTACTTTACGGACGCGCTAAAATTGAACACGGCACCGCTTTATTTAGATTTGAAAAAAAAGGATTAGTGCAGCAACTTATTCACGGTTTAAAATATAAAGGCTACGAAAATATTGGGTTTGTTTTAGGCAATTGGCTAGGTGGCGAATTAAATGAAGTTGATGCTTACCATACTATTGACATTGTTATTCCCGTCCCACTTCATGAAAAAAAATTGAAAACACGAGGTTATAATCAAGTTGCTAAATTCGGACAACAAATCGCAAAAGCGCTTGATGCAGACTATAAAGATGATGTGCTTGTGAAAATTACCAATACAAAATCGCAAACCACAAAAGGGCGTTTTACACGATGGACTAACAGTGACGAATTATTTGCACTAAAAAATATGGAAGCTATTGATAATAAACACATTTTATTGGTAGATGATATTATAACTACTGGCGCAACCCTGGAAGCTTGTATAAATGTTTTAAACCAAGTAAAAAACATAAAAATTAGTATTGCAACTATGGCAATAGCATAAGGTGTTAGTCGTTATATCTATAAATCCAAATGACTCATCATAAAACCTATTACATTTTAAAACTACTGCAAAATATAACGCTCCACTACTTTTTTAAGTTTAACCGTAGCGATGCTATGCTATGCTAAAACTTATAAAAAATTATATTTTATTGTAGTTTTAATTCTCATGACGGTCTTCTAATGTGCAATTTGGATTAAAATTATGTAGGTTTGTGCAAAAGTTTAAATTGGTAATGAACAAAACCCTTTCAAATTTTATTTTAGCTACTTTCATTGGTCTTATTTTCATTAATTGTGCGAACCGCGGAAATCCGGATGGTGGTCCAAAAGATGAAACACCTCCTGTTATTGTAAAGGCTGAACCCGATAATTATTCAACAAATTTTAAGGGTAAGGAAATTAAAATCTATTTTGATGAGTACGTTAAAATGAAGGATTTAACAAAGCAACTCATTATTTCGCCACCAATGACCACGCAGCCTGAAATCACTCCCATTGGTAGTGCAAGCAAATACATTACCATTAAAATTAACGATACGCTTCAACCCAATACAACATACGCTTTTAATTTTGGAAATAGTATAACGGACAATAACGAAGGAAACCCCTACCCATACTACAGATACGTGTTTTCTACTGGTGATTATATAGATTCATTAACGGTAAAAGGAAAGGTTGTTGATGCTTTAAAAAGAAAACCTGAAACCTTTGTTTCTGTTGCTCTGTACGAAGTAGATTCTACCTTTAATGATTCCGTAGTTTATAAAAAATCGCCAAAATACATTACAAACACATTGGATAGTGTTACTACATTTTCCATTGAAAACATTAAAGCTGGCAAGTATATGCTTGTAGCCCTAAAAGATAATAACGGCGATAATAAATTTCAACAAAAAACAGATCAAATTGCGTTTCATGATAGTTTTATTGAAGTTCCAACTGATTCACTACTCTATACACTCAAACTATTTTCTGAAGAATTGGATTTTAATGCCACAAGACCCAAGTTGATTTCTGGCGAGAAAATTGCTTTTGGTTATGAAGGCGATTATAAGGATATGCAAATTGCCATTGTGTCTGATACTCCTGAAGAATTTGTTTCAAGAATAACCAAAGATGAAAAGGCTGATACTCTATACTATTGGTACAAGCCTAGAATGGAAGTTGACTCATTACTTTTTAAAGTATCAAAAGGTAATTTTGAAAAAGATTTTACGGTTAGAATAAGTGAGCAGAAAAGAGATTCATTATTAATTAAAGCATCCCCATCGGGTTCAATAGGTTATGATGAACCATTTAAAATTAGCGGAAGCACTCCTCTTTTTACTTTTGATGATTCAAAAATTACCATTTTAGATAAAGATTCTACCAAAGTTGATTTCACAACTAAGTTTGATATGATTGCGAACTCTTACGAGCTTAACTTTAACAAAACAGAAGACAATACTTATAAATTGAGAATACTACCTGAGGCTTTTATTGATTTTTTTGATGATAAAAATGATACTTTAAACTACTCCTTAAAGACCCGAAAAAAATCTGATTTTGGATATATACGGTTTACTTTAAACAATGCTAAATACCCTGTTATTCTTCAATTAACTGATGAAAAAGGCGGTGTTAAGTACGAGCAATATTCAACAAAACCCGAACAATTGGATTTCTTTAACCTAAATTCTGGAAAATATTTTATTCGCGTTATTTTTGATACCAATGGCAATAAGAAGTATGATACTGGGAGTTATCTTAAAAAGATACAACCCGAACGTGTGATTTATTTTGAAATGGAAGATCCCATAAGAGCGGATTGGGGCATTATTCAAACCTTAAATTTTACTGAATAGTAAACCTGTCTCTGTCGTCTAAAAACTTTAGTTTATTTCTGTAAGCATCAATATGTCTTTTTTCAAGTGTAACTATTTCTGTTTGTTCTTTACTAGGCTCAAAAGAAGTGATTTTGTCTCCTAAAACATCGTAACAAGCTGAATGCCCCGAGTATTCGCTGTTTACACCATCAACGCCCACTCTATTAACGCCAATACAATAGCTCATGTTTTCAATAGCGCGCGCTTTTAACAAGGCATCCCAAGCAGAAACTCTGGGTTTAGGCCAATTGGCAACATACAACAAAACATCATAATCGGCTATATTTCTAGCCCAAACAGGAAAACGCAAATCATAACAAATTAACGGGCAAATTTTCCAACCTTCATAATTAATAATCACTTTTTCGGTGCCGGCAGTATAAATTTTATCTTCACCAACTAAAGTGAATGTATGTCGTTTATTATAAGTAGAAATATAACCTGAGGGTTCAACAAACAAAAGGCGGTTATAATATTTGTTATTTTCTTTAATAACCAAACTGCCGACAACAGCTGCATTGGTGTTTTTTGCCATAGTTTGCATCCAACTTGCCGTTTCTCCATCCATAGATTCAGCTACTTGTTTGGCATTCATGGTAAAACCAGTTGTAAACATTTCAGGAAGTATAATCAAATCAACCTCTTCAGAAATATTTTCAATTTTACGAGTGAAGTTTTCTCTGTTTTGTTTTGGGTTTTCCCAAACCAAATCAGATTGAATAAGTGCTGTTTTTAGTTGATTTTGCATGCGTTAAAGGGTTCTAATTTTTTCTTTTCTTTATCAACGGGAGCGATTTTCCTTTATTTTTTAGTCTCTCTTTTTTATTTAAAGCAGAATTAATTATTTATTTTCAGCTCCGCTTCTTTTAATTTTTGTTCTAATTTTTTAAGTCGCTTTTGCCATTTAGCGTCTTTCTTTGGAGATAATTCACCTTTGTTTTTTAATTGTTGGTAATCTTGTTTAACGTCATTTAAATTTTTCCTTATTTCAAAAAAATCGCTTCTTGCATCTTCTTTTCTTTCTATTTTATTATCTAATTGCTTCTGTTTTTCTTTAAGCTCCTTTTCCTTTTGCTCTAATTCTTTTAAGGATTCTGAAATTTGATCTTGTTTTTCAGCAATTGCTTCTTCTGATTTCTGGCGGTTTTCTAAAATAGTTTGTATGCTTTTCTTCTCTATTTCAGTGAGTTTATTTGTAACATCTTCACCTTTATTGTAAAAATTATTTCCTTTAACTTCATACACTTTTCCATCATTAGTAATAACGCGCTCGCTACTGCCGCAGGAAACTAGTGTTATTAATGTAATTACTGCTACTAATTTTCGTATTGTCATTTTTTTATGTTTTATGTTTTATGTTTTATGTTTTATGTTTTATGTTTTATGTTTTATGTTTTAT
>CAXBID010000298.1:0-4747 GCA_963975495.1 uncultured Flavobacteriaceae bacterium | reverse complement strand
TTACTGAAGGTATTCAATTTAAAGACCCTTATGGGAGCTTTATAGGCGGAATTTAAACCTCATTTAAATTATAAATTAAATAATGTGTTTGCTTAATTATGGAGCAAGCACATTTTTGTTAAAATCAAGTTCACGGACTTATTAAATCCTCAAAAATCCTATAGGTGGTTTCTTATATTCTTAATCTACTAGACTCAATTTAACACATTCTAAATATTACCAAAAATGGGCCTATATTGCTTGTTTTAAGTTCGTTTTCGCCGTATTTTAAGCCAAAATGGATAGAAAACAACAAATAATCATTAATTTTTAAATAACTATTTATGAGCAAAACTAATGCTGATTTTGATACTAAAATACGCTTACTTTCATTCGATATTGATAATACCTTAATAGATTTTCATACCTATAAAAGTAATTTTAAAAGTATTTGGGAAAATTATAATCCAAACAGTGTACTATTAACTTATAACACAGGGCGTTTAATTGATGATGTTTTAAGTTTAATCGAATCAGGAGTGCTTCCTGAACCCGATTACATAATATCTGGAGTAGGTACCCATATTTATAATTTTCAAGAAGGAACAGTAGTTAAGGAGTTTAATGATATTTTAGATGATGGTTGGGATTTAAATGCTGTTGAGAATATTGTTACAAGCTTAAATCATCCTATAAGTGAACAACCTTTAAGATTTCAGCACTCCTATAAAAGAAGTTACTTTTTTCATGACGCTAGTGCACAATTAATTAGTGATGTAGAGCAGCATTTAGCAGATGCCGATATGGATGTGAACGTGGTTTATTCTCAAGATAAATACCTCGACATTTTACCAAAATTTGCCAATAAAGGAAACGCTTTAAACTGGCTATTAAAGAAGCTAAACTTAAAAAACAACGAAGTTCTAGTGGCTGGTGATAGTGGTAACGATTCAGCAATGTTTAGTATGAAACATGTTAGGGGAATTGTTGTTGCTAATGCACACGAAGAATTATATCACTACACAAAGTATAGAGAAGTGTACCATGCAGAACAGGAAATGGGAGATGGTATTATTGAGGGACTTATATATTTTAATATCCTTCCTGAAGATGCAAAAGTTAGTATTGATGTCGATCATAGTGATGAGTTTTTTATAAAAAAGGAGCTTGAAACTATTGCTCAGGAAGATGAAGATGAAAAAGTTGCATTGATAAAAGAAGGCTACAAAAAAGCAATCGAGGCCTTAAAAAAGAACATTACACCTCTGGGGTTTTCAGCATGTTCTATTGAAGATAATGTGGCACATGGCACCGATGAAAACTATTACAGCGTATGGGCAAGAGATGGAGCTATAACCGTAATTGGAGCGTTGCCGCTAATTCATAAGGATGAAGAAATTCATAAATGTGCAAGACAAACACTCATAACATTGTTTGAACACATTTCAAAAAACGGGCAAATACCCTCGAATGTTAGAATAAAAAATAATATTCCAGATTATTCAGGAGTGGGAGGTATCTGCTCAATAGATAGTGGTATTTGGGTGGTTATAGCTTTCTATGAATACGTTAAAGTAACGAAAGATATAAAGTTCTTAAGAGAATATGTTTCAGATATTAAAGAAACTATGCGATGGTTAGGAGCCCATGATAGTAATAATGATGCTCTATTAGAAATACCTGAAGCTGGAGATTGGACCGATTTATTTGGAAGAAGTTACAACATACTTTATGATGAAATTTTGTGGTATCGCTCTAATGTGTGTTTTGGAAGAATGTTAGAAATGTTAGGTGAACATGAGCAAGCTGGAGAATATATTCGTTGGTCGCAGGTTATTAAAAAGGAAATTCTTCAAAACTTTTGGCCTTCTACACAACAACAATTATTTCAATCGGTGTCATTTGCAGAGAAACAATTTACGCTTGGTGATACATCTTATTTAATTGCACAAACAACACCATTCGATTTTAGTTGGCGCTGTGATACACTTGGAAACATATTGGCTTTTTTACATGGTACAATTGATTCTGAAAAAGCACATCAAACCTTTAAGTTTATGTGGGGTGTGGGTGTAAACGATCCTTTTCCAGTTGCTAATGTATATCCGGTAGTAAGTCCTGGTGATCCTGATTGGAGGCCATACTATACCGTTAATTTATTAAACCTACCTAATCATTATCATAATGGCGGAATTTGGCCATTTGTTGGAGCTTTCTGGGTCAAGTTCGTTAACAAATTAGGTTTTAAGGATATAGCTATTGCTGAATTACATAAACTGGCCTTGATCAATAAGGAAGGAATAAATGTAGAATGGGAGTTTACCGAATGGGCACACGGAACAACGGGTAAACCTATGGGAAAAGCATATCAGGCATGGTCAGCGGCACAATATATCTCCGCTTGTCATGATTTAAAAATAATTAAATAATTAATATAATAACTAAAAACAAAAACTATGAAATCAATATTAATGATCTCTTTACACGGATATGTTGGAGCACATGCTGAATTAGGAAAACCAGATACTGGTGGTCAAGTGGTTTATGTTTTAGAACTTGCTGAGCGTTTTAGTAGATTGGGTAAAAGAGTTGATTTAGTAACTCGACAATTTGAAGATCAACCTGAGTACGACCATGTTGATGATAATTATAGCGTGTGGCGAATTCCATTTGGCGGTAAAAAGTTTATTAGAAAAGAAGATATGCACGATCATCTTAAGAAATTTGTAACAAATACTTTGGCAGCTATTAAAAAGGAGCGTAAAAAGTACGATGTAGTTTATTCTCATTATTGGGATGCAGGTTGGGCTGGACAAAAAATTGCTGAAGAGTTGGGTATTTCACATGTGCATACGCCGCATTCCCTTGGTTGGTGGAAACAGCATACAATGGGAAGCGATATGGATGAAAAAGAAATGGAGAAGGCGTACCGTTTTAAGGAGCGCATAAGAAAAGAATATTTTGTTTACCAGATGTGCAACTATGTTATTGCAACCACCTTACCACAGGTAGATTTATTAACGAAGCAATATGATGTACTACCTCGAAATTGCGGAATGATTCCTCCTGGAATTGATGAAAACCGTTTTTATCCAGTACCATCTAAAGAAAATGATAGGATTAGAGCAAAGTACGACATTCAACCTACAGATATTTTGGTATTAGGTAGAATGGCGCATAATAAAGGGTATGATTTGCTTTTTCAAGCCTTGCCAACAGTATTTGAATTGGTTCCAGAGGCACGATTAGTTGCCGCTATTGGAGGAGACCAATCGGATCAAGATAATCAGGGTATAGGTAAGCTTCAAAAATTGGCTGAAGAACTAGGGATTTCAGATAAAATATCATGGAAAAATTATATCGCTGATGAAGATTTAGCAAACGTTTACAGATCAGCAAATATTTTTGTTATGCCGTCTAGATATGAGCCTTTTGGTATGGTTGCTATTGAAGCCATGGCATGTGGAACACCAAGTATAATTACTGTACATGGTGGTTTGTGCGATTTAATAGATTTTGGAAATCAAGGTTTATTTGCAGACCCACACCGCCCAAAAGAATTTGGGGCTATGATGGCTATGCCACTTCTGTATCCTAAATTGAGAAACGAATTATCTGTTGAAGGTGCACGTTTTGCGCGTCGTAATTTTGGTTGGACTGGTATTGCCAAACGTATGCTAGAGGTTTTTAGAAGTTCCATTAATCAACGTACCATGGAATCCAATATTTATTAGTTTTGTAATACTCAACTTGTTTCAGTATCTCTTTATTAAATAAAAAAACAATAATTATTTATATGTCGAATATCGTTTGTTTTGGAGAAATCCTATGGGATGTTTTTCCTTCTCATAGGAAAATTGGTGGTGCTCCGTTAAATGTTGCTTTGAGAACACAATCATTTGATAACAATGTTTCAATGATTAGTGCTATAGGAAATGATGATTCTGGGAAAGTACTATTAAGTTATTTGAAAATAAACGATATTGATATCCATGGTGTTCAAGTTCTAGATAATTATAAAACAGGGGAGGTAAAAGTTGTTTTAGATGCTAAGGGTTCTGCCTCATATACCATTGAATATCCCAGTGCTTGGGATAAGATTGTTTTGAATGAAGATTTAATCGATACTGTAAAAGCATCTGATGCTCTAGTGTTTGGGAGTTTAGTAACTAGAGATGATACTTCTAAAAACACACTTTGCAAACTTTTGGAATATGCAAAGTTCAAAATATTTGACCTTAACTTAAGAACTCCATATTATATCAAAGCCACATTACTGTTTTTATTGGAGAAAGCAGATTTTGTCAAGTTTAATGATGATGAACTTTATGAAGTTAGTAAATACTTAGGTTCAAAATATAATTCATTAGAGCAAAATTTAAATTATATAGCTGAAAAAACAAACACCAAACGTGTCTGTGTTACTAAAGGGCAACATGGAGCTGTTTTGTTATACGATGGAGCACTATATTATAATAGCGGTTATCAAATAAGAGTGTTAGATACTGTAGGTGCAGGTGATTCCTTTTTAGGTGCTTTGATTAGCCAGCTAATCAATGATGTTAATCCTCAGGAGGCTATAGATTTTGCCTGTGCAGTTGGTGCATTAGTTGCGCAAAGTGAAGGTGCAAATCCCAATATTCCATGAGATAAAATTAATTCATTTATAAAACCTTATTAGGAAATTATTAAATATGATTAGAAATTACCAAACATCTCTACTTTTAATATTATTAGCGCATAATTCAATAATTTGAGTGATGCGCTT
>CAXBID010000297.1:0-4766 GCA_963975495.1 uncultured Flavobacteriaceae bacterium | reverse complement strand
GAAGTAACTCGAAAATTAGACTTTAATTGATTTTTTGATAATCAAAGTATGTTTTATTCGTATAGGTAATCAAATAATTTCCAAAAGAATACATAATTTTGTAAAGTATTATACGAACATCAAATAATAATCAGTAATAGGACATGTTGAATTTCAGAAATAGACTAATCAATTTTAATTTTTTTGGAAACATTTTTTTTGGTTTCGCTTTTACCTTTTTATTGTTAACCATATCAGGTTGTAAAGAAGATACACGTTACAAAACAGATTTAGATAATCCTGAATTGTTTCGTGAAGCTGTTAAAAATTTAACGGATGTTATTGTGTATGATATTTTTTCACCACCCGTAGCATCTCGTGTTTACATGTATTCCAGCTTAGCTTCTTATTCTATCATTCAAAAAGAAAACGCTTCTAAGTATAATAGTTTGGCGGGCCAGCTAAAGGGTTTTGAGGAAGTGCCGCAACCAAAAAATAAAAATATAAATTTCAATCTAGCAGCATTACATGCTTTTTATACGGTTGGGAAGTCCCTTGTTTTTTCCGAAGAACAGCTAGTAGAACCTCAGCAAGAATTATATAATAAGTTAAAAGAAAATGGCATACCTAATATGATTTTTGAAGCTTCAATGGACTATGGAGATCTTGTTGCAAAACATATTTTGGATTGGGCAGATAAGGATTTTTATAAACAAACTAGAACATATCCACAGTACATTTTAAAGGAAGAGCCGCAATATTGGAAACCAACCCCTCCAAATTATATGGAAGGTATAGAACCACATTGGGATAAAATTAGAACCCTAGTACTTGATTCTGCCAATCAATTTGTTCCAAAACCACCAGTTGTTTTTAATTTAAAAGAAGGAAGTCCTTTTATGCAGCAATTAATGGAAGTTTATAACGTAGGAGGTAAACATAATTCAAAGGGTAAAGACATCGCAAAATTTTGGGATTGTAATCCGTACGTTGCACTTCAACAAGGACATACAATGTTCGCAACAAAAAAAATCACACCCGGTGGTCATTGGATTGGTATTACATCTATTGCTACCAAAAAAGCAAATAATAGTTTTCATGATACTGTTAATGCATTTTCTAATGTTTCTATAGCATTATTTGATGGTTTTATTAGTTGTTGGAACGCAAAATGGAATACATTAGTTGTGCGTCCAGAAACTGTAATTAATAAGTCGATAGATCAAGATTGGGAGCCGTTGTTACAAACGCCTCCTTTTCCGGAATATACTAGCGGACATTCAGTTGTTTCGGGATCCGCTTCGATGGTTTTAACCCATTTGTTTGGTGATAATTTTGGATTTGTAGATACAACAGAAATGGAATATGGTCTACCCGCTAGAACATTCACCTCTTTTATTCAAGCTGCTGAAGAAGCAGCTATATCCAGACTTTACGGAGGTATTCACTACGAAATGGCTATAACAGAAGGCTTAACTCAAGGAAATCAAATAGGTAATTACATAGTCAAAAACCTTACGACGTTAAAGCCTGATTCAGATTAAGGCTAAGGCTACTTAATTATAAGTTTGATTACAATACCATTCAACTAACTTGTTTATTAGCTGTTTAGGTTTTATTGCAAAATACCAGCCTTTTATTTGGTTATATGATAACTTTTTGATTAATTTGTAAGTGTGAAAAACACACTTATTAGTTTTTGTATTTACACAAACAATAAATATTAACAAGATAAGATTATAATTATGCTAAAAATGAAATTAGTCTTTCCGAATTTTTTTGCAATCTTTTTTATTGCAGTTTCAAGTATTTATTCACAGAATACTACAATAATAAAAGTTAATGAAGATAAATCTGCGCCAACAATTAGTAAACATATTTATGGTCATTTTGCTGAGCATTTGGGTAGATCTATTTATGATGGTATTTATGTAGGAGAGGATAGCAATGTTCCTAATACTAATGGAATGCGAAATGATATTATAAAAGCATTAAAAGACTTAAAAACGCCAAATTTAAGATGGCCAGGTGGTTGTTTTGCTGATGAATATCACTGGAAAGATGGTATAGGTCCAAAAGATGAAAGACCTCATATAATTAATACGCATTGGGGCCAAGTAGAAGAAGACAATAGTTTTGGTACTCATGAATTTTTACAATTGTGCGAGTTGTTGGGAACAGAGCCTTATTTGGCAGGAAACGTTGGAAGTGGAACTGTTGAAGAGCTTAATGATTGGGTTGAATACACCAATTATGATGGGAATACAGCAATGGCAAATTTGAGAAAAAGTAATGGTCAGCAAGAACCATGGCGGGTAAAGTATTGGGGAATTGGAAACGAAAGTTGGGGATGTGGAGGAAATATGACTCCAGAATATTTCGCAAATTTATATAGACAATATGGGACCTATGCAAGAAACTATCCGGGGGCACCAATAAAGAGAATAGCTTCAGGTGCTGATGCCGATAATTATCATTGGACTGAAGTTATGATGAGGGATGTACCTCATTGGATGATGTGGGGGCTTTCAGTTCACTATTACACTCGTACAGGATGGCCACCTACAGGGTCTGCTACAAAATTTGATGAATCTGATTACTTCCTTTTCATGAAACATTGTCTTCATATGAATGAGATTTTGGATAAGCATACTGCTATTATGGATAAATACGACCCCGAAAAGCGCGTTGCTTTAGTTGTTGACGAATGGGGAAGTTGGTATGAGGTAGAAGAAGGTACAAATCCAGGTTTCGCTTACCAACAAAATACTATGAGAGATGCTATGATAGCTGGTGTAACATTAAATATATTTAACAGTAGAGTAGATAGAATTAAAATGGCTAATCTCGCACAAGCAGTGAATGTCTTACAGGCCACAATTTTAACTGAAGGAGAAAAAATGTTGTTAACACCAACTTACCACGTTATGAAAATGTATGCTGCGCATCAAGATGCACAGCTTTTGTCACTTTCTTTTGAATCTCCTAATTACACATTAAATGGAGAATCGCTTCCAGCAATATCAGCTTCAGCGTCAAAAAAAGATGGTACAGTTAATATCTCTCTAGTAAATATTGACTTAGAAAAAGAAAATGATGTTGAACTTGATTTGAGTGCTCTCGGAATTAAGGAATTTTCTGGAACTATTTTGGCATCAGAAAAGATTCAAGACCACAATACTTTTGATAACCCTGATAAAATAAAAACCAAAGAATTTAAAAAGTTTAACTTCAAAAAAGGAAAACTTACTGTTGCAATTCCACCATTTTCAGTTATTGTGTTAAAAGGTAAATAATAATTGTTTAGCTATGAAGAAAGAGATTATAATGTCGAAAATTAAGTTAGTAGTACTGTTTTATCTACTAGTTTCAGTTAATACTAGTTGCTCCAAAGATGATAGTCTTGTAAATGAAGAGCCACAACAGGAGCAGGAGGAGGAAGAAGAAGTTGAGGTTCCAACATCAAAAGTTTATACCGTAGATAATATTGAAGATACTTATTACGATGTAGCTGGGGTTGCTAATGTTTGGGATTGGGGGCCATATAATGTGCATGACCCTTCTATAATAAAAGTTGGTGATATGTATTATTGCTATAATACAGATGTGTCTTTTGGCTCAGCAGTCCGTCCAGGAATTCAAATTAGAAAATCGCAGGATTTAATCAATTGGCAATGGGTTGGTTGGGCTTTTAACACGCTACCCTCAAAAGGTGCTAACTTTATAAGAAGTAAGGGTACAGAGCCATTTAATTCGCTATGGGCGCCCTTTATCATGAAAGTGGGTGACGAATATCGATTGTATTACTCGTTGTCTTCAGAAGTCGGACGTCTCAGTGTTATGGGCTTAGCAACTTCTGATAGCCCCGAAGGTCCTTGGTTCGAAAAAGATTTGGTAGTAACCTCTGAGGCTAATGGTAATGTGCAAACCAATGCGATTGACCCTTCAGTTGTGGTGACCCCATCTGGCGAACATTGGTTTTATTATGGGTCTGCGTGGGACGGAATTTATAAGTTGAAGTTAAACCCTTCTTCGGGTTTACCCTTGATTAATGGAGATAAAGGAACACGCATTGCGCAACGTGGCTTTACTGGAAACTCAATAAATGGAAACATTGAAGGCCCTGAAGTTATTTACAATGCAGAGCAAGGAAAGTATTACATGTTTATTTCTTACGATTGGCTTGAAACAAAGTATAATGTAATAGTAGGACGAGGTGATGCACCCGATGGACCATTTTATGATTTTAACGGTTTAGACATTAATACAGAAGTTGATAATGGCCCTATGATTGTAGCACCATACCAGTTTAATGGGCATTCAGGTTGGCAAGGTGTTTCTCATCCAGCGGTTTTTAGTGATGGTAATGGCCAATATTATATGGCACATCAAGGAAGACCGGGAGAAAATAGGTTTTTTATGATTTTACATGTTCGTAAAATTCATTGGACAGAGGATGGTTGGCCAATAGTATCGCCAGAGCGTTATGCTGCTGTTAGTCAAACAACAATTTCTGATACAGACTTAGCTGGGACTTACGAGCAAATCATTTTGGGATATTCCGTAACACCAGGGTATGCAAATGAACAGTTGTCGCCCGATTTTCAAACTTCAACTAGTTTGGTATTGGGAGCAGATGGCTCTCTTAATAGTGATTCTAATAATTCATGGACTTATAGTTCTCCTTGGTTAACTTTAAACTGGAGCAATGGATTTACAGATAAATTACACGTAGAACGTGGTAGAGATTGGGAAAACAAAGTAGAATCCACAATATTACTCTCTGG
>CAXBID010000296.1:0-4807 GCA_963975495.1 uncultured Flavobacteriaceae bacterium | reverse complement strand
CTATAACAAATTCAGAAATGGTTGGTGTAAAAAAACCAAATCCCCAAATTTTATATTTCAGGATTTGTTTCATAGTAGGTATTTAAAAACGAAACTAATTACTTGTTTAGTACATTAAAGATAGTTCTTCAAGTCTAAAAGCCTATTGATTTGTTTTATTTCATCATTTATATTCAAATTATTTACATCAAAAAAAACAACTTCCATGCCAATGTTTTTAGCCCCAAGTATATCAGCCTCATAACTATCTCCTATCATAATACTTGTATTAACTTGAGTATTTGCTTGCTTTAATGCATAATTGAAAATTTGGGGATTTGGTTTTTTTACACCAACCATTTCTGAATTTGTTATAGTTGCAAAATAATGAATGATTTTGGATTGTGATAATTTTTTGTGCTGTGCTTCCTCAAACCCATTGGTTATAATATGTAACTGATAATTAACGCTTAAGTAGTCTAAAATTTCAAACGTGTTTTCAAATAAATGATTAAAAGTTGTTAAATGCGTTATATAATCATCAGATAGTTTAAAAATCAAATCTTCATCCAACTTATGGCTCATAGCTAAAAAAGCATCATTTAATCGGTTAAACCGCAATGCTTCTTTTTCTATTCTTTCTTCCCTATAAAGTTTCCAATACGCCAAATTAATAGGTTTGTAATAAGACAAAAAGCTATTTAAATCAACTTCAATATTATTTAACTTAAATATTTTATTAAATGTTAAGGCTGAATTTTTATCAAAATCCCACAGTGTATGGTCTAAATCAAAAAACACATCGGTTATATTATCAATCTTCATTTGTGGAGTCTAAAATTAAATTAAACAATTCCTTAAAACCATTCCATCGATTATTATCAGAAAACGTATAATTGTGAAAAACAGGAACAAACTCGCCATCAACTTGCTTTATTTGATATATAATTTCATTTAAAGCTTTCTTTTTATCCAGTAAAGATTGCTTATTTAACAAGGCATAATCCATCATATGGTATGAATATATTTTAAGAGGTGTTTGAATCTCAAAATCTAAATCATAAAACAAAAAAGGTGTGCAAGATCCCGCTCTAAAACCCATATGATTTACATAACCCATAGTATAATCTTCCTTAATTTCCAGCTCAATTAAATGCCTGTAGGAATCTGGTAGATTAAGTCTAGAAAAAGACTGTCTGGTAGCTATTAGTGGTTTATTAATAATGGCCTCTATTTTAATCTTTTCTTTCTTTAAAACAGACGCATTATCTATAGCAAAAAAAGATGTTTTTAAACCAACATCGCAATAATCTGCTACATGTTTAATTAATGCTACAAACTTCTTTTTATTTGGGTTTATGGCTTTGTCATAAGTAGAATAATCTCCTATCAAGAAAAAAAACAAGAACTTGAATTTAGTGTTTTTTTGCCTGTTAATTATATATTTGAATGTGTCATAAGGGTCGTGCTTAAAGCCTAATATCACCGTAAATCTTTTATACAAGCTTCTAAATCTAAATTTCAAGAAGTCTTTCATTGTACCTCCTAAAGTTCGCATAATGCCTTTTAATTTATAATTATAGGCAGACGGTACATCAATAATGGGTTTTATACGATAGGCTTTATTTGGAAACTGAAATTCCGAAAATTGCTTCTGTAATGCATGTTTAAATTTATATGCCCAAATATCTACAACTGGTTGGTAAAGAAAACCGTATTTATAGGCTAAACTTTCTGATGCTGTAAAACGTCCAAATTCATCTTTTACATGAGGTAAATATTCTTCATATCTTGATAACATATAGAAGGATGCTGCAAAAATATCAAACGGAATAGCACTTTTCTCACCAGTATAAAAAAAGCATTTGGTATGCCCCCAATCTTGAATTTGGATTTCAATATCATCTAAACCTTGCTCAAATAAAATATCATGACTTTTAATAAAAAACTCATTACCAAGTTGTTGTTTGGTGTATGACATTTTTAGGCTGTCGTGGGCAATAAATTCTTCTATTTTAGTGGTAAATTTCACCTTAATACCCAGCACTCTGGTACAAATATGCCTGAAAACATATTTTAAACGGGGCGATATTTTATGTGTGTAAACTAGAAGCATTTTTTTACAAATTCCAATTTTAAAAATTACAAATTCCAATTATTTCATCATTCCATATTTTACGTTTTTGAATTTAGTATTTGGTTTTTTGGTGCTTTCACAGCAGTGATTCATCAGCAAAACTAAAGTATGCTTTTTCTGTGATAATCAAATGGTCTAAAACTTTAATATCTAAACTTTGTGCTGCAAGCTTCAATTTATTAGTTATTTGTTTATCGGATTCACTTGGTTTTAGAGTTCCTGAAGGGTGATTGTGCGCCAATATTAATCCTGTAGCACCAACTTCTAAGGCATTTTTAAGCACCAAACGCACATCTACCAAAGTGCCTGTAATACCGCCTTTGCTTAATTGGTTTTTTTGAATGACCTTATTGGAATTATTTAAATAAATAATCCAAAATTCCTCGTGTTGCAGTTCTCCAATTATAGGTTGCATCAATTCAAAAACCGAATTACTGGATGTTATTTTCTTTTTTTCTAAAGCCTCTTCACCTCTTCTACGCCTTCCCAATTCCAAGGCTGCTACTATAGTAATGGCTTTGGCCTCACCAATACCTTTAAAGTCCATTAGTTGTTTAATGGAAAGCTTTCCTAATTCACTTAAATTATTATCAACACTTGCCAATATACGTTTACATAGTGCAACTGCACTTTCATCCCTGTTTCCCGAACCTATCAAAATAGCAACCAATTCAGCGTCACTAAGCGCCGCTTTTCCTTTATAAAGTAACTTCTCGCGGGGTTGATCGTCTTGACTCCAATTTTTTATTGAAAACGATGGTGGTTTTTCTTGCATTTGCTAAAGATAAATATTGTAAATTTCAGAAACAATAAAAACATTCATAATGAAACATCTGTGACTAAAGATTTGATCACTCCTAAAAATGATTAAGCTGATGTTGCATGTGACCTTTAAATAACAAATAAACACATTCACATGAAACCATTAAAAAAAGAAGACATCAATCAAGACGTTTTTGATTTGTATGATGACTATGCCCATAATAAAATTGACAGACGTCATTTTATTGAAAAATTATCACTTTATGCCATTGGAGGTATAACCGTATCTTCATTACTAAGCTTTATTACACCAAATTATATGGATAGTATTCTAGTTAAACCAAATGATGAACGTTTAGATTCTGAATATATAACTTACGAGTCGCCAAAAGGTGGAGGCAACATAAAAGGCTTGTTATCTAAACCAGATGGTGCTAAAGGCAAATTACCTGGAATTGTTGTAGTGCATGAAAACAGAGGTTTAAACCCATATATTGAAGATGTTGGCAGACGTGCAGCCCTTGAAGGATTTATAACGTTGGCACCAGATGCTTTATCGCCTTTGGGTGGTTACCCTGGAAATGATGATGAAGGACGCGCTTTACAACGTAAGCGTGATAGAAATGAGATGCTAGAAGATTTTATTGCAGCTTATCATTATTTAATGTCCCATGACCATTGTAATGGAAACATAGGGGTAGTTGGATTTTGTTTTGGTGGTTGGATATCTAATATGATGGCGGTTAAAATACCTAGCTTATCTGCCGCAGTACCGTTCTATGGTGGGCAACCAACAGCTGAAGAAACTGCACAAATTAAATCTCCTTTGTTATTACAATACGCTGGTTTAGATACGCGTGTTAATGCTGGTTGGCCAGATTACGAAACCGCTTTAAAAGCAAACCATATAGAATATACCGCTCATTTTTATGAAGATGTTAACCACGGATTTCATAATAACACAACACCACGTTATGATGAAAAGGCAGCTACTTTAGCTTGGTATAGGACTATTGCTTTTTTTAGGGAGAAGTTGAAATAATTGACTTTGTAAAAAAATTTCAACTACCTTCGTTTAACATTAAATATAAAACATTAAAACGACTTCATATCATGTCGTTGTGTACAATTCACCATATAATAATTCATTATGAAAAATATTTATTCATTAATCACATTAGCTATAATTTTGACTTCATGCGGGCCGAAGGAACCTCTATCACCCAGATTCAATCATGTGTTTCTCGTAGTTTCGGATATGGAAAGGTCTGTCGAGTTTTATACTAAAGCATTCGATCTTAAAGTGACTAATGACAAGGTAAAACATATTGTTTGGACTTATGAAGATGGAACTCAAAAAGAAGTTGAAACCAATATTGTATTTCTTAAATTTCCAGGACAGGACTTTGTTTTTGAATTGAAGGAGGTAGAGACAATGGATACTATTGAGAATTTTGCTTTATTCCAGCATGTTGGAATTGATGTTAAAGACATCGATAAAGCACTTCAAAAAGCCCTAAACGCTGGTGCTGAAATAATCAGTCCGTTACGATTGGTTCAAACTCATGGACTTGAATTGAAACATGTATTTCTGAAAGGACCAGACGGAGAACGTATTGAATTGGATCAAATAATTTCGGGTGAATTTTAAGAAAAAAACTGTGCAAGCCGTATATAAAAAATTGCTAGTTTTAGCTAAACCAAAGTTAATTATGCGTTTGCTAGCTTCTGATTTTCCTGCGGAAAATCCTCGCACACAAAACCGCACTAATGCATAACCGTTTAACGAAAGAATAAAAATTATACTATCAACTGTTTAACAGCATCAAAATCCAAACCACCATAATTACCAGAACTCATTAAAAGCAAGGCTTTATTTTCAAAGTTTTGTGAGAATAAAAAGTCTTTAAAATCGTCTGGGTTGGTATA
>CAXBID010000295.1:0-4837 GCA_963975495.1 uncultured Flavobacteriaceae bacterium | reverse complement strand
TTTTGAACGAATGAAAAAGAAGAATAGAAGTTATTCTGTTTCAATTCAAGATTCACTAGCAGAAATAGGATGGTCTAAATTAAAGGACTTAAACGATAATGATGATGACAAGATGTTAAATTTCGACTATCTAGTCCACTGGTCTAATCTAAAACTGACAAAAGGTGATCGTAAAACATCTTTAGACTTATTTTCTAAAGCACTTAAAAAAATAGAAAATATAGATGAACCAGATTTAAAAGCTCAAATAGATTTAAAAAAAGGACTCTACTATGCTGCATACGGGCTTCCTGAAGAAAAAAAATTGGCGCTTAAATACATTCATAACAGTCTTAACTATTATGAAAAAACAGATGTTTCCAAAAACCCGGATAAACTGTATATGATTTACGCAGAATTAATATACCAATATACAGGCAACAATCAGGACTCTGTTTACTTTTACCATAACAAGTTAAAATCGGTACTTACTAGCTATAAAAAGCCCTTGGCTCACATTTGGTATCACACCATGTATAGTTATGAATTAATTCAGCAAGCAAAATCAAATAACAACAATTTAAATACATATAATGAAGCAAAGGAGAATGTATTAAAAGCAACCGAAATCATGAAAACCTATAACATGGAAACCAATTCCTATTATCCCTATTGTTTTGAACTTTTAGCTGAAATTGACTTACAAACTAAAAAATATGATACTGCTTTGGACTATTATAAAAAGGCTAATACTTCATACAGTAACTTAAACGATAATTACCATGCAACAAAAGCCTTATCTAGCATTGGGGAAACATATAAGGAAATGGGCGATTTTGAATCTGCTCTAAAATATAAAGACCAATTTTATAATGAGTCTCTTAAATATGAAAAGGAAAGGAATGAGCGCAGCCTACTCGAAAAAGAATTACAACTCGATATTTTTTCTAAAGAAAAATCATTAGTAAAAAAGAACAATCAACAAATTATCCTCTTAATAGTTCTAAGCATTGGCATTATAGCTTACATTCTTTTTTACCAAAATTACAAATTGAAGAAAACAAATAATCTAAAACTGGAAAAGGTAAACAAGGAACTGAATACTAAAAACCAACAAAACGAACTCTTACTAAAAGAAATCCACCACCGTGTTAAAAACAACCTAGAACTTGTTAAAAGCCTAATTTCGTTACAATCTGCCCAATTAGAGGATTCTGCAACAAAGGACGCTATGATGGCCAGCCAAAACCGGGTACAATCTATGGGCATTATTCACCAAAAACTGTATCAAGGCAAAAACTTGGGTAGCATAGAGATGAAAGACTATTTTCTTAATTTAGGGGAAGGTATTCTAGATACATTTAATGTGGATGATAAAGTGAAAATAGAATGTGCGATGGATAATCTGGAATTAGATGTGGACACGGCAGTTCCCATAGGGCTAATTGTTAACGAATTGCTTACCAATGCCCTTAAATATGCATTCCCTGAAGATGCAAAAGGAAATATTTCAATTAGTTTATCAAAATCCAACCCTGAGACATTAACCCTAAAAGTTTCAGATAATGGTATTGGAAAAACGATTGGATTAGCACCAAAAGGCACCGGTTTTGGTGCTCAACTCATAAAACTACTCACCCAGCAACTTAATGGCAAAATGACAGAAAATTCTAAAAATGGCACCTCTGTTTTATTTCATTTTAAATTAAATACAGCAGCTTAAAAACAAACTATAACTACTTGTAAATTAAAAAAGGTATAAAAGAACAGCAAATTTAATATGAAAATAAAATCAAGCCTCCTTTTTGCTCTAATTTTCAACTTTGCTTTTGGGCAAAATGATACGGATATGCTTTTAAGCCAAAGTAAAGCATATCACAAAAAAGCAGTTTGGTTTAATTTTATACCCCAATACAATCAAGATAGCAGTCGTTATTATTTTGATAAAGCAATACATCGTCTTGATGAAAATAAAATAACCCATTTAGAGCAATTAGGGACTATTTATATGGATATGATTATTTATTCAACCTATAATGATGAATTGGATTTGAATGCGCAAACGGGATGGGAATTTGTTTCAAAGTTACCTAATGAGGTGGATAGATATCGGATTTTGAAATTCGATTATCTGGCATTATGGACAATCATCATAAAATTGAACGTCATAGGACCAAAAGAATCTTTAGAATTATTTACAAAAGCACTCAATTATCTGAAAGCTGATGAAAATAATGATATACAGGCAAGGATATCTATGTACAAGGGTATTTTTTATTATAAATATGCTATTAAAGATGAACGGGAAATGGCATATCATTATTTATTGAAAAGTTATAATTATTACCGTAACCATATTTCAAAGAAAAATAACTGGAGGTTTTTTAGAATAAATCATGCCTTGGCTTCTTACCATACAGATAAAAATAATGATTCTGTAAGTTATTACAGGGCAAACATAAAGTCTATTCTAAAAGATTATAAAACCCCTTTAGCTTACTCATCGTATTATGCTGCAGTTGGTCGCGAATTAATTACACACCCGCCAACAGGAAAAGACAGTATTGGTCCTGCACAATACGAGGAAGGCAAAAGAAATATTGTAAAATCCATAGAAATTATGGAAACCTATAACAAGGAAACCGGTATTTATCCTTATTGTTTTGGCCTACTTGCTGATCTTAACCTCAAAGACAAAAATTATGATACTGCCATTGCAAACTATAAGAAATCCAGGGAATACTATTTAGAGCATAAAAACTCAAAACCAGCAATAATGATGCTTTTATATATTGGTGAAGCTTATGAAAAAAAAGGAGATTTAATAAATGCCTTAAAATTTAAAGAACAATATTATTCAGAATTACTTGATTTTGAAAAAGAAACGAACGAAAGAAGTTTGCGCGAAAATGAATTAAAAGCGAATTTAAGCAACCAAAAAGAAGAATTAGCCCGAAAACAGTTTCAACAACAACTATTTATTATCGCTCTGTTAATTGGAAGTTTGTTATTAGGATTAGTATATCGTAATTATCGACTTAAAAGAAAATCCAGTCTTATACTTGAAAAAACAAACAATGAGTTAAAAAATAAAAATAGTTTACTAGACATCCGAAATGCAGAAAATGAACTCTTACTAAAAGAAATCCATCACCGGGTTAAAAACAACCTAGAACTTGTTAAAAGTTTAATTTCATTACAATCGGCACAATTAGAAGACTCTGCTACAAAGGACGCTATGATGGCTAGCCAAAACCGGGTGCAATCTATGGGCATTATTCACCAAAAACTTTATCAAGGCAAAAACTTGGGTAGCATTGAAATGAAAGACTATTTTCTTAATTTAGGGGAAGGTATTTTAGATACCTTTAATGCGGATGATAAAGTGAAAATAGAATGTGCGATGGATAATCTGGAATTAGATGTGGACACGGCAGTTCCCATAGGGCTAATTGTTAACGAATTGCTTACCAATGCCCTTAAATATGCATTCCCTCAAGATGCAAAAGGAAATATTTCAATTAGTTTATCAAAATCCAACCCAGAGACATTAACCCTAAAAGTTTCAGATAATGGGATAGGAAAAATAGAGGGAATAGCCCCAAGGGGCACCGGATTTGGCTCTCAACTTATACAATTACTAACCCAGCAACTTAATGGCGAAATGACAGAAGACAACCAAAATGGCACCTCTGTTTTATTTCATTTTAAATTAAATACAGCAGCTTAAAAAATGGAACAACCAATAAAAATATTAATTGTTGAAGATGAAATGATTATAGCAGCAAACATTTCGCTGCAGCTCACCTCACTTGGTTATGAAGTAACGGGAATCATACCTAGGGGTGAAGAAGCCTTGGTTCATATTAAAGAAAATAAACCCGATATTGTATTGTTGGATATTCAATTAAAAGGTAAAATAGATGGTATAGAAACGGCCCAAATGATGCAAAAGGATTTGGATGTTCCTATTATCTACTTGACAGCCAATGCCGATGAAGCTCATTTCAATCGTGCAAAATCTACCAATCCCTATGCTTTTATATCCAAACCGTTCAAAAAATTAGATTTAGAGCGCGCCATAGAATTAACCATAAACCGGGTAAATTCTGAAAAAGAACAAAACACAGGTCCAAAAGAAAAAACAGTTCCTTTTATTTTAAGTGATAGTATTTTTGTAAGGCATCTTGAAAAGATGGTACGGGTTGATATTAAAGATATTCTGTACATTGAAGCAGAACGAAATTATTGCCGTATCTACTCAAAGCAAAAAGAATATTTGTTGGTAATGACGCTTAAAGACATTGACGAAAAATTACCTCAAAAACATTTTATACGCATACATCGCTCTTTTATTGTTAATCTCTCGCAAATTGATGAAGTAGCAACAAGCCATATTGTAATTGCAAAAAAAGCGATTCCTGTTAGTAAATCCTTAAAGGAAGAATTGCTTAATAGGCTACAAACCATATAGGTTCTTCCAACTCCAATTTACATAGTCTGCTTTGGTAAATAAAATGTAGTCTTCGGACAGTAAACAGCACGTTTCGTCCTAACTCCCTTTTATTTTATTCTGATAATCAGTTACTTCGGTACAGGCAACTAACCAAACCTAAACCTCACAAACTTTTTCAATTGTAAGTGTTGTGTTAGTGTTGTGAGGTTTTAAAAAAAACAGGCAGGGTTTTTGAAAAAAATTATTTAGCGAGAGCAATAAACCGTTATCATTTATAATTTTATTGAGTTAGTCACCAATACAATTCTAAAAACATGCCTGTTTTTTTTAAAACAAATCATTGTTGTCCTATTAAAAATAGTTCGTTTAAAGAAAACCTTTGCGAACACAGGGTTTTAAAGG
>CAXBID010000294.1:0-4851 GCA_963975495.1 uncultured Flavobacteriaceae bacterium | reverse complement strand
TTTGCAAATTACAAATTTTTCTCTGAAAAGGGAAATTTGTCGTGCACCCGTGAGATTTCAAATCTTCAAAAAGAGGATAATTGGGATCAGTTAGACGACATTATGTCTGACGCTGGAAAAAGTCTTGAAAATGCTGGATCTAAAGTTATTTTAATTTGTGCAAACACGATGCATTTATGCATTGAAGCGATAAGGAAACAGGTGTCAATTCCGGTAATACATATTGCTGAAGCGACTGCAGAAAAAATAGTAGGGAAAAGCATAAAAACGGTTGGGCTTTTAGGTACTAAATATACTATGGAAAAAGATTTTTATAAAGCTATTTTAGCCTCTTTTGGTATAAAAACTATTATTCCCAAGTTAGATGATAGAAATAAGATTCATGAAATTATATACAGCGAACTCTCTAAAGGCATCCTGAATAATGCATCTAAACAAATTTATTTGCAAATTATAGAGGAATTAATTGAAGATGGGGCAGAAGGTATAATTTTGGGTTGCACAGAAATACCGCTATTGATAAACCAAGCAGATGTTTTAGTACCAGTTTTTGATACGACTACAATTCACGCAACAAAAGCATTTAATACCGTTTTAACCTTATAATAAAAATGAATAAAAATTTCCTCTTTTTAAATTCCATTGCTGATATTTCTGAAGAAACTTTTAAAGAGATTCAAAAAATTACAGAGTTTAAAAGAGTTGAGGCTGGCACACATATTGTAAAACTTGATGACGTTCCAACAAAAATTTATATGCTTGTATCAGGTGCCATACGATGCTATATATGTACTGAATCTGGAAAAGAATTTAATAAAAGTTTTTATTTACCAACTAGTTTTGTGGGCTCTTTAACTGCTCTGTTAAAAAGAAAACCCTCAATGTTTGTTTTTGAAACCCTAACAGAATGTAAAATTTATGAAGTCGATTATCATAAGCTTATGACGTTATGCGATAAAAAACCAAAGCTTAAAGCTTTATATACCAAGATTTTAGAAGTATTGTACGTGAAGTATGAAAAGCGTTTGGTCGAGATGATTTCGATGGATGCCACATGTAGGTATTTAGAACTAAGAAGGCAAAATCCAAACATAGATGAATTAATTTCCCAATATCATATAGCATCTTACTTGGGTATTACCGCCGTTCAATTAAGCAGAATCAAGAAAAAAATTAAGAGTTATTAACATTTGTTAACAACTAAGGATATGTTAAATTATATATTTGACTCGATTTCCTTTTAATGAACTGGTTTAAACCAGTTCAATTGTAAAATACGAAGGATTGATAGCTAACCAACCAAAAAACAGGTAAATTAATTTACCTGTTTTTTATTTCAATTCCTTTAAGCGTTTATTTTAAACTGCCAACCATATCCTCAGGTTTTACCCAAGCGTCATAATCCTCGGCTGAAACATAGCCTAACCTAACGGCTTCTTCTTTCAAAGTAGTACCGTTTTCATGAGCTGTATTGGCAATTTCAGCCGCTTTATAATATCCAATTTTTGTGTTTAAAGCGGTTACAAGCATTAAAGAGTTGTTTAGTAGTTTAGTAATAACCTCATGATTTGGCTCAATACCTACCGCACAATTAACGTCAAAACTCACACAGGCATCACCAATTAATTGAGCCGATTGTAATACGTTTGCAGCCATTACTGGTTTAAAAACATTCAATTCATAATGGCCTTGTAAACCACCAACAGAAACGGCAACATCGTTACCCATAACTTGAGCACAAACCATGGTTAAAGCTTCGCATTGTGTTGGGTTTACTTTACCTGGCATAATAGAACTTCCAGGTTCGTTTGCAGGTATTGTAATTTCTCCAATTCCAGAGCGCGGACCAGAAGCCATCATTCTAATATCATTAGCTATTTTATTTAATGAAACAGCTAATTGTTTTAAGGCACCATGAGTTTCCACTAAGGCATCGTGGGCCGCTAAAGCCTCAAATTTATTAGGAGCGGTTACAAATGGTAAATTTGTAAAATCGGCAATATATTCTGCTACACGTTTACTATAACCTTTAGGCGTGTTTAAACCAGTTCCTACCGCAGTTCCTCCTAAAGCTAATTCACTTAAATGTGGTAAGGTGTTTTCTAACGCTTTAATACCGTGTTCTAATTGAGCCACGTAGCCAGATAATTCTTGACCAAGTGTAATAGGTGTCGCATCCATTAAATGGGTTCTACCGATCTTGACAACAGATTTAAACGCTTCAGATTTTTTCTTTAAGGTATTACGTAATTGCTTAACTCCGGGAATTGTGGTTTCTACTATTTTCTTATAAGCCGCAATGTGCATTCCAGTAGGGAAAGTATCATTTGAGGATTGCGATTTGTTTACATCATCATTGGGTTGAATGGTTTTTTCGCCTTCACCAATTACTTTTCCAGCAAGTTGATGTGCTCTATTAGCAATGACTTCGTTTACATTCATATTACTCTGTGTACCGGAACCTGTTTGCCAAATGACCAACGGAAACTGGTCGTCATGCTTGCCTTCCAATATTTCCTCACAAACCTGTGCAATCAAATCGCGTTTTTCAACAGGTAAAACACCTAATTCGCAATTTGTGTAAGCAGCAGCTTTTTTCAAATAAGCAAAACCATATACAATTTCTAAGGGCATAGAAGCTGAAGGTCCTATTTTAAAGTTGTTTCTAGAGCGTTCTGTCTGTGCGCCCCAAAGTTTATCGGCAGGTACTTTAACCTCGCCCATAGTATCTTTTTCTATTCTAAAACTCATGTTCTGGATAATTTAATTTGAGTTACAAAGTTAATTGTTTTAACATGGTTTGTATTATGATATATGTTAGTTTTTATAACTTTTTTTAACAGAGATATAACTAATATTATGGGGTAAAATGTGTTAAATCTATTAATTTAGTAGGATATAAAAATTTACAATAGACTAATAATTAAATAAAAATATTATGGCAACAATTAGATTAGGAGATGAAGCTCCAAACTTTACAGCAAAATCTACAGAAGGCGACATTAATTTTCATCAATGGCTAGGGGATAGCTGGGGTATATTATTTTCGCACCCTGCAGATTACACGCCCGTTTGCACGACCGAATTAGGAACGGTTGCAAAATATAAAGCTGAATTTGATAAACGTAACGTAAAAGTTGTAGCTTTAAGTGTTGATGGTGTTGACGCACATAATGACTGGATTAAAGACATTAACGAAACACAAAACACAACGGTAAACTTTCCTATTATAGCTGATGAAGACCGAAAAGTATCTGAGCTTTACGATATGATTCATCCTAATGCGGATAGTAAATTAACCGTGCGATCAGTTTTTGTTATAGGTTCAGATAAAAAAGTAAAACTTATTATTGTTTATCCTGCTTCAACAGGAAGAAATTTTGATGAATTATTGCGTGTTATCGATTCATTACAACTAACGGCATATCACAAGGTTGCTACACCGGCAAACTGGAAGAATGGTAATGATTGTGTGGTTGTGCCATCAGTGGCTACTGCAGATATCCCATCTATTTTCCCAAAAGGTTATAAAGAGGTAAAGCCTTATCTGAGAATGACACCGCAGCCTAATTTAGATTAGTTAAAAAGTCTGTTAATAATTTTTAACTTGATATTGTATAACAAATACCTTTGCATTATCTTTGCATAAGTTTTTTAATAGATACCAACAATTATGTTTGAATTTGATCAGTATTTAGGCTTTTTAGCATTTTTAACCATTCTAACCATAGGATTTTGGTTAATGATTTTTTTAATGGTTTTTGTGATGCCATATTGGATGATAGGTGCAATGGTGGAAAGATTTAAAGAAAAAAGGGAAGCGAAGAAGGCTAAGCGAAACGCATAGAGCAATAATTAATAATCATATAACAAAAACGAGAACTAAATTTAGTTCTCGTTTTTGTTATATCTAATTCAAGTTTAGATTTTTCAATTCTTTAAATCAGTTTTAATCAACCCTCAAAATCAAAATCATCATCGCCACCACCGTTGTTATTATTTCTACTATTATTTTGTTTTTGCTCATTAAACCTGTAAATGAATGATAGATTAACTTGTCTTTGTCTCCACTGCGATTCACTATCTCTTGAGAAAAATTCGGTGGTTGTAGAAGAATTCCTTTTATTAGAATTCAATAAATCTCGAACGTTTAATGAAATAGTGGCATTGTCATTTAATAGATCTTTACTGAGGGCTAAATCCAAAGAAAAGATGCCTCTACTTTCACCTTGGGTATTTTGTCTAGCAGCTCTATAAAACGCATTTGTTTGCCAATCTATTTTTGATGGTAGTGTAACCTTACTGCTAAAACGAGCAAACCAACTGGTATTATTAGCTGCATAATCAACACCATTAAATTCGCCTTCTGTTTTAAATTGAAAGATATTAAAGCTTGAATTGAGTCTAAGCCATTTTTCAGGATTATATAAAATCCCTAACTCAGCACCAGTTCTTTCGTTTGTAGAAAGGTTTACGGGTATAGTTCTTATAATATCTATGCCATCAGATGTTTGCTGACCTGTGTTTTCTTCTATACGCTCAAAAGAATCTGTTTCGTATTGATAATAAACAGATGATGTTAAAGTTAGCTTTTCCCATCGTTTTAAGTACCCTAAATCAAAAGCACTGGCAAAAGCAGGATTTAAATTAGGATTCCCCTGAAATACATTAGTTCGACTAGACCTTGTAGGGAAAGGATTAATATACCAACCACGAGGTCTGTTTATTCTTCTATTATACCCTAAGGTTATGCTTTCTTCAACACCTTCATCTTTACCTAAATTATATATTAGATTTAAGTTTGGGGAATTCTCATTTCTATTGGGATTACGTTTAGAAAATACCCAGCTT
>CAXBID010000293.1:0-4855 GCA_963975495.1 uncultured Flavobacteriaceae bacterium | reverse complement strand
TTTGGCATAGACAATTTTACATTTATAAGCACAGAAAAAAATAAAGCTTGTTAATTAAAAAATAACTACCTTTAAACGGTGTATTCATCTTAATAACACCATAATCATTAATATTAAAATACTTTCAGTACTTAATAGATTCAAAATTAAAGATTTAAATTTTAATAAAAATAGACATTAAAACCTAAAAAATGGACAATAATGCTTTAAAAGAGGGGTTTCTTGGCCAAAAAATGATTGCTTTTCCAAGATCAGTTATTAACATTGTAAAATCTAATCAGATAACTCAAAATTTCTACGTGAGTGATTTAGGCTACTACCCAATGGCATATCATCATTACCGTTTAAGAAAAAACGGCGCAAATCAGTACATTTTTATTTATTGCACAAAAGGGAAAGGCTATATATATCTAAATAACATTAAGACTTCAATAACACCTAACCAGTTTTTTATCATCCCAAAAAACACAGGACATGAATATAAGGCCGACGAAACCGACCCATGGAGTATTTATTGGTTTCACTTTAAAGGGATACTTGCCCCAGAGTTATACAATAGATACGCGGCAACACATTCTAACAATTATAAAAACATTCCATTTTCAATTGATAGAATTAAGCAATTTGAAAAAATATTTAATTTATTTAATAACAATTATTTAGAAAACCACATAGAATATGCCAACCTTTTAAGCTTAAACTTTATAAGCTCATTTATATATCATGATTTCGAATCAAACATTAAATCACATCATAGTGACACTTTGGTTGATTTAATAAAAAGTTTCTTAATGAATAATTTAAATGAGAATTTCACGCTTGATGAATTAGCTGAAAAATTTAACTACTCCAAATCATACTTACACACCAAGTTTAAAACCAAAACAGGCTACCCTTTGTTGGTTTTTTTTAATTTAAAGAAAGTTCAAAAAGCTTGTGAACTTTTAAACTATACGGATTTAAGCATAAAAGAAATCAGCTTCAAGGTTGGATTTGATGACCCTTTGTATTTTTCAAGAATTTTTAAGAATTTCATGGGGAAATCTCCGAGAAATTACAAACAAAGCCTTCTAAAATAGATGCGATTTGCAATCATATTTTCACGAATTTATTTGCTCCTGACAAGAAGCATCTATAAACTTACAAATTGCTCTCTTTCCTGTTTTCGTCAATGGGACACCCTAGTAAAATTTATCAATAATTTCGATTAACTGTTTCTGGTTTTCATCCATTTTTAGAAGAATATTTTTAGAGTGTAAGGATTCGGGCAATGTAATTTCAATTTGATACATGTTGTGTGTTAGCTCAGCTGCTTTCTCAACCGATAAAGGATATTTTTCTATTTTTAATACCCTTTCAAGTTCTTTGTATATTGAATAAGCGACGAACGATAGACAAATATGAGCTTCGATCCTTTTTCGTTTTCGATGGTAGATCGGACGTATTCTTAAATCTGTTTTTGGCATTCTAAAGGCTTTTTCAATATGCCATAAGTTTTTGTAATTATCGACTATTTCTTCTGGTTTGAGTTTGCAATTGGTAATATATCCTTTTAAACCGTCCCATATTTTATCTTTATCAAACTTGTCCCTATCTATGGTTACCATTATTTCACCTTCCATTTTCAGGTATTTATTATAACCTCTGTTGTTGATGCTTGATTTGGTAAGTTTCCCTGATTTTATTTTTTTCTCTAATCTTTCCAGTCCTTTCTTGCGATTATGCCCATCTTTTTTAGCTCTTTTATCAGAATAGGCGATGATTAGTTTTACCTCTTCTGATTTATCTATTACGGCAAATTCATTGTTTTTCAAATTTGATTCAAAAATTCTGGTTTTAATCGTTTCAGATTCATTTTTAATTCTTGCACCAAGTATAAATTGATAGTGATTTTCCAGAAGTGCTTTGATGTTGTTAGAAGATAACAATCCCGCATCTGCCACTACAATTGGTTTTGACAAATTGAATTTTTTGCTGATTTTTTCAATGGTAGGTATTAAAGTATGTCCTTCGTAAATATTACCTTCAAAAATATCATAGCCAATGGCATAACCTTCCAAACCTACCAACAAGCCTAAAAATATTTGGGGATTACTGTGTTTCCCGTCTTTGCTAAAGCCTGTTTTACGCAAATCATCTTCATCACCGGCTTCAAAATAAAGCGTGGTCATATCGTAAAATACGATGCTGATATTATTGTTTAAAATCCGTTTTGTGTGGGCAAAAGCGATTTGCTCGACCCTGTTTTTTAATTCATCGTTCAATTTGTCCAAAAAGCGATAGACCGTACTTATCTCAAGACTGATTCCTTGATAACGATAAAGATATTCGATGGTTTTAAGTTTGCTTAGGGGAAAAGCCAATCGAGCAACCACCAAATGTCGAAAAAGTTCTTCGTTTATAACATTGAAGCCTATATGATCGAAGATTTTACCGAAAACCAGTTCCGGGCCAATGGTGCGTATCTGTGCATTTTCAACTTCGCTCAAAAACGATTCTATTAAAACATCTTTTCCCGAAACAAACAAACTTGGAGAAGATTCTAAACGACGTATTTCCTGTTTTGCCTTTAGTACATTGCCCAATATTGTTTCGGGAATTGAAGAACTGCCAAAAGATTTTATGACTTTATATTTTCCGTGCGATTTGGATATAATCTGAACGCTGACACTACCTGACCTGTTCTTCTTTTGCCTTACAAACATGTAGCTAAATTAACCAAAAAAACAAACGGGACACCCAAAAGTTGATTTTCCGGATTATAAGTAAAATAAAATCAGCAAGTTATAAAATTATTGTTTTGGCGTGACGAAAACAGGAGAAATTACAAACAAAGCCTTCTAAAATAGATGCGATTTGCAATCATATTTTCACGAATTTATTTGCTCCTGACAAGAAGCATCTATAAACTTACAAATTGCTCTCTTTTAGTTTATGCCATAAAAAACTTATCTAAAATTGAACGCATCTTAGAATAAATAAAGGTTAAGATTAATATAGTCTTCATTTTTTGGTAAGCTATAACTCCTTTTAATATTTGGACATCTTCAGCATCACATATTTGAATCAGTAAAGAACGACAACGCATCTGAATATCGCCTTTTAAAACATGATATCAGTATTTTGTGCTCCAAACTATATGAGCACTTAATCTTGATACACTATGTCCATTTGACCTTGATTCTGACATAAATCAAAAGTAAAGTTTTTAGAAGCTAAAGCGAAATGCACTAAAGTACATAGTTTTAACTATTTTTGAGACCAATAAAATTACTATAAAAAATTTTATTGAAAAAGGGAATCGTTTTTAAATGATTCCCTTTTTACTTTTAAGCTACTATCGGAAGATCTATAAACTTTGATACACCTTATCTGAATCGTTTTTTGCGTTCAAAAACTGTTCTCTTAGCTTTTTCATATCATCACTCACTTTTCGCTCAATAACCTTAGCGTAAATTTGAGTAGTTGATATTCTGGAATGTCCTAATAATTTTGAGACTGTTTCTATAGGCATACCATTGCTTAATGTTACCGTGGTGGCAAAGGTGTGTCTAGCAATATGGAATGTTAAATTCTTTTTGATACCACATATATCAGCTATTTCCTTTAGGTAGGCATTCAATTTTTGGTTTGAGATTTTTGGAAACAAACTTTCTTTAATCTTTGACTTGTTTTTTCTTTTATACTTTTCTATTATTTCTAATGCTTGTGGTAATAGTGGGATTCTTATAGACTTCGTTGTTTTCTCTCGTTTATAGTGAATCCATAACTCTCCGTCGATGCCTATATTAATATTATCTTCCGTTAAATTAATGACATCTATATAGCTTAAACTGGTATAGCAACTGAACACAAACAGATCTTTGACCAATTGTAATCGCTCAATCGTGAATTGCCTCTCCTCTACTGTTCTCAATTCCTGTAAACTTAAAAACCCTCTTTCCGTTTTTATAAATTGGGCTTTGAAATTAACAAAAGGGTCACGTTCTATCCATCCCAGTTTAAATGCTAGGTTTATCAGTTTTCTAAACCGTTCGATATGTTTCATGACCGTATTATTTCCCATTGGTTTTTGATGATCCTTTGGCATATAACCCCTTAGATATTTTTCAAACTTAATTATGAAATTATAATCGAGTTCTTGCAAATAGATATCGGTGGTCTTGTAGTTCTCCAATAGAAATTTTGAGATATACTTTTGTGTGGTATAGTAGTTTTTTTGAGTGCCCCATTTTAATTTGCCTTCCATATCTTCTTTATGATACTTAATAATATCAATAACAGAATGATTCTGCTCATCTTCCCCTAAGTATCTTGACTTTATGGCTTGGGAGGTTATAAGCTTATGTTCTAGCTTTAATTCTTGATAACACATAAAAATACCACTATTTACTTCTTCTAAATAGTTGTTAAGCATCCTAGTATTTTGATTAGTCCCTCGGGAACACCCCTTATGTGCATCCCAATCGGATACCGGAACTTTTCGTTTTAAACTGATTGTTGCGCGTTTGCCATTTACCGTAATTCTTACGTAAATGGAGGCTTGGTTGTTTTTTGCCCTGGAAAAATCCGCCCAGAACAAAATACTGAAAGTTGCTGTTGTTCTCATGATTTCGTCTTTTTGTTAATACTTATTTATTACCAGACGAAAGTCAAATCACTTTAAAGATACATTTATTCTATCAACTAATCATTGAATTTTAACAATTCGGACAACACTTTTACTAAAATCGATTTGTTATCCGATTTGTTGACTTTTTTAACTGCATTATTTACATTCATATGACACCGTTAAAAACAGAAAAACCTGTAAATCATACGATTAACAGGTTTTTGATATAGATTGATATACTAT
>CAXBID010000292.1:0-4934 GCA_963975495.1 uncultured Flavobacteriaceae bacterium | reverse complement strand
GCTGTTGTTTGGGGAAAAATAATCATTTGGATTGATGAAAAAGAATACATGCAGATGCAAATAGATTTTTATGATGAAGATATGTTTTTGGTCAATCAAATGATAGGATCGGACGTAAAAACATTTGATAGCAAGTTACTTCCTTCAAAACTAACTGTTGTGCCGGTCGATAAACCGGGACAATCTACGGTAATTAGTTATAGTCAGTGGAAGTTTGGTATCGATATACCTGATGAATACTTTACCACCAATTACATGAAACGCATCCATTAATTATTAATTAGTAAACAATGATTCTAAAAATTGCCTGGAGAAACATTTGGCGTAATAAAAAAAGGAGTCTAATTACTGTAGCCTCTATACTCATAGCAATATTCCTTTCCTTAATCATGCGTTCTATGCAGTTGGGTACTTATAAGGGTATGATAGACAATGTGGTAGGTTCATATACAGGATATATACAGCTACATCATAAAGGATATTGGGATAATCGATCAATAGATAATTCAATAATTGTAACTAGTAACTTAATTAATCAATTGTCAAACACAGAAGGTGTTGAAACGATTTTACCAAGATTGGAAAATTATGGTTTATTGTCCTTTGGCGACCTTACTAAAGTAATTAGTCTCAATGGGGTTGATTTTAAGAAGGAACAAAAATTACAGGATATAAATTCAAAATTGATAACAGGTTTCCTTCCTCAAAACCCAAAGGATATTATTATAGGAAAAGGAGTAGCCTCTTATTTTAAAGTAGAAACCAATGATACTTTGGTTTTTGTAGGACAGGGATACCATGGAATGTTGGCTGCTGATAAATTTCATATTTCTGGAATTATAGACTTGAAAAACCCTGCCTTGAATAAAGTTACGGCTATGATGTCCTTGGAAGATGCCCAAAATCTTTTTAGTGCATCTGGCATTGTTACAAGTCTTGTGGTAGATAAAAATGACAATGTCCAACTTAAGTCGTTGCAAAAAGCAATCTCAAGCAAGTTGGACAGTAACTATGAAGTAATGAACTGGCAACAAATGATGCCTGAATTGCAACAAACCATTTTAGCAGATAGTGTTGGTGGATTGTTGATGATAGCTATCCTGTACATGATTCTCATCTTTGGAATTTTTGGCACCGTACTAATGATGACACAAGAAAGAAAATATGAATTTGGTGTGCTCGTCTCTATTGGGATGAAAAAAGGCAAGTTAATGTTTATGGTGTTTATAGAAACCATTATACTATCATTGTTGGGAGTAATTATGGGTGTTCTTCTTGCGTATCCAATCATGTTGTGGAAACACTACGACCCTTTGGTACTACCTGGTACACAAGCCGAAATGATGGAGAACTTCGGGTTTAATGCAGAAATTCCATTTTACATACAACCTGACCTGCCCTTGGTGCATGCTTCACTAATTTTCATAATAGCCTTGTTGGTATCTCTATATCCTATCTTAATTATTAAAAAACTGAATCCTCTGCATGCTATGAGAGGTTAACTTTTTAAAGTAACAAAATGAAAACATTATTAATGATTGCTTGGAGAAACGTTTGGCGTAATAAACTACGAAGCAGTATTGTCATTGCTTCGGTAGTTTTAGGCATCTGGTCTGGGTTGTTTATCATGGCCATGGTCTCCGGTATGAACGATCAGCGTTTGAGTAGTTTTATAAATACAAATTTGTCCCACATCCAAATTCACAATGCTGGTTTTCAGGAAAATTTTGATAAAAAAGATACTATCATAGGAAGTAATACTCTTTTAAAAGAAATAGACACCATGAGTCATGTAACGGCTTATACGAAACGGTTGGTATTACAAGGAATGGCATCTACAGCTCATGGTAATTATGGTGTGAAGATTATGGGAATATTCCCTGATAAAGAAAAAAATGTCACAGATATTTCAGAAAAACTGGTGCAAGGAACCTATTTGTACAAACTAAAAAGAAATCCAATTATCATTGGGGAAAAACTAGCCAATAAATTAGGTGTTAAAGTCAATTCCAAGGTGGTACTCAACTTTCAAGATTCCAATAATAATACCGTTTCAACTGGTTTTAGGGTTGAAGGAATTTTTAAAACCATAAACAGTTCGTTTGATGAGGAAAATGTATTTGTGAAGTATGATGATTTAGCTCCACTAGTTAGTTTAAGTGGCAAATACCATGAAATAGCCATCTTGTGTGATAACATTACTGAAACTGAAACTGTAGAGAACCAAATCAAAACAAACAATTCCGTTGAAAGTTGGGATCAACTTTCACCAGAATTGGGCTATGCCCAAGAAGCCATGAGCAACTTTATTTACATTTTTATGGGGATTATCTTATTAGCCTTGGCTTTTGGCATTGTTAATACTATGCTCATGGCGGTTCTGGAACGAAAACGAGAAATAGGGATGTTGCTATCTGTTGGTATGGATAAACGAAAAGTCTTTACCATGATTATTTTGGAAACACTTTTCTTGGCTTTTATAGCGGCGCTTCTAGGTGTATTGTTGTCAATATGGACGATTGAATATTTTGGTAGGAATGGCATCAATTTATCGGCTGTGGCCAAAGGACTGGAAAGTTTAGGTATGGGTGCAAGAGTATTTACCAAACTGCCATTTGCCATGTATGTAGATATTACACTAATGACACTTTCTGTAGCTTTGATTGCAGCCATTATACCAGCAAGAAGAGCTTTAAAATTAAATCCAGCAGAAGCCGTGAAAGCTATTTGATAAAAATTTAAAACTCAACAAAAATGAATGTTATAAAAACAGAAAACCTAACAAAAGTTTATAATGAGGGTAAAGGCAATGAAGTAAGGGCTCTTAACGGAGTATCCTTGGCTGTAGAAAAGGGAGAGTTCACTGCTATTGTTGGTCCTTCGGGGTCCGGAAAAAGTACCATGCTCAATATTATTGGTGGCCTTGACAAGCCTAATTCAGGAGAAGTGCTTGTCGATAAAACAGATATCATTGGAATGAAGGAAAACGAACTTATCAATTTCAGATTACAAAATATTGGTTTTGTGTTTCAGGCTTATAATTTAATCCCAGTCCTTAACGCTAAGGAAAATGTAGGTTTCATTATGCTTTTGCAGCATAAATCGAAAGAAGAAATTGATAATAGAGTTGAATCTTTGCTCAAATCGGTTGGATTGGAAAGTCAAGCATCAAAACGTCCCAATGAAATGAGTGGCGGTCAACAACAGCGAATTGCAGTGGCCAGAGCATTGGCTTCCAAACCTAAATTTGTATTAGCTGACGAACCTACTGCTAATCTAGATTCAAAATCCACATCAGATCTTCTTGACATTATGGAGCAACTCAATGAAAAAGAAGGAATAACATTTGTTTTTTCAACGCATGATCAACGCGTTATTGATAGGGCACATCGTATAGTAACATTGGAAGATGGTAAAATAATTAAGGATACCAAGTAATTAAGTTGAAGTTAACAAAGCACATAGTATTCTATATTTTGGTTATTGCATCAATAATCAATATGACGGCACAGGAAAAGCAAAATTGGGGTTCTGAACATGTAGACTTTTCGGGTTATGTAAAGTATTTAAACACTTCTAGTTTTACTTCCTTGGATAGTATAGGAAATGACAATCTAATTCATAATAGATTGAACTTTAAGATGTATGCCAATGATAATCTTACGCTAGCAATCGAATTACGTAATAGGATATTTTGGGGCACTTCAGTCAAATCAATTCCAGACTATGCGTCAATGGTTGAAAATTCAAACCAAGATATAGATATGACTGCTTTATTGATAAATCGGCCAGCACTTATTATGCTTTCAAATATTGACCGGTTGTATGTAGATTATCATTCAAACAAATGGCAGTTGGTTTTAGGTCGTCAGCGTATAAATTGGGGTAAGAATTTGGTTTGGAATCCAAATGACCTTTTTAATGCTTACAGCTTTTTTGATTTTGATTACGAAGAGCGACCAGGGACAGATGCCTTAAGAGCAAAATATTTCACTTCTGGAAATTCCAGTTTAGAAATTGCTATTAATTATACAGATGAATGGAAAAATAATACAGTGGCTATAAAGTATAATTTCAACAAATTTCAATATGATTTTCAAATGATAGTCGCCAAATATTTGGAAAATTACACCTTGGGGTTAGGCTGGGAAGGTGTTATAAAAGATATGGGTTTCAAAGGAGAATTAAGTTATTTTATGCCCTATGGCAATTCCATCGAAGACAATGCTTTTGTAGGTTCCATTTCGTTTGATTATTATTTCAAAAATGATATTTCCTTAAATGTTTCTACATTATATAATAGTGATGGTATAAGTAACACAAATGCTTATGATACTTCTCAATTATACAGTGAATCTATTGACGTAAAACACCTGATGCCAAATAAATGGTCCTTTTTTGGTCAAGCTTCTAAAACATTTACACCAGCAATAGCAGGTTCAATAGCATATCACAAAACTGGGACTTTGATGTCACAGGTCAGTTATATTATGGTAAACAAGAAGAACAGTTTTCTAATTTAGGAAACAGTGTTTACTTGAGGTTTAGATATAGTTTTTAGAATTTAATTACCTGTCTTTTGCGAATTTACACGAGGTTCAATGAAAGATTTAAGAAAAGTGGCTATGAAAAAACAAATATCAATTTATTATTCAATCATGAATAACTTTTTAATTGAGGAAATAAATAAAATGGGGTTTGAGTGTATTGAAATACATTAGGTGATTTGTTAAATCTATTTAGGTTTTTCTATCCTAAATTCAAAAAAGAAGTTAGGGAAATATACAAAAAGCTAAAATCCATTTTAGAAGAAGCATTTAGAAAGGAAGAGTCTCAAAATGCTTCAATGGATGCAATTGGTTAATATCAAAATATGAAGGTTTAATTTTTTGGTTCGCGATTTACCCTGAAGAAAGAATAAATGAGTTAATTGA
>CAXBID010000291.1:0-4948 GCA_963975495.1 uncultured Flavobacteriaceae bacterium | reverse complement strand
AATGGCATGGAGCTGGTTTGAATTTGTGATATGTTTTGGAAACAGGAACTGATGCTTAATCACCTTGTTAAGGGCTTCCACCATAGAATTGGAAAACACAACATCCTTTTGGGCAATACTATGTTTAATAGTAACCCCAGGAGTATTTATAAAATCAGAAACCGTCGTATTTACGTTTTCACTTCCGCCATCTGTAAGAAATTGTAATTTACCAGGTTTATAATTTTCATAGGCATTTTGCAATAACACTTTAATAGCAAAAGCGGATGGACCGGGACACACGTTATAACCCATAATGTATTTAGAGTAATGATCCATTAAAAAATGGATGTAGTGTTTTGTGTGGTCTTTGGTTTTAAAAATGGTAACATCGGCGCACCAAAGTTCATTGGGTTTGGTGGTTTTTAAAGGCGAATATAGGCGAGATTTTGGATAAGTTTTAAGGTTGTCAAACCCAAGCAATCGACAATATTTGTAAAAAGTAGCTAAGCCACAAAATAATGCACGGTCTCTTATAGCCTTTAAATAGACCGATGATTTAGACCAATATTTGTAAGATTCATGCTCCATATAGGATTTAATGGTTAAAACTTCCTTAGCTAATAGTTGGTTAGGAGTCTTTTTTACACACCATTTAAAATAAGATGCTTCGCATTTATGAATAACAATGGATTTATAATTTTGATAAGTGGTTCTGGAAATATCGAAAACTTTTAAAGCTAGATGAATTGGAATGTCATTTTTTATAGTTTCTATGGAATTTACAATGAGTTCCTTTTGATTTTTAATTAGAGATTTGACATCTTTGATATTACCAATAATATGATGGAAAGTATCGGATAATTTAAAATAGCCTTCCGTTAACTTTTTAATGTTATAAGACTGGTTTAAGCGTTTAATAAGTTCAATTTCCTTATTTATAAACTCTGCAACTTCACAACCTAAGTATTTATTATCGGGTTCTTGTTTCCAACGGGATATGTTAGAACTGGGAATATTGTTTTTAACCGTTTAGGAATATGGTGTTCGAGTCCCATTCTAAAATAATGCTTTACAGAGGTATCCCAGGAGTGTCGTTTTATTCGATTGTTTTGTTCAATAGAATATCAGGACAGGTGAGTTTTTGGCACTAAATCCATATTCATTTTTTAACGCACAAAACTCTAGATAAAATTCTGTTTAAAAATAAGGGAATTCCTTATTTATACTAAGGTCTAAATCAAGAAAACCTTATTAAAAGTAAGGTAAACCCTTATATTTTAGAACAAAAAACAGCCTATTTTTATTTATTATTTCAATCCACGGAAATGAAGCCATCAATTTTAATAGCATGTTGTTTGCTTTTGCTTGCCCTAAGCTGCAAAACCATAAACTTAATACAAACGCCACAGACCAATACAACCCAACAAGTGTCCTTGGGAAGCATAGGTTCTGGAAAAGAGTTTGTATTGCAAAAAGGGTTTGACAACAGTGCTGTGCCAAACTATAAAGCACCTATAAAACTCTCTGTTATTACAAGGCCATTTACCAAACAAACTTATAAGGCTTTTATAAAAGCAAAAGCATTACAATCGGCAGATATTGCAGTTACTTATATAGATTCTGTACCAAATAAACCAAAATATCTCCAATTGCAAATAGCAGATAAAGTAGCAATTATAACTGCTTTGAATAGTGAAGAAAATAGAGATGTAAAAGATTATTTAAGCCTTAATACTTATGCCCAAGTTTTAAGTAGTATGTCTGTGGTTTTTAATCAAAAAGATATAGAAAGCATAAATAATGCTGATGCCGTTTTTTTAATTCAGAATGGAATAAAGACCTATGCAATCCAATTGTATAAAAACAAGGTGAAAACGCAAACCATCTCCTTTAATGACGGTGTAGTTTTTGAATATCAAACATCCTATTGTTGCTGGCAGGAAAACAACAAGCACCAAATTGATATTGTGGATTTGGTAAGTACTTTTAGTGCCTGCCCCAACAACACCTACCGTTCCCCAAAACGATCCAAAAAGAACATTAACTATTATAAACTTTAAAGAGATGCAAAGAGTAATTTTATTATTATGTTTGGTATTCAGTTTTATAGCTTGTGACGCTATTATTGAAGTGGTGGATATATCCGAGAAAACCGTTAGTATTATAGCACCCACAAATAATAGTGTGATTGATACGGCAGCCGTAACATTTACATGGAATGCCATAGAAGATACAGAACAGTATAAACTACAAGTAGCTACCCCAACTTTTGAAAATGCATCTCAAATTTTAGTAGATACCATTATAGCAAAAACCAACTATTCAAAAACATTAGAGGCAGCAGATTATCAGTGGCGCGTTCGTGCTGAAAACTCAGATTATCAAACGGTTTTTACCGTCAATAGTTTTACAGTAGAAGAATAAAACAATGACTAATAAAACAAAGACATACATATTACTGGCCTTTGTTTTGGGTATTTGGGGAGTTATTGGGTATAAAATTATATCCACTATAAACCCAGAAACTCCAGACATCGCCAAAGCAAAATTTAACATATCATTCACTCCAAAGACAAATACTGTTTTAGATACTTTTTCTATTCAAACCACTGAGCGTGATCCTTTTTTAGGAACTATAAATACTAAAAAAAAATCTGTGACCAAAAAAATAAAAAAACCAGAAATTGTTTGGATTCCTATTTTGTATCATGGCAGTGTGACCAAGCAGGCCAGTAAAAACAAAGTATTTGTGATTTCTATTGATGAAGAACAAATTTTAATGAAAGTAGGTGAAACAATTATGGAGGTGACACTAATTAAAGGAACTACCAATGAAATTACAATAAGCTATAAAGGAAACAGAAAAACCATTAACAAAACATGACATGGCTTAAAGTAAAAGCAGGGGCTTTACAACTCACCATGTTTATAGTAGTGGTGATCGCTTTATTGTTAACTGCTTTTATTATTTTAATACATACCCATAAACGGTTCAGACTACAAACCGATTATGTAAAAGAAACCATAGTAAACACTGAAATAGGAATTGATTACGTACTCCAAAATGATATTTTACAAAATGACACCATTTCAATTGATTTAAAAGGCGACCATTATAAAACTGTAAAGATATACAGAGACCATTGGGGTATTTTTGAAAAAGTCATTTCCATATCCAAAATAAAACATAACATATTTAAAAAAGTTGCTTTAATTGGTGCTTCACAATCAAAAACCAACAGAACAGCTTTATATGTAGAAGATAATAACAAACCTTTGGTGGTGGTTGGAAACACTAAAATACAAGGCATCACTTATTTGCCCAAACAAGGTATTAGAACAGGTAATATATCTGGGCATTCTTACTATGGTAACCAGCTTATTTATGGAATATCAAAGACCAGTAAAACAGAACTGCCAAAACTGTTAAATGAAACCCTTAAACATATCCAAAACATTCAAAATACGATAGAGTTTACAAACAAGGAAGAGTTTATAGACATTGGCAAAATCAGAATACATCAAAACTCGTTTTATAACCCACTACAAGTTGTTTATGGTCATACAGATATTTTCCTTTCTGAAGTTTCACTCACTGGTCATATTCTGGTGCAATCTAAAACAAAGATAGTTGTAGGTGCAAGTTCCAATTTAAAGGATGTGATTCTGATAGCTCCAGAAATAGAAATTAAAAACAACACTCAAGGAACATTTCAAGTATTTGCCACAAAACAGATTACGGTTGGAAATCATTGCAAATTGGATTACCCAAGTGCATTGGTTTTAAATGAAGATTCCAAAAACGACAACGTAGTTGTACAATCAAATTATCAAAAGGAAACGCCCTGTATAAAATTAGATAAAAAGACAGAAATTAGAGGAAGTATTATCTATTTAGGAAACACAAAAAACTATAAAACACAGGTTTTTATTGATGAAAACACCAAAGTTATAGGCGAAGTTTATTGCAGCCAAAATTTAGAATTATTGGGAAGTGTTTATGGAAGCGTGTTTACCTCCAATTTTATAGCCAATCAATCAGGGTCTTCCTATCAAAACCATTTGTACAATGCTACCATTTCAATAGACGGTTTACCTGAAGAATATGTTGGATTGCCATTTGAAAACTCAAAAAAAGACATCGTAAAATGGTTATACTAAAAAAAATAAAGGCCTCCACACTTATGGAAACTCTGGTAGCTTCGGTTTTAATAGTCGTAGTGTTTATGATTTCAAGTATGATATTGAACAACCTATTTTCAAATACCATAAAAAGCAATACCAGGGCTATTGAAGCGCATATAAACGAATTGCAATATTTATATATAAATGAAAAGCTAACGCTTCCTTATTATGATGATTTAGATAAGTGGAACATTGAAGTGAAAGCTTTTAAAGAACATAATATGTCAAAAGTTTTATTTGAAGCTGCTAATACAGAAACAAATAAAAATTATCTAAAAGAAATACATGCAAACGAACAGTAAAATACAAGCCTTTACACTCAGTGAAATGGTTGTGGTATTAATCCTGACCAGTATTGTTATTGGTATAGCCTTTTCGGTATTAACCTTAGTACAAAAACATATGAGTGGCATTCAGAATAATTTTAATAAAAATACCGAACTTAATAAACTAGAACAATCCTTATGGTTGGACTTTAGTAGATATTCTAACATAAGATATGACGATTTAGAGCAGATAGTCATATTTAAAAATGAAATAGACTCAACAATCTATCAATTCCGTGAAACCTTTATCATTAAAGAGATTGATACATTCAATATTCAATTACAAAACACGCAAGTATTCTTTGATGGAAATAATGTTAAACAAGGTAATATGGACGCCATAAAACTAGAAACTACAAAGGTATTTCAAAACCAAACACTATTTGTGTTTAAAGAAAATGATGCAACTCTTTATATAAACTAATGGCCTTTAATCTAGATAACATAGCAACACA
>CAXBID010000290.1:0-4965 GCA_963975495.1 uncultured Flavobacteriaceae bacterium | reverse complement strand
TAATGAAAAAGAATGCTTCTGGGATATTTTACATAATACTACATTATAGCTATCAAATAGAATCTAGAACTATAAGCCGTAATTTCTTTTAACATAATTGTTGACGATATAGACCTAAAGGCACTATATCTACAATTATGTGTAAATAGCCTGAAAAACGGCTATACAGAAATTACTATATATTTGTACTATAATTTATATTATGTTAAATAGAATAATTTTAATACCTTGATTATTAATAGTTTAAACTCATCAAACATCCTACTCCAATATCTAAAATAAAAAATAATTTCAACAAAAAACTAAACCATATAATCTATATACAGGTTTCACTCGTAAATAAAACTGTAATAATAGAAACCTTAAATATTAATTATGAAAAAAGTATCCATTGTATTAATCGCAACTATCTTATTAACGGCTTGTGTTTCAAAAAAGAAATATATCGCTTTAGAAACTGAAAATGGTCAAATAAAAAGCGAGCTTCAAAAAACACGTGTTGAAAAAGAAGATCTTGAAGCTAAATTCCAAGCTATTGAAGCACGAGTTGAAGATTATAATTCTAAAATCAGTTCACTTACAGAAGACAATAATACAAAACTAGTAAATGTTGACGGTGTAGTTATTTCTGAAAACCAGAAACAAGCGATGCGTAAAACACTTGAAAACATCCCTTCTGCTGATTTAGCTGGTGCAAAAACACTAAAGGATTCTATGAATCTTGCAGTTCAGTATAACTTAAATAAATCCATGGATAATATTGAAGAAGATGATGATATTGCTATCAATATTGAAGAAACGGTAGTTATGATTTCAATTTCAGATAAAATGTTATTCAATTCTGGAAGTTACAGACTAAGTAATAAAGCAGATGCTATTTTAGAGAAAATTGCCAATGTGGTAAATTCTGAGGAAAGCTTAGATATAATGGTAGAAGGCCATACCGACAACAAAACATTATTAAGCACTGCTTCTATAAAAGATAACTGGGATTTAAGTGTATTGCGTGCAACATCGGTTGTTAGAAAATTACAAAACAGTTACAACGTAGATCCAGCAAAATTAATTGCAGCAGGAAGAAGCAGCTACGTCCCTCTTACTGATAACGACACTAGCGAAAATAGATCAAAAAACAGAAGAACCCGTATTGTGATTCTTCCAAACATCGATAAATTCTTTGCCTTAATGGCAGCTAAAGAATAGTCAAGTATTACTTTTCAAGTATATTGATTAATCCAGGTAAAGGCTATAGAAACTATAGCCTTTATTTTTTGTTTTAAAAGGGAGCTTTTATTACTGAAAACAAGTAAAAACTCAAGATGTTAAATTGTATAAATCTTAGCCAAAATTATTATTCCTATTCATTTTCCTTATATTTGCATCCCTTTTCTATGCTAAAAGAAACATGAAATCTAAATCTAACAAATCGCGTTTACAATTATTACACCAGTATTATAGTTATACTGGGTTTTATACATTCGTTTGGGGTTCTATAAAAAAGGCATTACCAATAATTATTTTATTTATAGCTCTCATTTATGCGGTTGACTATTTTTTTGGAATAAACAAAGCTTTGGTAAATCTTACCGAAATATTGCCTGCATTTGGTGTTATTACCTTTTTCTTTGCCTCAGAAGTTCTTCTGGGATTAATCCCACCTGAAATATTTATTGCTTGGGCTGGTAAAATGAACAATCCTTGGGTTTATTTAAGCATTATTGCTGTACTATCGTATGTAGCTGGTTTAATTGCTTATTGGGTAGGGATTTACATAACTAAAACACCCAAGGTACACGCCTATTTGGAAACTAAAATGAAAAAGCAACTTAAAAACTCAAAAAAATGGGGTGGTTTTTTAATAGTAGTTGGGGCTTTATTACCGCTACCCTTTTCAATTTCATGTATGGCTGCAGGTCTTATTGAGTTCCCTTTTAAAAATGTAATGATCTATGGTTCTTTACGTTTACTTCGCTTTGCTATTTATGGTGCCATTATATTTAACGCCTTATAAAAAAGTCTTAAATTCTGTACTTATTTAGCTATTGTGTACTACTTTTGCACGAAAGAAAAATACACATGTTTTCATTTATAACTATTTTCAGAATTGTCGCCTTTTTAGAAGGCATCTCATATATTTTACTCTTGTTTATTGCGACACCTATAAAGTACCTAGCGGGTAACCCCGAATATGTAAAACTACTTGGTATGCCTCACGGTTTACTATTTATGGGCTATATAATATTAGCTTTTATGCTAAAGAAAGATATGAATTGGAACAATAAAACCTTTGGTTTAGTGCTTTTAGCTGCAATAATTCCGTTTGGGACTTTTTACATAGATAGAAAGTATTTAAAAACAGCACATAATGAATAATTTAAAACACTTAATCTATGACTATTTAGTATCGCATGGTACTTCCGTAAATACTGCGAAGTACTTAAACATGTTGGCTCTATTGTTCATTCTAATCATTGTCGTTTCTATTATCGATTTTGTCATTCGAAAATTAGTTAAACTCGCATTTACAAAATTAGCTGTTCGATCTAAAACAAATTTTGATGACCTTTTGATTACAAATAAAGTACCGAGAAATGTTGCCCATATTATTCCCTTATTAATTGCTTTAGAGTTTACGCCCAAGGTATTCGCAGACTTTCCAGATTCTGATATTATTATTGAAAAAGTGTTACAGGTATTTGCAATTATCTTAACACTATGGATAGTAAGAAGTCTTTTAAATACGTTTAAAGATTATCTAAAAACACTACCAAGTTTTAATGATAAGCCTATAGATAGCTACATACAAGTGTTTATGATATTTGCTTGGTTAGCTGGTTTTATGTCCGCATTAGCAATTATTACAAGCACGCCTTTTATAAAATTTGCCACAGGATTAGGTGCCATATCTGCCGTCATTATTTTGGTTTTTAAAGATACTATTTTAGGTTTTGTAGCCAGTATTCAAGTATCTATAAATGATATGGTGCGCATTGGCGATTGGATTACTTTTGAAAAATATGGCGCTGATGGTGATGTTATTGAAATTAATTTAGCGACTGTAAAAGTTCAAAATTTTGATAAAACAATAACGACTATTCCAACTTATGCTTTAATTTCCGATTCATTTAAGAATTGGCGTGGAATGACTAGTTCTGATGGGCGTCGTATTAAAAGAGCGCTTTATATAAAACAAGAATGTGTCAAGTATTTGTCTGATGACGACGTTGAAAAACTAAAAAACATTCAACTTATAAGTTCATATGTAGATACGAGACAAAATGATATTAAATCATATAACACACAACATAATATTAATAAAGAGCTACCAATAAATGGTAGAAATCTCACCAATATTGGCGTGTTTAGAAAGTATATAGATGTCTATCTGAAAAATCATTCTGCTATCAATAAGGATATGATGATTATGGCACGTCAATTAGCACCAACAACGCAAGGTATTCCCATGGAAATTTACGCTTTTAGTAGTGATAAACGTTGGGAGAATTACGAATATATTATGTCGGATATCTTCGATCATCTTATCGCGGCACTCCCCTATTTCGAGTTAGAGATTTTTGAATTACCAAGTAGTTCAAGTTTTAAATCGGTGATAAGTCAGTAATTACCTTTCAAGCTTCATTATCAATTTATGTTATAAAACTTTAATTAAAGAAGACGACTTTTCAGAAAACCAAGATTTTAAAACCCCTCAGAAACCATAATAGAAAGATCAACTAGTTTTCAACAGTTATCATTCTTAGACAATATTGTGTATCACAGATTTTCTGGTGTACCCTATTTTACCTATTTGGCTTTACACAAAAAAGACCCGTCAGGTTTTAAAAACCTGACGGGTCTAAATATTATATAGCAATAGTAATCTAAATATTTGCAGCTAACCAGTCCCCTACTTCCTTAGTGCCATAGGCTTTTCCGCCATCAGCTAAATCTTCTGTAACTATGCCCTTATCTAAAGCATTATTAACCGCATCTCTAATAGCGTGCCCTTCTTTTTGTAAACCAAAGTTTTCAAACATCATGGCTGCCGATAAAACAGTAGCCATAGGGTTTGCTATATTCAATCCTGTTGCTTGCGGATACGATCCATGAATAGGCTCAAACAATGCGATGTCTGTTCCCATAGATGCCGATGGCATCAAGCCCATCGATCCTGAAATCACTGAGGCTTCATCGGTCAAAATATCCCCAAACAAATTTTCAGTAATCAATACATCATAGCTATTTGGCCATTGTACCAAACGCATCGCAACTGCATCAACAAATTCGTAACTCACTTCAACCTCTGGATAATCCTTTTCCATAGCCTGAACAGTTTCACGCCATAAACGCGATGTTTCTAAAACATTTGCCTTATCAACACAACATAGTTTTTTAGAACGCATCATAGCCAATTCAAAACCTTTTTTGGCTAAACGTTGTACTTCTGCACGTGTGTAAACACAGTTATCAAAAGCCGTTTCCCCGCCGTCTCTTCTCCCCTTTTTCCCAAAGTAAATACCGCCGGTCAATTCACGTAAAAACACCAAATCAGTGCCTTCAATACGTTCTTTTTTAAGGGGCGATTTATCTAACAGGGATGGAAATGTAAACGTCGGTCTCACATTAGCAAACAAGCCTAATTTTTTACGCATTTTCAACAAACCTTGCTCAGGGCGCACCTTTGCAGACGGGTCATTATCAAAACGCGGATGCCCAATAGCACCAAACAACACCGCATCAGATGCCACACAAATATCGTGCGTAGAATCTGGATAAGGCTCACCAACGGCATCAATAGCCGCAGCTCCCGTTAAGGCTGGTTTCCAAGTAATTTCATGTCCAAATTTTTTCGCTACGGCATCACTCACTTTTACAGCTTGCTCTATAACTTCTGGTCCTATGCCGTCTCCGGCTAAAAGGGCAATATTAAATTTCATTATTTATGTATTTTAATCTTTTAATTTA
>CAXBID010000289.1:0-4973 GCA_963975495.1 uncultured Flavobacteriaceae bacterium | reverse complement strand
CCGAACTTAGCCAAATCAATTCAAAAGATATGGTTCGTTCTAAAACAATATACCAAATTATACCAAAAATTATTGGTTTGCTATTTATTATCATGTTTGTGTATGCGGCAACCAGTAAACTACTTGCCGTTGAACAATTCAAGATCCAGTTAGGAAAATCTCCATTTATTTCAGCTTATGCCAATTGGATGGCTTGGGTAGTTCCTTTAACAGAACTCTTGATTGCAGGGCTGTTCCTTTTTCAAAAATGTCTGTTAACCGCGTTCTATGGTAGCTTTACATTAATGACCCTATTTACCATCTATATATTTCTTGTTCTGAATTTTAGTGATTCCATACCCTGTGCTTGTGGAGGTATTTTATCCACTTTAGGATGGCGTGCTCATTTTGTATTTAATACTGGCTTTATTTTGCTCGCGCTTATAGGGATTATCACAATTCATAAACAAAAGAATTTTACAATTCCAAAATAATACTACGTAGTGACAGGGAAAGACTGAAAACCTGTATAAAAAAGAGAGGTCATTAATTTTTAATACAAAATATTATGAAATCTAAATTTTTTAAAATCGTGTTACCTGCTTTTGCTATTTTATTAGCAATAAGCTTATCGTTTGCTACCGAATCCAATCGTGTTAGCCAAATTGGTTATTATGACCATCCCGTTTTTGGAGCGACTCCTGTAACGGTTGATTGTGATGCGCCATCTGGACCGCAATGTCTATATGGACAATATCCTGTATATGAAGAGCCAGGATTAATTACACCATTATTTAAAAACATGCCTTAAATCATTAAATAAAGGTTGAATAAAAAGGTGTCTAAAATTTAGACACCTTTTTTTGACTAATTCAAAAAACAAGTATTTCACAATACTATGACTAATCCAAATTCAGGTATTTTCGAATTAAGGGCTCTAGACGGGCACCTCGTGCATTTTTATCAACTACTTTCCCTTCCTTATCCAATAACCAAACCGTAGGCAACGATGTAATCTTATATAAGGAATGATAACTCACGTTTGCTAGCGAGCCTTTGTCCAGTCGTTGGGGCCAATTAACTTTTTGCTTTTTGAGAATTTTTAACACCTGTTCTTTACTTGAATCCCCATGGGCGGCTATTCCTAGAACCTCAAATCCTTTTTCTTTATACTTATCGTACAGCGCTTTTACATGTGGCATTTCCTGAATACAAGGCCCGCATCTGATGGACCAAAAGTCAATTAAAACCACCTTGCCCCGCATTGTTTCTAAGTCAATTTCAGTACCATCCATAGCAGTAAATTTCATTTCCAAAGGTTGAGATTCATCAAAACCCTTTAATGCCTCCAAGGCCTTTAGATTTTCCTTAGCCATATTATGTACTGCAGCTAAACCTTTATCACTAGTTTTCGGGTTAATGCTGTCGGTAATATCAAAGAAATAATTCCAATATATTTCCCTTAGCTCTGGAGATAGGTATTTGCGTGAGACTATGGAAATATACCTCTCAACAAGCGAAGCCATGGACTCTAGGTCAGGATATTTAAGCAACAATGTTTTTATTCGTAATTGAAAAGTTTCCCAATAATAACCATCAAAACGTTCCCAATAACTAGATTCTACTGCTTCTTTTTGGAAGTCCATATATTCATATAATAATAAGGCCATCCGCAAATCACGTCCCATTAAAAGTATCTCTATTTTCGCTTTCTGTTCCATCGGTGCATTAGATTCCAGAAACTTTTGAACCAACACGTTTCCTTTTTTTAACCATCGGTCTCTAGCTTCTTTATCTATTGGTAAGGCGCGCATTTGACTCAGGAAAAAGCTTCTATTGGTTTTCGTTAATTTTGAATCTTGAGACAATAAAACCACAGTGCTATCAGGGATATTTTCTGAGATAAACTTAGGTTCGAATAAATAATGAAAAAAGTACTTCAGTACGTCATAATAATGGTCATTCTTAGGATACTTATCTAAAAAGGATTCCGCCAATCGCAATCGCTTTTTTTCAATGGCATCTTCAAACCTTCTTTGTTCCAAAAAGGTAGCATTATTATACCTCTCAAGTTCTTTGGATGATTTACAGAAATAGGTTTTTATAGTGTCGACAGCTATCCAATCTTTTTCAGCCTGAGACTGTATTTCAATGCCTTGGTTCTGCTTTGGGTAATCCCCTTTATTTTGTGTCCAAATACAATTTGGAAAACATAAGTTGACTAGCAATAGGAGTATAATTGTTTTTATATGCATAATATTCATTTTATGGTTTGTATTTGAAACTTAAAATCATCTGTTCCCATAATGCATTTCCCATCTATGATGCTGCACACTTGGTATTCATAAGATCCGGATATTATTGGGTTTTCAGAACGTATTTTAACCTTTTGCCGAAACTCTGCCGTATGCTCAAAATAGTTTACATAGACTTCAAAAATAGGGTCATAATGTTCTTTAGACCCTATGGCTTCAATGGCTCCTAATAGGGCATAACTACTATGAGGTTTAAACTCGAAAGTCGTGGGTAATGGTCCTAGTTCATAGTTTTGGACATGACTGAACAAATGCCAGTTTTCATCTAATTTTATACTAAAGATGAGTTCAACGACGTCACCTTGATGAATCGTTTCTTTGGACACTTTATAACACCATTGTGCCGGGGTTAAAATCTGTGCAGAGTGTGTCGGGACACTCAATAAGACACTTAGTATTAGTATTAATTTCATATTATTTAAATTTCTATGTTAACGATGTGGTGGACTCTTAGATAAAAAATATCCATTTAATACCCCAAATTCTGTGGTTTTAAATTGGGGTTAATATCTATTTCTGTTTCAGGGATAGGCAATAAAACATCGGTAGTTTGCCAATTCGTTTTTAAAGGACTCAGGACATCATTTGCTACATCCATGCGTTTAAGATCAAACCAACGATGCCCATGTTCGGTAAACAATTCTACATAACGCTCTTGCAGTATAGCTTCTAACAGATCGTTTTTTGTAGTTGCCGTGGTGTTTCCCAAACCTGCTCGATTCCTAATAGCGTTCAAATCCTCTTGCGCACCACTGGTATTCCCTAAATGTGCTCTAGCTTCCGATCGAATCAAGTATTGCTCCGCCAATCGAAAAATGATTGAATACTCCAGTGAGGCTGTTTCACTAAAAATTGCTTTGTATTTGTATGCATAATGCAAGGTCGTTAACCCGTCATTACTGGTTGTACTTCCTACCCAATTTAAACGTCTGAGATCACTTGGTTCGAAGGCTTCCAATAAACTATTATTTAAGGCATAAGATTGACCAGGTATAAACCTAATGACCAACTGATTTGCCTCATAAGTATTCATATTACTGATGCCATCAGGTTTAAACTGCCAAAGCGTTTCTGTCGAGTTCTTTAAAAAAACAGCATTGACATCAGGTTCTAAACTATAAGCACTGATGATGTCATCTGCTGTGGCTTCAGCCAATTCCCAGTTTTCTGTGTAGAGGTACATACGTGCTAATAAGGCTTTAGCCACCTCCTGATTAGGAACAACATGTTCACCGCTAGTGTCCACGGAATTTAAAAGGTTTACGGCATTGATGAGATCGGTTATAATTAGGTCATAAACCGTATTTACAGCCATACGATTCACCGTATTATTCTCCAGATAGTCAGTCGTGGTGATATAAGGGATGTCCCCATAAAGATTGACCAGTAAACTATGCAAATACGCACGAATAAAAAGCGCTTGTCCTTTAAACTGATCTTGATCTTCCAAGCTTATAGCAACCGTATTATCCAGCCCCTTAATAATATCATTGGAAGCGTAGATTAGATTATAAGCACTACTCCACCAACTCAGCACATTAGCGTTATTTGTGGATACGGTATGCTTATAAAACTCTATATAATTCGTATCAAAGCCATAATAATCGAGTTCATCACTATAGATGCCCATTAAAACACTTAATCCAAAGTTGCCTGATACCATACCTTGTTCTCGCATGTTATAGTAAATATTTGCTAAAGTTGATTCTACAGTTGCAGGATCATCAAATACGGTTTCAGAAATTAAATTATTTTTAGGAGGATCGACTTCCACAAAATCTGTACAAGCGGCAACCCCTAAGACTAATACATAGAGGCATAAGTGTTTTATAAATCGTATAGTATTTTCAAAAAAATCACACTGCGATTCTTTTAAATGTTTGCTGTTATTTTTTAGTTTCATAATTCTCTATTTAAAGTTAAAAACCTAGTTGAAGCCCAAAAGTAATTTGCCTTAAGGATGGCAATATAATAGCCGATGGCTGCTCTGGATCTGGTCCATTATAATTAGTGATTGTAAATAAATTTTGTCCTTGCAGATAGATACTTACATCCATCCCATTGCTGAAGCGTTTAGGGATTTTATAGGTTAAGGAGATATTACGTAAGCGAATAAATGAGGCATCGGATACCGCGGCATTACTTTCACGTTGATACTCTAGAGCATTGAATACACTTGGATTTAAACCACTAATCGCTCGCATAATAGGGCTTATATCTCCTACTTGTTGCCAGCGGTCTAATAATGCAACTGGGCCATTTCTGTTAAATCCTGGTGCTACTGTTGTAGCTAAATTGTTAAAAGCTTTTTGCTTTTTAAACTGAAAGAATACCTCTAAAGTCAAGTTTTTATAGGTGACTGTATTACTTAAACCTCCATAAAATTCTGGAGCCAAATCTGCAATCCGTTGTTTATCTTCTAAACTACTTATGTTATCATCCCCATTATAATCTTCAAATTGATAGATGCCTGTTTCTGGATCTACCCCTAAGGCGTTGTATAGATGTACAATAGTGAGCGGTTTTCCAATAATAAACCTATTTGCAAAGGTGGATGTTTCCAGCTCAGGAAATGCTACTAATCTATTTTTTGGTAGTGTTATATTAAAAGATGTACGCCATTGAAAATGTTCACTCTGGATGTTTATAGTGTACAAATCCACTTCAAAACCTGTGTTC
>CAXBID010000288.1:0-5016 GCA_963975495.1 uncultured Flavobacteriaceae bacterium | reverse complement strand
TTTGTTCTCATAGTTTATGCGTCAGTTTAAAACTGACTACAATGATACAAATAATTGTTCATATAATTTACTTTTTAATGTAGTTAAGTCAGCTCACTACTGACTAAACGGATATGAAACATAATTTGTCGGATTTGGTAGTGTTGGGAAAAGGCAAGCTCTTTTTATTTTTTGAGGCACGAAAAAATGAAATGTGCTTAACTGTGCGGTTGGCGATTCAGCACGAAAATTTACTGTTTTGCACGATATTCCGCATTACTTACAACGTGTTATATAGTAACTTTTATTGTCGATATCCCGTAAATAAGTCAGGATATAGTAAGTTTTTGTTACTGTTATCCTGTAAAGATAATTTTTTATGACAAGAAAGAGCACAAAAAAAAGATTCCCATTTTATTCATTGGTTTATATTTTGAATTTTTGAATTCATGAATCTACGATTTCATGAAACTTATATAAAATGAAAAAGGTGAACAGATGTTCACCTTTTTGCCCCAAATCTACCATAAACTTAACCTACTTATGTTATGGTGGTTCAAATATATATTGATGAAACAGTTTACTAAAATATTTTAGTTAAACGGCTTATATATTGGCTTAAAAGGAATTGTGTTACATATCTTGAAAAAAAGAATTTTGAGTTGGAGAAATTAAAAATCAGAAATATAATTCCATAAAAAAAGGCGAACAGATGTTCACCTTTTTTTGCCCCAAATCTACCATGAACTTAACCTACTTATGTTATGGTGATACCAATTTATATTGATTTTGTGTAACCTGACTATTTTTTAGATGAATAGCGTATTTATAAGATGAAATACATAATTTATAGGTTAATCGTTAAAAATTAACAAATTCATAATTAATAGGCACGTTCTTTATTGCCCTCATAAAAGTTAATAAACGCACGGTTTACAACTCTATTTCCACCCACCGTAGGATAGTTTCCTGTAAAATACCAATCGCCTAAATGATCTGGACAGGCTTTATGTAGGTTCTCAACAGGTTGGAAAATTATTTTCACTTCCGCAGTAATACTTTCATCACTTAGTAGTTCTGATATTTTATCTGATATGTCTTTGTCAGTAAACGAGTCGTAAATCTCTTTAACAAAATTCTGAACATATTTATCGGCCAACTCGGTTTGCTCAATACACTTCTTATATACATCTTCAACAATACCATATTTACCGTGTTCTTTTAATAAGGCTAAAGCAGCTCTAAAGGCTACCAAGCTTTCAAGGTTAGCCATATCAATACCGTAACAATCTGGATAACGTATTTGTGGTGCAGAAGATACCACGACTATTTTTTTTGGGTTTAAACGATCGAGCATTTTTAAAATACTCATTTTTAAAGTCGTACCCCGCACAATACTATCATCTATAATAACCAAGTTATCAGTTGGTTTTACTACGCCGTAAGTAATATCATAAACGTGAGCAACCAAATCATCCCTACTACTATCCTCCGTAATAAAGGTTCTAAGTTTTACGTCTTTAATTGCAATTTTTTCAACCCGTATTCTTTCAGATAAAATGTCTGTTACTTTTTCAGCTGAAATATTGCGTTTTCCTTTTAAAAGGGTATTTGTTTTAGTTTTATTTAATTCAGCTTCAGCAGTTTCAACCATACCAAAAAAAGAAGTTTCTGCTGTATTAGGAATATATGAAAACACCGTATTTTTGGTGTCATTATCAATGGCTTCCAATACTTTAGGCATTAATAATTTACCTAGCATTTTACGTTCTTGATAAATTTCGGCATCACTACCTCGTGAAAAATAAATACGCTCAAACGAACATGATTTCCTTTCTAAAGGTTCCAAAATTTTCTTTATTGATACACTTCCAGAATTTTTAGTAATGATTGCGTGACCAGGATCTAACTCTTTTACGTCCTCAAATTTCACATTAAAAACAGTTTGAATTACGGGGCGCTCTGATGCAACAACAACAATTTCATCGTCTTTATAATAATAGGCGGGTCTTATGCCTGCTGGGTCTCTTAAAACAAATGCATCACCATGACCAATAAGTCCTGCCATAGCGTAACCACCATCCCAGTTTTTAGCGGCACGTCGCAAAATTTTAGCGACGTTTAAACGTTCGGCAATAAGCGGTGATGCTTGTTGCTTGTTATAACCTTCCTTTTTTAAGTTTTTATAAATTTTGCTAACGGCATCATCTAAAAAGTGACCAATTTTTTCCATTATGGTTATGGTATCGGTATACTCTTTAGGGTGTTGCCCAAGCTCAATTAAATTAGAAAAAAGTTCTTTAACATTAGTCATGTTGAAGTTTCCTGCCATTATTAGGTTTCTGTGCATCCAGTTATTCTGTCTTAAAAACGGATGGACACTTTCTACACTATTTTTTCCGAAAGTACCATAACGAACATGTCCCAATAACACCTCGCCTATGTAAGGAATATGTTTTTTTTGTGCGGCTACATCCTCCATATATTCCGGATGCGCTTTAAACTCATTATTAACACGTTCGTTAATTTGTGCAAAAATATCTTGAATGGGTTGTTGTGCTACCGAACGCACTCTGCTTATGTAACGCTCACCAGGTTTAGTGTCTAATTTTATACTAGCAAAACCAGCCCCATCTTGTCCACGGTTATGCTGTTTTTCCATCATGAGGTACATTTTATTTACACCATAAAATGCACTACCGTATTTTTCTTTATAGAATTCAAGAGGTTTTAACAGCCTTATCATGGCTATTCCACATTCGTGTTTTAATGCATCACTCATTTGTAAAAAGTTTCGCTTTAGCGGAAATGATAAATTAATATTTAAATAAAAAACGCACTCTTAAAGTGCGTTTTGTTGTGTTAATTCTATTTCAAATTGTGTTAATTGCTTAAACTGTAAAAGGCGTTTCTGCACTTCGGCATTTGTTAGATTCAGCATGCGTTCAGTTCCAAATTTCTCTACACAAAACGATGCCAGTGTAGAACCATAAATTACAGCATTCTTCATATTTTCAAAAGAGGTGTCTCCTGTTTTTGCTATATACCCTGCAAAACCTCCTGCAAATGTATCGCCTGCGCCAGTAGGATCAAAAACTTCTTCTAAAGGTAATGCAGGTGCATAAAACACATTTTCATCATGAAACAATAATGCGCCATGTTCGCCTTTTTTAATCACTACATATTTTGGGCCCATTTCATGAATTTTTCTTGCAGCAACAACTAGAGAGTATTCTCCAGTAAGTTGTCTAGCTTCCTCATCATTTATGGTGATAACATCTATGCGCTTAATAACGCTTAGTAAATCATCTAAAGCGCAGTCCATCCAAAAATTCATCGTATCTAAAACTACTAATTTTGGTTTTGCTGTCATTTGATCTAACACACTTGCTTGAACTAACGGGTGTAAGTTGCCCAACATAACAACATCGGCATCTTTATAATTTTCAGGAACAACTGGGTTAAAATCGGCAAGTGTATTTAATTCTGTTACCAAAGTATCCCTAGAATTCATATCGTTATGGTAACGACCGCTCCAGAAAAAAGTTTTGCCGTTTTTAACAATTTCTATACCTGAAACATCAATGTTTTTATTGGATAACAAGTCTAAATACGCTTGAGGAAAATCGCCACCGACAATAGAAATTGCAGCAGCATCCACATTAAAATGCGATGCTGCAAGACCAATAAAAGTTGCAGCTCCACCTAGTATTTTATCGGTTTTACCGAAAGGGGTTTCAATTGCATCGAAGGCTACCGTACCAACTATAACTAATTTACTCATAAAAGGGAGTGATAATTTTCCGCAAAGATACGTCTTTTAGTTACTAAGGCAAGAATCTTTTTTATGAACATAGCCTCATTGTTCAGAATTAAAATGTCTTAAAAAAGCATTTGGATTGTTCAAAAATGATTTAGTTACTGAGTAATGGTCAGTATTTTCAAGGATTGTTTGTTCCATGCTTTCTGAAGTAATCTCATAAATAGCCGCGTTAGGATAGGCCAATAGCATGGGCGAATGTGTTGCAATGATAAATTGTGAGTTATGCTGCTGTAAATGGTTGTTTAAAAAGTAAATAAGTGTTAATTGTTTTGCAGGAGATAATGCCGCTTCGGGTTCATCTAAAAGATAAATGCCTCGCGTATTTATCATTTCGTTCATAATATGAAGATAGGCTTCACCATGAGAGAATGCATCGAGTTCTTGACCATAATTTTGTCGCATTTTTCGTAATTGATAATTAGCACTGTTTTTCATTTCTTCAATAATATGATTAGGAACATCATTTTCGAAATCTCCCATTTGGTTTTCAATGGTTGTACCAACACGATGAACGCTGTTAAGGTAATCTCCAAAATCTTCAGCCCTAAAAAAGAAACCGACTGAACGTTCTATCTGCCATGTTAATTCTAAGTGAGGTAATAATGTTTTAGCTGCATCAAAACTGTTTTTAGAATAGCCAGAACCATCCATGTGAGGTAATTGCAAACGGCAAGCAATAGCCTCTAGAAGTGTGGATTTACCTGTGCCATTTTCGCCAACAAAAAAGGTGATTTTGCTAGAAACATCTAAATTTTTGGCATGTTTTATAGCAGGAATATCGTACGGAAATGGATGTGTACGATTGGTATTGATGTTTATAGCTTTGAGGTATGGCAATTTTACATGTTTATTTTACGATAAATATACGTATATTTATCGTAAAATATCACGAAATGAAAATAAATAAAAAACGAAAAGAAGTGGTTTTGGACGAGCATACCATTACCATTCTTAAAGAAAAAGCAGAGCAACAAGGTCGAAATTTAAAGAACTATATGGAATTTGTGCTTCAAGAAAATGCTTACGCTTTTGAACCATCTGAAGAATATAAGTTGATGATGGACAAGATGATAGAAAACCATAAAAAAGGAACTACTAATTATACATCTTGGGAAACGATAAAAAAGGATCTGTTAAAGTAATAGAATGGTTTTTAAAATTAAATTCAGCGATGAAGCTCGTCCAAAACCACTTCTTTTCGTTTTTTATTTATT
>CAXBID010000287.1:0-5021 GCA_963975495.1 uncultured Flavobacteriaceae bacterium | reverse complement strand
ATCAAGAAGGAGAGATATTAATTGCAAAATGCAGATTTCATTACGATTGAAAAAATACAGGTGCTAAAAAAGATGTGTATAATTCATTGCTGGTAAGGCTAAACATGTTTTGGTCTTGTTTGAAACCACGCTAGTTTAGCCGTTTAGGTTTTCTGTTTTTAAATTCTGGCTTCCAGCCAAAATTGTTTTAAAAGGTTAAAACCGCTAAACTAGCTTTTGTTTAACCGAATAATATAGCTTATTTTAACGCAACGAAATCATACACAAACACGATACTGAAACAAGTTCAGTACAAGTTAGAATTTTCTTATCAAAAAGCCAATACGTAGTTATACCTAATTAAAGAGTTATAAACAAACTACAGCAAACACAACCCGCATTAGGGATTGAAGTGGTATCCTTTTTAAAACTTGGAAAGTAATTAACTTAGTGCTGAACTAAATTTTTACAGATTGCCACGTCCTTCGTCCTCGCAATGACGCTTTTTAAAAAGATATAACGGAAAGCCCGACCGCGCCAGAGCGCGGGAATGCCCAAAACATAAATTAGAATAAATGAGAATGCTTTTTAATATTTTAACCAAAAAATCCCTCCTCAAACCAATGAAAAGGAATTAAAATTTGTAATTCAACTAAACCAAAAACTCTAAAACTCAGCATCAAAAAAAGCTTTGACTTCATTTTTAATATTCTCCCAATTTTTCTTGTCTCCTTTTGCGGCTTGTATAACTTCTTTAATTTTGGAAACACCAAAGTTTTTAGCCATATGAAAATCTATTTTTGGTGGTAATGATAAAGCTCCAGAACTTACGTGTGCATCCATAATAAATGGTTTTTTTGAGTTTTTGGCCTCTGTTATGGCAGCTATCATTTCGGTATTTGAGGTAACGCTTACACCTTCGCCGCCCGTTAGTTTTGCATATTCCGAAAAATTAAAATTCTTTACTTCCAAGGCATCGTAATTAGGAGCTAAACCCGCTTCTTCCATTTCTATTTTAACAAAACCAAGCTCACTGTTGTTTAAAACAATAATTTTAATTGGTAACTCGTATTCCACAGCCGTGGAAAAATCTTGAAGCATCATATTAAAAGCACCATCGCCCACCAAAGCCCAAATTTCCCTATCGGGATATTGCAATTGCGCACCGATAGCTGCTGGTAAGCCAACTGCCATAGAACCGTGATTGAATGCCCCAATAATGCGTCTTTCTGAATGAAAATTCATAAAGTTACTCGCCCAAATTGCTGCTGTTCCCGTATCAATTACAAATATGGCATCCTCCGAAGCCAAATCACTTATTTGTCTAGCAAGTACTTGTGGCAATACTAGTTTTGAATCTTCATCAATTTGTGTTTTCTGACCATTACGCTTGGTCCAATCTTGAAACTCTTGATTGAGCGTATTCACCCAAGAAGGATCCTTTTTGAGGTCACACTTTTCATTCAGATACGCTAATACATTTTTTATATCGGCGTGAATACCTAAATCTACTGAGGTTCTGCTCCCTATATTTTCTGGTCGAATATCAACCTGGATCGTTTTTGTTTTTTCTGGCAAATAGTTTGTATAGGGGAAATCGGTTCCCAGCATAATTAATAAATCGCATTCCATAACCCCTTTATAACCCGAAGGATTTCCTATAAGTCCCGTTAAACCAACAACATTTTCAGTATTATGATCAAAAACATCAGATGCTCTTAACGTATGTGTTATTGGCGCGTTTAATAATTTTGAAAATTTTACAACCGCTTCTTTTGACGCCCTGCATCCTGCACCTGCTAAAATGCCCACTTTTTCGGCATTATTGATAAGTTTAACGGCTTCATTTAAACTTTCATTAGAAGGCATGATACTAGAATCTGAACGGAAAACGGTGTGAACGAAATCTTGATTTGCGGCAGGCATTTCAGCAATATCAGCGGGCAATTCAATTCTGCATACACTGTTATTATTAATGGCAATTCGAAGGGCTCTTAAAATAACCCTGGGCGCTTCCCCTGCAGAGCGCACCACAGCTTGATATTCGCAAATATCATCAAATACTTTGGTAAGATTGACTTCCTGAAAATAGGCTGTACCAATATGCTCAATGGGAATTTGTCCGGTAATAGCCAAAACAGGTGATCGTTCTTTTTTTGCATTGTACAAACCATTCACCAAATGCAACGCGCCTGGACCAACCGTACTCGCACAAACACCTATGTTTCCACCCAGTTCGCCTTGAGCAAAAGCCGCAAATGACGCATTCCCTTCATGTTTCATTTTTATCCACTTAACATCTGTTTGATTAGCCATTGCTGAAACCAAAGGATTTAGAGCGTCTCCAGCTACTCCGAATATGTGTTTTACACCTTCATGCTTTAAAATTTCAAGTAATTGTTCCGATACATTCATAACATTATATTTTTTATCGCAAAATACTATATAATTCAATGAATAACAAAAAAACTAGCTGTGGAAACAAATCAAAAAAAAATCCCTTTTCAAACCCATGAAAAGGGATATGCAAATTGGTATAAACGGTGCATTAATTTTTTTGTAACCCGTGTAAAACCAAAATACCAATTCTGGTAATAACAAAGGTAAATAAGCCAAATGTTGCTGTTAATAGGGATACTTTAAGTCCGCCAGCAAAAATTGCAGGATTGGCATTTCCCATAGCTTCAACGCTATCAAAAGCATTTATTAAACCTATAACAGACCCCAAAAAGCCTAATACCAAACCTAGTAAGCTACTATCTACAGCCATTTTTATCATTTTTCTGGAAATTAAATCATGCTTCTTTAAGTCCATAAAGCCTTTGATTAAAAAGCCCAACGACAGTAAAAAACAAATAAGAATTAGCGACATAAAAAACGGACCACCTTCGTTAAAACGATCAACAAATGGGTTTATAACTGAAAAAAATAATGGAAAGGATGACATAATTAAAGACATAACTGTTTGTTTTTTGATTAATATGGTTCAAACTTAATAGATAAAAACGTTTTAAAAATTAAAATGCGACGAACAACCAAATTAACAATCGTTATGGCATCATGTAGAAACCCTTATTGAATCCGTTATTCATCTACAAAATAAAATTGAACCTTAAAAATATAGTATTATTGTATAACTCTAATTAAGTATGTTAACCAAAGTATTTATACTAAAAAGTCTAGGGCGTGCGCTTTTACACATCATTTTTTGGTGTGGCGTTTTGCTTTTTTTTACATACTTTTTTGGTGCTGGCAGCAAAAATTTTAATGACACTTTGGCGTTTTCATTATTCTTAATGCCCATTACCATAGCTACAACCTACGTTTCAATTTATAAATTAATACCCGATTACCTTATAACTAAACGGTATTTACTTTTTGGTTTATACAGCCTGTATACGGTTATTATTTCGGGGTATTTAATTATGGTATCTATCTTTTTTAGCCTTATTTATATCGCCCAATTTAATTACGAGGCCATGAATCCGGTTACCAAAAATATTTTATTTGTAACCACGGGTGTATATTTGGTGGTAATTTTAGTGAGCGCCTTTAAACTTTTAAAACTGAATGTAAAACATACGGAAGAAACCAAAAAACTAGAAACCAAAATTTTAGAAACGCAACTTAAATTAAAAGAGCAAGAATTGAATTATTTGAAGATGCAAATTCATCCGCATTTTCTATTTAACACCTTAAATACCATGTATGGTTTTGCTTTAAAGAAAGCCGATAAAACACCCGAAATGATATTAAAGCTTTCTAATTTACTGGATTATTTACTCTACCAAGCCGATAAACCTTTTGTATTATTAAAGGATGAAGTAAACCATATTGAAGACTATATTGCTTTAGAAAAGATGCGGTTTCATGATACTTTACATATTCAATTTACTCAAGAAGATATTTTAGATGATTTAAAAATTGCACCAATGATTTTATTGCCTTTTGTTGAAAACAGCTTTAAACACGGTACGATTAAAAATGGTAAATTGTACATTAAAATGAGTTTACGAAGTAAAAACGAGCAACTGTTTTTTACTATTGAAAATTCAAATAATAAAACTGGGATTACCAAAAATGGTATTGGTTTAGATAATATTAAAAAACGATTGGACTTATTATATTTGAATAATTACGATTTAAAAATTGAAAATAAAAACAACCTTTTTATTGTAAATTTAAAGCTAAACTTAAACTAGAACGTGCCACAAAACAAAACCATATCGTGCCTTATTGTTGATGATGAAGCTGTAGCCAGAGATATTATAGCAAATCATTTATCTAAAATAGACAATATTGAAGTTGTTTCAGCATGTTCAAACGCTATAGAGGCTTTTAATTATATCAATAATCATGTTATCGATTTGGTTTTTTTAGATATTAATATGCCTGAAATTTCAGGGATTTCATTTGCCAAATCGATAAATAAAAATATTAAAATAATTTTCACAACAGCTTACCGCGATTATGCTGTGGAAGGTTTTGAATTAAAAGCGGTTGATTATCTTTTGAAACCTATTTCTTTTGAGCGTTTATTAAAAGGGGTAAATACCTATTTTGAGATTTATACCAAACCTGAATCTAAATTAGTTGAAGAAAATCCTAGTCATGATTTTATGTTTGTTCGATCGGATAGAATCATGATAAAAATTAACTTTGATGACATCATTTTTATTGAAAGCTATAGCGATTATATAAAAATACATCTAACTGAAAAAACAATTGTTACCAGAGAAACCATTAGTGCTATTGAAGCTAAGTTACCAAAAGAAAAATTTTTAAGAATACATCGTTCATACATCATTGCTTTACCTCAAATAGAATCGTTTACAAACGAACAAATAGCAATTTCAAATAAATCCTTACCAATAAGTAGAAGTTATAAAAAAGAAGTTTTAGAAGTTCTAGAAGCCTATCTGTAAAGAAAAAATGCTAATTTCTAGCTATAAATAATTTTTTGAAATGAACGACCTGTAAGGTAAGGCGGGTGCACGACAAATTTCCCTTTTCAGAGAAAAATTTGTAATTTGCAAAGAAAC
>CAXBID010000286.1:0-5029 GCA_963975495.1 uncultured Flavobacteriaceae bacterium | reverse complement strand
CAGAGTAAGAAACTGTGACTGCGACTGCGACTGAAAACTTAAAAAGATGACAATACTAGACGGTAAAAAAGTTAGTAATGATATAAAAGATGAAATTGCTGAATATGTAAAGGCAATGATTTCAAAAGGCGAAAAAGTACCGCATCTTGCTGCAATTTTAGTAGGATCTGATGGCGCAAGTATGACCTACGTGAACGCTAAAGTAAAAGCCTGTAAGCGTATTGGTTTCAATTCTACTTTAATTGAATTACCAGATTTTACCTCTGAAGAAGAATTACTAGAAAAAATAAATGATTTAAACACCAATGATGATATTGATGGTTTCATCGTACAATTGCCTTTGCCAGAACAAATTGATGAGCAAAAGGTTTTAATGGCTGTGAATCCAGATAAGGATGTTGATGGTTTTCATCCAACTAATGTTGGAAAAATGGCTTTAGATTTACCAACATTTTTACCAGCAACCCCTTATGGTATTATGGAATTGTTGGAGCGTTATCAAATAGAAACTTCAGGAAAAAATGTTGTAGTCATGGGACGAAGCCATATTGTTGGTCGCCCTATGAGCATTTTGATGAGCCAGAAAAGAAAAGCTGGTGATGCTACAGTAACGGTAGTACATAGTCGTTCTAAAAATTTATTGGAGATTACCAGAAATGCAGATATCATCGTTGCTGCTATTGGTATTTCAGAGTTTTTAACAGGCGATATGGTAAAAGAAGATGTCGTTGTTATCGACGTTGGTATTACGCGCGTTCCAGATGCCACTAAGAAAAATGGATACAGACTTGCTGGTGATGTTCACTTTGAAAGCGTAAGTCAAAAAGCGAGTTATATAACACCTGTTCCAGGAGGTGTTGGCCCTATGACGATTGCTATGTTACTTAAAAACACTCTGTTAGCAAGAGAAAGGCATTTGCAATAAATAGATATTACAGAATTAACTAAATTGCATGATGAGTTTAATACTTTATAATGCGATTTTTTTGTTTAGTGGAGTTGCTCTTGGAAGTTTAGAGCACATGCTTCCCATTTTATTAGCTGTATTGCTTAGTGTGTTTATTATTAAATATGCTAATAAGAAGCTATCTAAAAAACAACAAGAAGCTACATTTCAAATATTAGGATGGTTAATCAGTGCAACTGTTTTTGTTTTCCATATTTACAAAATCTTTCAGGGAAATTATAATTTAACAACTGACTTACCACTATATTTATGCAGTATATTGGCATTGTTAATTCCAATATTTACCCATTTTATAAAATATTGGATGTATGAAATTTTGCTGTTTTGGATTATTGCAGGAACGCTTCAAGAGTTATAACACCCGATATTCCCTTAGGCTTCCCCAATTTTGATTATTTTAGATATTGGACAGTTCATTTAGGGCTTTTGATAGTTATTTTTTATGCCACGTTTGTTTTTAAAATGAAACCAAAATTTAAGAGCATTTTCAAATCATTTTTAGCATTACAACTATATGTAATTACTATGGTTGTTGTAAATTATCTTTTGAATGCCAATTATTTTTATTATCTAGATATAGGTTAAAACCCTGCAATTTCATTGCAGTTACTTTAGTTTCTATAAACTTTTAAGAGCCTCTTGTCATTTCGACAGTTCCGATAGTTATCGGAAGAGGGACGAGCGACGAGAAATCTTATAATAATGAGATTCCTCTTCGTACCTCATTCGGAATGACAAGCTAACTTTAAAAAGAATTTCATTGTTTTGTTTTAAAACTATGGATTTCACAGCCATAGTGGTTTATTTACCATTCTATCTTTCAGAAAAAAGAATATTAAAATAGGTTTTGTAGTTTTAAACTAAAGTTGGTAAGCTTTCCAGAAAATTTAATACCTTATATAAAAATATTTTATTCATGAAATCATTAAGACTCTTTAGTGTTTTACTTTCAATATTTATATTGAGTTGTAATTCAGAATCAAGAAAAATAGAAAATAAAGTCGCAATAAATATATCATTTCCAGATTCTATTTCAGAGGAAAGTATCGACGGAAGACTTATTTTAATTTTTGCTGATAATGATGAAAGCGAACCTAGATTTCAGGTGTCAGAAGGACTTGATGCCCAACCTGTTTTTGGAATTAATGTTGAAGACTTAAAGGCCAATACAGCTGCTACTTTTAATGAAGGTGTATTTGGTTTTCCATATAAAAGTATATCCCAATTAACTCCCGGTGAGTATTATGTCCAGGCCGTTTTACATGTTTATGAAACGTTTAACCTTTCAACGGGGCATACCGTAAAATTACCAATGGACAATGGAGAAGGGCAGCATTGGAACACGTCACCTGATAATTTATATAGTACACCTTTTAAAGTAACCGTAACAGATAATGGCATTGAAAATTTTGATATCCTACTTAATAATATTATTCCAGAAATTGAACCTCCAGTTGATACAAAATGGATAAAACATATTAAGATGAAATCTAATTTACTTTCAGAATTTTGGGGACGGGATATTTATCTTGGTGCCCATATATTATTACCTAAAGGATTTGAGGAGCATCCTGAAGCTAAATATCCGTTAATGGTTTTTCAAGGCCATTTTCCTTCAGATTTTGGAGGTTTTAGAACAACGCCACCAGATACGAATATGAAGCCAGAATATTCAGATCGTTTTCAAGTTGATGGCTATAATGTCATGCAGCAACAAGAAGCTTATGATTTTTATAAACGTTGGAATGAACCAGATTTCCCTCGTTTTTTAATCATAGAAATACAACATCCAACACCATATTATGATGATTCTTATGCAGTAAATTCTGCAAGTCAAGGGCCATACGGTGATGCGCTGACTTATGAATTAATACCTCAAATAGAAAAACTTTTTAGAGGACAAGGAGAAGGATGGTCGCGGTTTTTATATGGCGGTTCTACAGGTGGTTGGGAAGCATTGGCGGTGCAAGTAAAATATCCCGATGAGTATAATGGTTGTTTTGCGGCTTGCCCTGACCCAATAGATTTTAGAGCCTATTGCTTGAATAATATTTATGAAGACGAAAATGCTTATTATGCAAAAAGTAACCATAAAGACATTGAGATTCCTATGCACCGAGATTATTTGGGAAATATAAGTTCTACCGTAAAAGAGGCAAATCATTTGGAGTTGGTTTTGGGTGATAAATCAAGATCTGGTGGGCAGTTTGATATTTGGGAAGCGACCTATTCACCTCAGGGCGAAGATGGTTACCCCAAAAGACTATGGGATAAAAGTTCTGGCGATATTAATCATGAAGTCGCTGAATTTTGGAAAGAAAATTACGATTTAAGATATATTATGGAGCGCGATTGGGATAAACTTGGTGATAAGCTTAAAGGTAAAATTCATATCTATTGTGGCGATATGGATAACTACTATTTAAATAATGCCGTTTATTTAATGGAAGATTTTTTGGAAAGTACCACAGATCCTTATTATGATGGGGAAGTAGATTATGGCGATCGCGCTGAACATTGCTGGAATGGCGATCAAGAAAATCCTAATTATATTTCGAGACTGCGTTACAATAGCATGTACGTCCCTAAAATAATGAAGCGTATTTTAGAATCTGCACCAAAAGATGCTGATTTAACCAGTTGGAGGTATAAATAATTATTTGGCGAATAATTGAGACATGTCTTTAAATGCTTTAAACTCTAAGGCATTTCCTGACGGGTCGTAAAAAAACATAGTTGCTTGCTCTCCAGCTAAACCCTCAAAGCGAATATAAGGTTCTATTACAAATTGTATGTTTTTAGATTTTAAATTTTCAGCAAAGTTTTGAAACACATCCCAAGCTAAAACCACGCCAAAATGTGGCACAGGAACATCTTTTCCATCTACCGAATTAGTATGTAATTCTGATGACTCTTCCTTTGGTTTATAATGAATTACCAATTGATGACCGAAGAACTTAAAATCGACCCAATGCTCACTGCTTCGTCCTTCTTCACATCCTAGAGTGTCGCGATAAAATGTTCTACATTCATTTAGATTGTAAACGGGTATTGCTAAATGAAAAGGAGCTATTGATTTGTTCATGGCCTACTTTTTCTAATGGTATTCGCTTTATAAGTTTTGGTAGAATCTTCTAAAAGCTTATTTAATTCATTAAATTCATCTTTCGTTAATTCCCTATACTCACCAACGGGCATATCTAGTTTAATATTCATGATGCGAACACGTTTTAATGTTTCAACTTCATAAGTAAGATATTCACACATACGACGAATTTGTCTGTTTAATCCTTGTGTTAGTACAATACTAAAGGTGTAAGTGCCTAATTTTTTAACTTCACATTTCTTAGTCGTTCTATCTAAATCTTTAATGTAAATCCCACCAGACATCCGCTGAAGAAAAGTTTGTGAAATAGGCTTATCTACCTTAACTATATATTCTTTTTCATGGTTATTGCTAGCCCGAAGAATTTTATTTACAATATCGCCATCATCGGTTAAAAGGATTAAACCTTCACTAGGTTTATCCAATCTACCAATAGGGAAAATACGTTTTGGGTAGTTTATAAAATCAATAATATTATCTTTTTCAACATTAGTATCAGTTGTGCAAACGATACCAACAGGTTTGTTAAACGCTAAATAAACAAAGGGGTCATTATTGCTTTTTATTTCTATACCATCAACATGAACGACATCACTAGGTGCTAATTTTGTACCCATTTCTGGTACAACACCATTAATAGTTACGCGACCTGCTTCAATAAGTTTATCAGCTTCCCTTCGTGAGCAGTATCCAACTTCACTTAAAAATTTATTGATGCGTTTTAGTTGTGTTTCCATAGAGGCAAAAATACGATAAACTTAATCGTTAAGAAACTCTAAAATATGATTATAAACCTTATCAGATTTTAGTCCGTGCCCAAAACCAACAGTTTTCACGAGTTTGGAATTTTTGTAATGACGCGTAATTTCTATGGCATCTTTATAAGGAATAATTCTGTCTTTTCTGTCGTGAATAATTAACCCTTTGGCTTGAATGTTTTTTGAATAATTAGCCAC
>CAXBID010000285.1:0-5031 GCA_963975495.1 uncultured Flavobacteriaceae bacterium | reverse complement strand
TATTATATGGACGCTTATGAATTTGAACTACGGCTTCAGATAAAGACGCATTTCTTCTTCTCTTTTTTATTGTTTCTCTATAAAAAGCAGTCATTAAAGTGTTCTCATTGTTGTAAACAGCGCTTTTGTTTTTAAGTGTAGCTCTTAGAAGTTTTTTTGCATCATTGTAGGTTGCAATTTCAATTGGATTTAATTCCGTAAGCGCTTGCAATAACTCAATTTTCACATTATTTTCCAATGAAGAAATCAGTATTTCCTTTTTCTCATAACCCAAACGCGAAATAGTTAAAGTAGCATCTTCAATAGAATTAGGTATTTTAAGAAGAAATTCACCATCAGAGTTTGTTATCGTACTAATATTAGAACCTGCTATAACTAAATCGGTAAATATTAATGGATCATTAGTTTTACTATCAACCACTTTTCCTTTTATTTCTTTGAAATTAGTTGTTGATGTTTGTGCATTAATTATGCTTGTACTGCAGATTATTGAGATAAAAAGCAGCATAAATCGAAATAAGGGCTTAATAGTTTTCATAACTTTTGCTTTAATAGTTTAAGGGTAAGCATAAGATACAAAAAAACCATAAAAATAATATATAAATTAAGTTTATATTAACAATAAAGTATTGTTATGTAGTGGTTTAAGCTCAAATATTTTTAATTTAATCATTAAATAGCTTCGGTTAATTTTTTATATAAACGAAATTACTGTTGGTTGTTTCTCTAACTAGGGATTTAATTCATTAAAAGGCAAAGTTTGGAGTATAACATTAAATCTCAATCTAAAAAATTCTTAACGTATTTTTTAGATTTATAAAAGTTGAATAACTGTATATTTACATGATTTTAATTGAAACATGCAGCAAAACCATATTCCTTTTCGTAAAACAGGTTATTTTTCATCATTGATTTCTGATTATTTAGATGGAAAACAAGATTTAAAACCGTTTTATAATCGTTTTCCAAACCTAGAAAATTTTAAACCTCAAATTGAGGAAAAAGAATTGTCTTTTAACGAAGACTCAAGAACCGTTCTGGTCGAAGCGCTTAAAAATCAATATAGGAATATTGAGACTTCTAAAAGTACTCAACAAAATATTGAAGCTTTAAAACAGTCCAATGCTTTTACAATTACTACAGGGCATCAACTCAATTTATTTACAGGGCCTTTATACTTTCTTTATAAAATTGTTTCTGCAATTAACCTTTCAAAAAAATTAAACGAAAAATACCCAGATTATAATTTTGTACCCATTTATTGGATGGCAACCGAGGACCATGATTTTGAGGAAATAAATTACTTCAATTTTAAAGGCAAGAAAGTACATTGGAATAGAAATGCAAATGGTGCTGTTGGTGAACTGTCCAATAACGGATTGGAGCAAGTTTTTGAGTTATTTATTAAGGAGTTGGGGAAAAGTCAGAATGCAAATTTTTTAAAAGAATTATTTGAAACCGCGTATTTAAAACATGATAATTTAGCTGAGGCGACGCGTTTTTTAGCAAACAAATTATTTAAAGACTATGGTTTAGTAATTATTGATGCGAATGATTCCAAATTAAAAAAACAGTTTGTTCCTTTTATAAAGGATGAATTAACTAATCAAATATCTTTTAAATGTGTTACTAAAACCAATGAAGCACTTTCTAAAGATTACGGTATTCAAGTAAACCCCAGGGAAATCAATTTATTTTATTTAAACGAAAATTTAAGAGAACGCATTGTTTTTGAAGATGATGTTTATAAGGTGTTGAATACCGATATTAAATTTAGTAAGAGTGAGATACAAAAAGTGCTCTTAGAGCACCCGGAACGGTTTTCGCCGAATGTTATTATGCGTCCGTTATATCAAGAAGTGATTTTACCAAACCTATGCTATATTGGCGGTGGTGGCGAGTTGGCCTATTGGTTTCAGCTGAAAGCGCATTTTAATAAAGTAGAAGTGCCTTTTCCAATGTTGGTATTGCGTAACTCCGTTTTAATTCAAACCGAAAAACAAGCTAAAAAACTCCAAAAACTGAATATTTCTAATGAAGACATCTTTTTAAAACGAGATACTTTCATCAATAAAAAAGTTAGGGAAATATCAAATATTGATATTGATTTTTCAGCTCAAAGGAATCATTTAATACAACAGTTTGAAGCTTTATATAAGCTAGCTGAACAAACGGATAAATCGTTTATAGGTGCGGTAAAAGCTCAAGAGGTCAAACAATTAAAAGGACTTGATAATCTTGAAAAACGTTTACTAAAAGCCCAAAAAAGAAAACTTTCCGAACAGGTTTCTAGAATGACAGATATTCAAAATGAATTGTTTCCAAATCAAAGCTTACAGGAGCGAAAGGCCAACTTCTCAGAATTTTATTTGGAATATGGAGAATCGCTTATTCCTAATCTCATAGAAAACTTAAAACCGCTACAAGGTGCGTTTACAATTCTAACTTTATAATTCATGCACAAAATAGATATTGAACTTATTGAAATGACTTTGGATGTCATGAAATATGCCATTAATAGAATTTCAGAAACTAATCCTACCATTGGTAAACCCAAAAAAGAAGCAGAATTAAAAGCATTAGTTGGTGAAACTATTACTGCGGCGGGTATTGGAGGCGAATTTGCCTTTAATTTATGGAAAAAGCATTTAATGAAAGCCAATGTATCTATTGACCACCCAAGGCATTTAGCATTTGTACCCGCATCACCAACTAGAGCAGCCATTATGTTCGATTTGGTAACATCGGCATCCAGTATTCATGGTGCTTATTGGATGGAAGGTGCAGGTGGTATTTTCTGTGAAAATGAAGCTATGAAATGGATGGTGTCCTTAACAGGTTTGCCCAAGGGTGCTTTCGGCGTGTTTACAAGTGGAGGTACAGCGGCTAACCTATCAGCTATGGTAACAGCTCGTGAGTATTGGAGAGAAAATGACGCTTTTAAAAGTGAAAAAGGCTTAATAATCACTTCAATTGGTGCGCATTCATCAATTAAAGCCATGGCTAAAGTGATTGATGTAGATTTGTTATTGGTTGATACTGAAGATAAATTATTAGCTTCTGATTTGCAAAATACAATAAATAGTTTAACTGAGAAACAAAGAAAACGATTGTTTGCCGTTGTGGGAACAGGCGGTACAACAAATGCTGGTATTGTAGATGATTTGGAAGGTGTTGCTATTATTTGTGAGAAAGAAAACTTATGGTTTCATGTAGATGCTGCTTATGGCGGTGGTGCTTTGGTTGCCGATTCTGTTCGTCATTTATTCAATGGTATTGAAAAGGCAGATAGCATTACTATCGACCCTCATAAATGGATGTTTTCACCTTATGATTGTGGTGCGGTTATTTATAAAAACCCAGAACTGGCAAAAAAGGCACACGCTCAAGAAGGGTCATACCTGGATATCTTTAAGGATGAAGGAGCACATGGATTTAATCCCACCGATTATCAAATTCAGCTTACACGCCGTGTTAGGGGGTTACCTCTATGGTTTTCATTAGCAACCCACGGCACCGATAAATATAAAGAAGCCGTTGAGCGCGGGATAGAGTTGGCTCAAATTGCAGGAAAAATGATCGAAGATATGCCGCATGTGGAACTGGTTAGAGCACCTAGTTTATCATGTGTTTTATATAGAAGAATTGGTTGGAGTCCAGAAGAATATACACACTGGACCTATGAAAACCATAGAAAAGGATTTGCCTTGGTGACCCCAACCAAGTGGAAGCAAGGACATAATTTTGAAACCGTTTCTCGTTTTTGTTTTATCAATCCTGATACTACTGAAAATGATATTGAAATGATTTTAAATTCTATGGTTTAAAACTTGTTGAAAAAAGAACGACTCCTAATTCGTCAATATAAAATCAATTCCTATTTTTGCGCATGCAACATGACAAGGTATTAATTTTAGACTTCGGATCGCAATACACACAACTTATTGCCCGTAGAGTTAGGGAACTCAATATATACTCCGAAATACATCCATTTAATAAAATTCCAATAAATATAGAAGAATACAAAGCTGTCATTCTTTCAGGTAGCCCATTTTCGGTAAGAGGAGAGGAAGCTTTACATCCGGATTTATCTAAAATACGTGGAAAAAAACCACTATTGGCCGTGTGTTATGGGGCTCAATATTTAGCGCATTTTTCTGGTGGGGAAGTAGCACCATCCAATACACGGGAGTATGGTCGTGCTAATTTATCTTTCATTAAAAAAAATGAACCGTTTTTTGCTCATGTTCATACGGGAAGTCAGGTTTGGATGAGTCATTCAGATACTATTAAAACATTGCCTTCAAATGGGGTGTTGATAGCAAGTACCCACGATGTGTCCAATGCTGCTTATAGAATTGATGGGGAGGAAACCTATGCCATTCAATTTCACCCCGAAGTCTATCATACAACCGATGGAAAACAGATATTAGAAAACTTTTTGGTCAGTATTGGAGGGCTTCATCAAGACTGGACACCAGATTCTTTTGTTGAAGAAACGGTTGAAGCTATTCAAGAAAAGGTAGGCGATGGTAAAGTGGTTTTAGGACTTTCTGGTGGTGTAGATTCTACAGTTGCTGCTGTTCTTTTAAATAAAGCTATTGGAAAAAACCTGTATTGTATTTTTGTTAATAACGGACTGCTTCGTAAAAACGAATTTCAAAATGTATTGAATCAATACGAAGGGATGGGGCTTAACGTAAAAGGGGTTGATGCCTCTGATAAGTTTTTAATCGCTTTAGCAGGAATTGAAGACCCCGAATTGAAACGTAAAGCCATTGGCAATTCATTTATTGAAGTTTTTGATGATGAAGCCCATAAATTAGAAGATGTAAAATGGCTAGCGCAAGGCACCATTTATCCTGATGTTATTGAAAGTGTTTCTGCTACTGGTGGTCCATCAGCAACTATAAAAAGTCATCATAATGTTGGAGGATTACCAGATTTTATGAAACTTAAAATTGTAGAACCACTTCGTGCCACACATTTTTCGTAAGTACGCTCATCGCCCATAACACCAACACTGTTTAC
>CAXBID010000284.1:0-5035 GCA_963975495.1 uncultured Flavobacteriaceae bacterium | reverse complement strand
AGGGTAAGTTATCTATTTACCAAAATCAAACTACGGGCATTTATGAATATAATTATTGGTGCTCACCAGTGGGTGTCGCAGATGCAACTAGTAATTTGAATGTAGATTTTAATGGAAGTAGTATTCACGACCCAGATGATGAATTAGATTTAGCTAATGTAACTTCCACGGCTTACCCATTTACTTATGACTACGATGGCACTGCTACGGCATTATCTAGTCAATGGATTTTTACCTTAATTGATGCAGAAGGATATGCCGATTGGAACAAAGTTTTTCATATTGGTGATATTGAAACTGGTTACGGTTTTACTTTAAAAGGAAGCCCAAACGCTAATAATGTTTTAGATTTTAGAGGTCGTCCAAATAATGGTACAATTAGCGTAAGTTGTTCTTTTGATGGCACTGACAACCAACCAAATTCTGGAAAGTTAAATTACGCCGAAACTTTAACAGGTAACCCATACCCATCTGCATTAGATTTAAAATTGTTTTTTGCAAATTCAGCCAATAATCAAGCCGATTTAAGTGGCGAAATCTTTTTTTGGGAGCAAAAAGTTAAAAATTCCCATTATTTAGCAGATTATGAAGGCGGATATGGTGTTTATACGCCAGGACCCCTTGGCGACTTATCAGACAACGGAACATATACAGTTGCTGCTTTTGAGGCTTATAATGGAGATGGCAGTTCTAGTGGCGCTACTACATTAAATACTACAGATTTTAGTCCTAATAATAAAAGACGATTTGCCGCAGTAGGTCAAGGATTTGTTATTGCTAGTAACGTTAACGGTGGAAATGCCATTTTTGATAATTCAATGCGTGTATATTTTCGTGAAGATTCTAATCCTACTGGTGATGGCTCTGTTTTTGCAAAAAATGAAAACTCAAAATCTAAGCAAAACGAAGAAAAAATAATACCAATATCTCACAACGGAGTAGACTATAAAGCTATTTTTGAAAACCCAACCATTGTTCCTGAAATAAGACTTCACACACATATTAACAATACATTTTATAAGGAAAATGTGATAGCTTTTAGAGAAAGCACCCCAGATAATAACACATACAATCGTTTTTATGATGGCAGAAATATAAATGAATTAAGCTCAGATGCGTATTTAATTTCTAGTGAGAAACAATTGGCTATTAAATCCATTAATTATGATGAAACTGCCACATTACCTTTTGGTTTAAAAGCCTCACAAAACAATACTTCATTTAGTGTTAAAATTAACAAACTAAACGATGTTCCAACTGATGTAAATATTTATGTTTTTGATAATGAAAACAACACCTATACTGATGTTAAAAATGGTGCTTTTGAAGTAACCTTAAATACTGGTGTTTACAACAATCGCTTTGAAATAACTTTTAGTAAAAACAACAGCCTATCTATTGATGAAGCGCTTTTTGATGATTTAAAAGTATTCCAAAACAATACGATATCCCAATTAAAAGTATTCAATCCAAAATCCATAAATATTAAAACGTTTAGTTTGTTTGATGTGTCTGGAAAACAAGTACTGAATGACAACAGTATATCTAATAAAAAACAACTTATTTACTCTACAAAAACCTTTAGTGATGGTGTTTATATTGCTAAATTAACTACTGATACCAATCAAGTATTTTCTAAAAAAGTTATAATATCAAATAGCAACTAAATTTTAAATAGTAGTTTTCAATTCCTTTTTCTAAATTTGTTTGAAACTTAATTAGCGCTTTTGGAAAACCCAGAACAATACATGTTGCCTTGTTTAAATAAAAAACTTTTCGGAGTTGACTGTTTGGGTTGTGGTATGCAACGGTCAGCTTCACTAATTGTGCATGGTGAGTTTACTGCTGCTTTTAATATGTACCCTGCTATTTATACCCTTATCGTACTTTTAGGGTTTATTATTGTAAATGCTTTTAAGAATTATAAACATGGAAATAAAATAATTCTTATTTTGGCAGTATTAAATGCAATTATCATGATTAGTAGTTATATGATAAAACTTTTTTTTAACCAATAAAACACTTAAAAATGGAACAACAAAAATTACCCAATGCAACGCTTATTTTAGTTTTTGGTATATTATCAATAGTAGGCTGTTGCTTTTACGGTATTGGTATTATACTAGGTATAGTAGCGCTTATTTTAGCCACAAAAGCCACAAAAACTTATGCCGAAAACCCTGAAGGTTATACTGGTATTCAAAATGTAAAAACAGGAAAAATATTATCTATCATAGGTATTATTTTAAGTGCTATTTATATCATTTTAATTATCTGGCTTGTCATGTCATTTGGATGGGAAACCATGCAAGACCAAGAGCTAATGCAAGAAAGAATTCAAGAAATGATGGGGCAATAGTAAACAACCACCGTTAAAAACGGTGGCTTTGGATTTCAGATTAGCCCCAAAGGGCATCACATTGACTTTTATAACCTTGGTTCGATTATTACCATTAAGTTAAATACTGATGCTATATACTTTAAAAGTTCCTTTGCCAACCTGCAAGGTTTTTGAAACCTTGTAGGATATGTTAATACCATAATAAACATACCAAAAAATGGCAAAGCCCTTAAATCATGGCTACCGTCAAAGACGGTGGTTTTTCAATTATAAATAAACAAAAATTATTTCGCTTTTATATTAGCTTTAAAACTTTGTATGCCACATTCTAAAAACTTAGCGTAATCATTTTCATCTGGTGTATAACCCACTGGTTGATTCAGAATTTGTTTTCCATCCGGACTAAGTAAAACGTAATAGGGTTGTGAATTGGTTTGAAAAAACTGCGTTTGAAAATGCGCCCATTTATGACCGTAGTTTTCAAGCGTACGTGTTCCACCATTTATTCTTTCAACTTCTATTTTCTCATTTTCAGGAAGTTCCTTTTTATCATCTACATAAAGTGAAATAAGTACGTAATCGTTTCGTAAATAGTTATCAATTTTACTAAGAGGCCAAACGTGCTCTTCCATCTTTCTACAATTCACACAGGCTAATCCTGTAAAATCTATCATAATGGGCTTATTCACTTTTTCCGCATAAGCTAAACCTTCTTTCAAATCCTTAAAACAATCTAAATTATTAGGACAATCGTTCGGATATATAAAACTGTAACCTACTGGTGGTGCCAAACCGCTTAAAAGTGTTAAAGATTTAAACGTATTGGTATCTTCATTATATCTAAATCCCGAGATTAAATAAATAGTGAATGCTGCAACCAATATAGCTCCTGAAATTCTTACAAAAGATAATTTTTTAATAGGGGAATCGTGTGGGAATTTAATTTTACCGAATAGGTATAATGCTAATCCTCCAAAAATTACGATCCAAATAATTAGAAAAGGTTCAATTTTTAAAATCCCCCAATGTTTTACTAAATCTGCATTAGACAAAAATTTAAAAGCTAAAGCCAATTCCAAGAAACCCAAAACCACTTTTGTTGTGTTTAACCAACCTCCAGATTTTGGAAGTGCATTTAACAGATTAGGAAACATAGCAAATAAAGCAAATGGTAAGCCTAGCGACACCCCAAAACCGGCCATACCTGCCGTGAGTTGCCACGCGCCACCATCAGCAGTTAATGAACCTGCTAATAATGAACCCAAAATGGGGCCTGTACAAGAAAAGGAAACAATGGCAAGGGTTAGTGCCATAAAGAATATTCCTAAAACGCCACCAGTACTTTCTCCTCTTGTTGTTTTGTTTGTCCAACTAGAAGGTAATGTAAGTTCGTAATATCCGAAAAATGAAAAAGCAAAAAATATGAAAATAATGAAGAAAATAACATTAAGCCAAACGTTGGTGGATATCTCGTTTAATATATCTGGGTTTACCGAATCCAATAAATGAAACGGCACACTTAATAGAATATAAACCGCGAAAATGAAAAATCCATAAAGCAATGCTTTTGATATTCCAGATTTGTTATTTTGATTTCCTTTTTTAGTGAAAAAACTTACTGTTAAAGGAATCATTGGGAAAACACAAGGTGTTAATAAAGCCAATAAACCTCCTAAAAAACCTAAACCAAAAATACCCCATAATGAATTTCCTCCTTCTTTTGCTGAGGATTGATTTGAAACAGATTCATTATCACATGAATTAGTAAGCTGTTGTATTTGCTTTACAGACATGCCATATAAAAGCATATTTACTTTTGTATCGTCTACGTTTACGTCTTGATTACTCTTTGTGTCAGAATTAGATATCTCTGATGAAAGATTGAAAACCAAATCAATTTCTGTTGGAGGTAAGCATCTGGAATCATCACAAACCATAAATTCCACAGTAGCATTAATGGTTGTAAGTTTTTCTGTAACTTCAACCTGTTGTTGGAAAATAGCTTCGCCTTCAAAAAACTTTATAATCATTTCGAAAACAGGATCGTTAACAGTATGACCTACATCTTCTTCAGTAGAATTAATTAATTTAAAAGTGTTCTTTTTGTTATTGTAAGTAAATGTTGTTGGAATTGGTCCGCCCTCAGGAACATTTTGAGAGTATAAATGCCAGCCCTCTTCTATAGTAGCTGTTGTAATTAATTTATATTCGGTATCCGATATTTTTTCAACTGAAGTAGACCATTCTACTGGGTCCAGAATTTGTGCTGTAACTTGAAAATGTGATAGAAGCAGGAAAAATAAGAGAATTGTTATGTTTTTCATATTTGAAAATTTCTTCTGGGTAATTACTTTTTTATTTGATATCTAAACTTTTTTTAAGTAACGCCTTTGCAAAGGTAATAATATCTTTTGTTTAAATATTATTTAAAAGATTTTGAAGATTTTAGTGTTATTCATGTAATAACCTTTCTGATATTTACTTCTAATTAAACTCATACCTCAGATTTATTGTACTTTTTTTTATTTCAAATATTTTATCGAATCTTTACGCATGACAACAACCGATAGGTTTAATATGATTAAATTTTTACAAAAAAGTATAAACAATAAAAGAATTTCTTGAAACCAACTATCCTCAAGGCAGAGCCATAGAGGTATTTCGCTGGTTTCATTTTGACAAAAGGTCAAAAAT
>CAXBID010000283.1:0-5047 GCA_963975495.1 uncultured Flavobacteriaceae bacterium | reverse complement strand
AAGAATCTATAAATATTTAAAACCTGTTTCAAAATAAATGAAACAGGTTTTTTTATTGAATTTGTTTATTGAAACCTACCCCATCGGGTGGGTTTTTTCTTTTAGATGTTTTTGTACTTTTAAGTTCTAACAATTTATTTATGAAACTGGGGTTTAAATATTTTTTATTTCTTTTTTTATTCATCCAAAACTTTAGTTTTTCCCAAGATGAAGAAGCGCGATTAAGAAAAGCCATTAATACCCCGAAAGATTCAACATTAATAAGAGCATATTTAAATTTGGGGAAACATTATTACTTCAGTACAGGAAAAGGAGACTCTCTTATATTATATGGAATGAAAGCTCTAAATCTATCAAAATCGTTGGGCTTTAAAGCGCAAAATCTCGAATCTATAAAATATGTGGGTACAGGATATTTAAACAATTCAAATTATGAAAAGGCAGAGAAGCATTTTAAAAAGGGATTGAAATTAGCAGAAAGCTTAAAAGATTTAAAAGCAATAGCAGATTTTTATAACAGACTTGGTGCGATTTATCAAAACAAAGGAGAGTACACTACTGCCATTGAATATATGCTAAAATCTGCAACTTACTCCCAACAAACAAAAGATTATAAAAACGAAGCTTATTCTTATTACGGTATATCTGTTATTTATGCCGAACAAAAGCAGTACAAAAAACAATTAAAATATATCCAAGAGTCAATTAAAATAATTGAAAATAAAGGAATAGGCGACCCATATATGGAAGCCATAATCTATACAAGTGCTTCTCAAACCTATCTAGATTTATACAATAAAAATTTAAATATCGACTATGAAAATAAACTTTTGAAATATTCTAAAATTGCAAGTGAAATTTCAAACAAAAATAATTTTGCATCAAGAAAGTTAGCAATTTATTCAATATTAGCTCTTTATCATGATTTTAAAAAAGAGTTTGATAAAGCCGAATTTTATGCTAAAAAAATAATCACTTCTGAGTCTAAAATTACAGAGGCTTCTTTTATAAATGCATACACAATTTTAGTTAAATCTAATATTCAGAAAAACAACAAGTCTTTGGCATTCAAATATCTGGATTCGCTCAATAATTCAAAATTAAAAACTAAAGCTTCTTATGGCACATCCATATCGAACTTGTCTTATGAAACCTATAAACATTTTAAATTCAATGATTTGGCATTAAAATCATTAGAAGAAAATATAAAGTTTTTAAACGAGTTGAATAATGCAGAAAAAATAAAAGCAATTAATGAATTAGAGACTAAATATCAAACAGATTTAAAAAATTCAGAAATTAAAAACCTAAGTCAGCAACAAAGGATTAGTACTTTAGAAATTGAAAATAAACAAGCTCAAATTAAAAGACTTATATTTCTATTAATTCTTGCTTCGTTAATCATTATTGGAATTCTATTTATAGCGACCAAAATTCAATTAAAAAGAACCAAGCAAAAAAATGAAGCCTTAAAAATGGCGTTCGATAAACAAGTAGCTTTAGAAAAAGAATTAACAGGAGTAAGAGACAACATTGCCCAAGATTTTCATGATGATTTAGGAAATAGATTGGCGAGAATTTCTCTGTTATCCAATTTGGTAAATAAAGAGGTTTCAGAAAAAGATGATAAAATAAAATCGAAAGTAAAACAGATAACCAACGACTCCAATGAATTATATGCAGGTACACGAGATTTTATTTTTTCATTGAAATCGAATAGTGATAGCTTGATGGAGTTGGCAACATATCTTTCAGATTTTGGAGAAGATTATTTCAGTAAAACAAAAATTAAGTTTGTTTTAGAAAATCAAATAGAACAAGATAAAAAACTGCCATATTATTGGGTTAAGCAATTGATTTATATTTTTAAGGAAGCCATGACCAATGCTTTAAAATATTCTGAATGTGATACATTGATTTTAAAGTTTGAATTTGTAAACAATGAATTGCGTATTGCCTGTAAGGACAACGGTATTGGTATGGAAGAAACCGATTTACAATCGAATAATGGTCTTTTAAATATGAAAAAGAGAGCTTTAAAAATTGGTGGAGCATTGTCAATAGAAACTAATAAAGGTAAAGAAACAAGCATCAAATTTATTGGCACAACTACCTAATCGGGTAGTTTAATATTAAAAACCGATTGATACATTTACAATATGGGAAAGCATAAAGTCGTGATAATAGAAGATAATGTACCCTTAAGCGAGGGGTTTGCTGAGGTTGTAAATTCTACTGAAAATTTTGTGGTGGCAAATATTTACAATAATTGTGAAGATGCCATAGAACATCTAAAAGAAGATAGATCAACTATTTTTCTAATGGATATTGACTTACCTGGAATAAATGGTGTTGAAGGTACAAAACAGATAAAAAAAACATTACCTAACGCCAACATCATCATGGTAACAGTTTATGAAAATTCCGAAATTGTGTTTGATGCTTTATGTGCAGGCGCTACAGGGTATTTAACAAAGAATTTAAAACCTGACGAGCTCATTGATGCACTAAATGAAAGTGTATTAGGCGGTGCGCCTATGAGTATTAAAATTGCCAAAATGGTGGTAAGTTCGTTTAAGAAAAAGCCCAGTAAAATTGAATTATCTACTCGCGAAAAAGAAGTTTTAACGTTCCTTTCAGAAGGTAATAGCTATGATTCTATTGCTGAAAAACTTTTTATTAGTAAAAACACTATCAAATTCCACTTGAAAAATATTTACATCAAGCTTCAGGTAAACTCTAATATTGAAGCTGTTCAAAAAGCAAATAAAGAAAACTTGCTTTAAATTTTTAATCTACATTTTTTAATAGGTTTTAATTCTACCCTTTTGGGTAGTACAGCTGTTTGTTCTCACTATTACTTTTACAGAGAACTTATAAAACCTATTTATTATGAAAAAATTATTACTTTTTACATTTTTGATTACAACCTTTTTATCACAAGCTCAAGTGAGTTTGGTAAAAGATATTAACCCTGGTTCTGCTGATGGTGTAGCAACATATTATTTTAACAGGATTGAATTTAATGGCAGCCTAATATTTGGAGCAGGAAATGCAATCACGTCTTACGAACTCTGGATTAGCGATGGAACTAATACTGGAACATATCAATTAAATGAATTACTAACTACTTCAGCAACAGGAGGTTCAAACCCAAATAATTTTCTTGTATTTAACAACAGGGTTTATTTCAGTGCAAGAAAAAATTGCCCAACAAACGTTTGTTCAGGAGGCACGTTTGGGTATGAATTATTTAGCTCAGATGGAACTACATCTGGAATAATAAGCTATCCTGTTATCAATTATGGAGGAGGTGCAAGTCCAACGTTTTTAACAGAATTTAATAACAATCTTATATTTTCTGGAAAAGCCTCTGGTGTTGTAAGTAATGCATCCGTATTCTATGGACAAGAGTTACTTGGTTTTAATGGTAACCCTTGGTCAGGTTGGGGTGATCAAATAATGATAAAAGACATACATACAGCAAACGGAGGCAATTCATCTCCTGATAATTTTACAGAACTTAATAGCTTGCTATATTTCGCTGCTACATATTCTTCTGGAGGTAGAGAGCTTTGGGTTACGGATGGGACAAATATTGGTACAAATTTGATATTGGATATTAATCCTGGGACAACAGCTTCCAGTCCGGATAATTTGACCCTATTTAATAACAAGATATACTTCACAGCTGATGATGGCAGTAACGGTAGAGAGCTTTGGGTTACTGATGGTACTGTTGGAGGAACGCAAATGGTATTAGATTTAAATGTAGGTTCTACAGGAAGCAACCCCGAAAATTTAACCGTGTTTAACAATGCTTTATATTTTAAAGCTTCACACCCAACATTAGGTACAGAAGTTTTTAAAATGACTACTCTAGAGAATATATCTCTTCTTAAGAATATTGCTTCTGGATCTGGAAATAGTAATCCATCAAATTTATTTGTTTCTAATGGAAAACTTTATTTCTCCGCAGATGATGGCACAAATGGTATGGAATTATGGTCATCAACAGGGTTTTCATCAACAACCAATATGTTAAAAAACATCAATACCGATGCTGCAACTCCAGACAGTAACCCTAGCGGTTTTACGGAGTATTTCGGAGAATTATATTTTGCAGCAAATGATGGTGTGAACGGGAGAGAGCTTTGGAAAACTGATGGCACAAATGCTGGGACAGTCTTAGTTGATGATATAAATACAAGCGGAGACAGTAATCCATCCGATTTAATTGTGGCAAATAATCGATTATTTTTTTCTGCTAATGATGGCTTAACAGGAATAGAGCTATGGAAATACCAAGATACGACATTATCTACTAAAGATTTAGAATTGGAAAATGGGATATCTCTATATCCAAATCCAACAAGTAATAGTTTTTCAATAGAAAGCAAATTTCAAATAGAGAAAATTTCTATTTACAATTTACAAGGAAAAATGATAAAGTTGTTTGAAGCACCATTAGAATTATACTCTATAGAAGCTCTTACATCTGGAATATACTTTGTAAACATTCAAAGCGAAAACGGAAAAATCACTAAAAAAATAATTAAAGATTAAAAATTCAATAACCCCCAAACTTAAACATTATGAACACAATTAAAACCTTTATGCTATTACTTGTAATAGCGGTATTTACAGGATGCAGTAATGATGACGCTCCTAAAAATCAAGCGCCAGTTTTAGAAGACAAAACAATGAATATGGATGAAAATCCAACATCAGATTTATTGACTACGATAACAGCAACCGATGCAGAAGAAGATCCATTAACCTATGCAATAGTTTCTCAAACACCTGATAATAGTGTTGGTATAAATACTACAAACGGAGAAATTTATATTGTCAATGCAAGTGCATTTGATTATGAACAAAACACTACAATTATAATTAATATTGAAGTAAGTGATGGTATTAATATTACAGAGTCAACCTTAACAATTAACATTTTAGATGTTAATGAAAACGGTTAATCATGATTTATAAATTGAACTCATTTAAACTTTTTGGATTAAAGCGAAAATTAGTCATTTTGTGACTA
>CAXBID010000282.1:0-5059 GCA_963975495.1 uncultured Flavobacteriaceae bacterium | reverse complement strand
AACATATTATAGAAGAATTTTTTATTGGAGAGGAATTATATTATAGATGTAAACCTGATCAATGTTCTAAGCCTTATCAATCCATAAGTCTTTATGACGTTTCCCACAATCGGAATTTTAATAATCCAAAAATATATCCTAAAAGAGGACGTGTTATTTGATATTGATGAAAATACTGATGTTCAACTAATCCTAAATAAGGATATTAGTATATCAGTTATAAAAACTTTAAACCAAAATAAGACATTTGAGAAAGAGATTATTTCATATGACAATCCAGATATTATTGCAAATATTAAACTAATACATAGTCCAGATCCTTGTATGTATTCTCATTGTGCTTTTCAAATATCTATTAAAGATGAGATTGTTACTAAAGAGAATTATTCTAAAACCTTGGGTAAGAAACCTAAAATTTTTAAAAATTTAAGACGTGATATCAGAATAGAATTAACATCCATAATATATTCTTCAGTGTTAGACAATGATTCCGAAATGGAGGTAATAGATGAGCTCTAAATAGTAATAACTAAAAACTCAGCCCTCCATAACATTAATGACTGAAACGCCTGACGGGAAATAGGTTTTTGTAAATCCTGACACTTCGACTGCGCTAAGTACAGGTGATGCTGAAGTCGGAAATGGGTTGCAGATAAGTTAGTACTATAAATATGAAATCGTTTTTTGTTTTTTGTCTTATTTTTTTGTTAAGTTTTAATGCTTCTAGTCAAGATATTGTATTGGATTTTGAATGTGACCAAAAATCAAGACAAATAAAAAAATATACGTTTTCACTTTCAAATAGTTTAAATGGCGATTTAGCAATTCTTATAAGAGAAAATAAAAAATTTCACGCTTATTTATTTGATGAAACCTTTAAACCCAAATCTCAATTAGACTTTGAGTCTGAAAAGAAGAATAGGTTTAATGAGTTATTGGGGTACACAATAAAAGAATCAGAATATAGTCTTATTTATTCAAATAGTTTTAAGAATAAATTCTTTGCTCAAACAGTAGATTTTTCTAATAATACGAGTGAACTCAAAGAAATAAAATTAGAGTTCGAAGGAGAAAAATATCTCAAAACTATTAGTCACAATAATAATTTATATGTTTTAAGTTCTACACGAGATAATGATTTGATCATCCGATTATTAAATAATGATTATGAATTTGAAACTGTTAAAAAACATGCTTTAGAACTAGACGAGAAACAAAAACTTCAATCAAGTTCTTTGTCCTTTTTAAATTTTGATCTTTCTAGTAACAAACAAACTTCAAATATTACCAAAATTGATAATAGGGTACCAAACTCTTTAGAGACAACATCAAACGATAATAAAATTTTTAATGATGAAAATAATTTATATCTAACATTTGATAATAATACAGAATCTACTTTAATGTATATTATTAACCTGAGTGATTTTTCGTTAGAAAAAAAAGAATTTATTTATCCAAAAGGGCGAGTTGATGACTATAAAAATTACAATTCCTATTATCTCGATGGCTTTTTATTTCAAATAGCAAGTTCAAATAAAGAGATGACTTTTGTTATAAGAAATTTGGAAGGAGCGCTTTTAAATCTTTTTTATTTTGATAAGGATACTGCAATAGATATTAAAAACACTGAAATAGTCCAAGAAAAAGAAGTTTTTCTCCCTTTTGATGGGGAAAGAAGTTTTGAGGAAACATCTAAATTTTTGCGAAAAATTTCTTCAGGTAAATTGGGTTTAAGTGTTTACAAAAAGGCAGATGGTTATCATTTAACTATAGGTGGAGTAAAAGAATTTAAGGGTTCAGGTTTAGGTGCTGGCCCAATGACATCAACTACATTAGGCACAAATAGTAGAGGGCAAGTTATTCCGATAACAACTTTTAATCCAACCTACTCAGGATATTCATCGTATTCTACAACTAAATCTATTTATTTTAATACAAAGTTGAATTTCGATTTCAATTATATAAAAGAAGAAGTGAGTACTACGGTATTTGAAAAAATAGAAGAATATAAAGAAGGTTTAAAATATATTTCTGCTGAAGATGTTTTCTTTCATAACGACGAGCTTTTGTTTGGTTATTTTAACATGAAAGCAGGGCGGTATAAGCTCGTAAAATTTTAATTTTTGTAAAGCGAAAACCTCAGAAAGCTTTAAACATGATTATATATATTAAACAAAAATATGTTTCGACTGAGTTTATACTCAAAAATTATTTTACCAGTTAACAACTTAACACCGAATAGTTGCAAATCTGTTAATTCCTTGTTAAATATCAACCCTTAAAACACGTTTATTAAGCGTTTAATCCTTTGTACTTTAATATTTTACCAACAGATAGATCAATTTATTCAAATAAAACATAAATTATGCTAACATCTATTCAAGTAGATAAACACGTATATACTCTAGCTTATTAATTAATAAAACAAAATATGAAACGAATACTCTTATTACTAATTACAATTAGTGTTTTATCTTGTGGTGCATCAAAAACCATAAGAGACTCCAGAAAAATAATTAAGGGAGAATGGACTTTAAATAAAATAGATTACAGTGCTTTAGGAACATTTAATGTAACGTTGTTGAATGATGTATCAAAGGAATGTTTTGAAGGTAGCACCTGGCAATTTGTTCCTAATAATTATTCAGGGACTTATGCCATAAATAATGCAAATTGTTCTACTGGTATGCGTTATTTTAATTTCACTATTCAAGAAGTAGATCAACAAACAGGGCTTTATGACTTCTTATTAAAGCCAACTAATGAAAAGGGTAAATCTGAAACTAATCAAGGATTTCGATTGAAATTAACGGCATTATCTGATTCAAATATGCAATGGCAGCAAACTATTTACAATGAGGGGAAGCCATTTATTATAAACATGAATTTTACTAAATAAATAAAAGATGAAAAAAATTATAAATAAAACAGCAATTGTGGTTTTAACAATTGTTCTATCTATTGGATTTACCAATTGTAAATCTGTACAAAATGCAAACAACAAACAAAAAGGCGCCGTTATTGGAGCCACAGGTGGCGCCATTTTGGGAGCTATTATAGGAAACAATGTTGGTAAAGGTGGTAATGGGGAATTAGGTGCTGTTATTGGAGGCGTAGTTGGCGGTGGTGCAGGAATTCTTATTGGAAACAAAATGGATAAGCAGGCTCAAAAAATTGAAGAAGAAATACCAGGCGCACAAGTTGAACGTGTTGATGACGGTATTGTTGTTACTTTTGATGAAAGTAGTGGTGTTTATTTTGCAACCGAAAAATATAATATCAATAGTGCTTCACATGCAACCTTAGACAAATTGGCAAATGTATTTAAAGAATTTCCAGACACTAATATTTTAGTGGTAGGGCATACAGATAGTGCAGGTGCAGAGGATTATAATATGACGCTTTCTAAAAACAGGGCCTATGCTGTAACTAACTTTTTAATTGGAAAAGGACTGAGCAGCAGTAGATTTACAACCAACTGGTTTGGAGAAAGTCAACCAATGTATGATAACTCCACAGCAGCGGGACGTGCAAAAAACAGACGCGTAAATGTGGCCATTGTACCTAATGAAAAAATGATTGAAGACGCAAAAAATCAAGCTGGACAATAAATCAGTTTTTTTGATTGATGATAAAAAGGGGTTATTCTTAAAATGATAACCCTTTTTTTATTAACCAATTTTGAAACAAACAAAGTAAATCTGTAACTTTACAAAAAACAATATTATGGTATCAACAATTATACAAGACGCATTAAACAAGCAAATACGTGTAGAGGCTGAATCGTCTCAAATTTATTTAGCCATGGCATGTTGGGCAGAGGTTAAAGGTTTAGAAGGCGTTTCTAACTTTATGTATGCACAATCCGATGAAGAACGCGAGCACATGCTAAAACTCGTAAAATTCGTAAACGAGCGTGGTGGACATGCTCAAATTTCAGCGCTAAAAGCACCAAATGTTACATTCAAATCTTTTAAGGAAATGTTCGAAAAATTGTTTGAACATGAAGTATATGTATCTCAAAGTATTAACGAACTGGTGCATATAAGCCTTCAAGAAAAAGATTATGCAACCCATAACTTTTTACAGTGGTATGTAGCTGAACAAATTGAAGAAGAAGCTGTTGCAAGAACTATTCTTGATAAAATAAATATGATTGGTGATGATAAGGGCGGCTTGTATCTATTTGATAAAGACATCGAAAATTTAACAGTAACTACAGCAGCAACAGATGCACCACAATAATTTTAACATTTAAGCTTATTTAGATTTAATAAAAATAACTTATTTTTGTAAGACGATTTGAATATTATATTTTGTTTTGGGCAAAAAGAAGAAAAAGAAAGCAATAAAAAAATTACGAAAATTAGGGGTTGAACTTCCTGAAAAAGTAAAAACCAGTTGCTGTAAAAAATTTAAAAAAAGCGAAAACAAGCGTTGTAAAAAATGCCCTTGTTTTGATTTGGTTAAAAAAGTAGCATAAGTTTTTATAAATTTAAATTAAGCTATAAATTGAACCTGTTAGTCCCGATGCTTCGGGACTGACAGGTCTTTTTAATTATAAAGAATGATAGATTATATAATTTCCAACACAAAATTACCAGAACAATCAGTAAAAAATACTATTAAATTACTAAAAGAAGATTGCACGATTCCATTTATTTCACGCTACAGAAAAGAACGTACTGGGAATTTAGATGAGGTTCAAATTGGTGATATTGTAAAATTTAAAGAGCAATTTGAAGCTTTGGAAAAACGAAAAAAAGCCATTTTAAAAGCTTTGGAAGACCAAGATGTTTTAACTTCAGAATTACAACAAAAAATTGATGCCACTCAAGATTTAACAACGCTTGAAGATTTATACTTACCTTTTAAAAAAAGCCGAAAAACAAAAGCAGAAAAGGCAAGACAAAATGGTTTAGAACCTTTGGCAAAAATCATCATGTCTCAAAATGCAAATGATATTGAATCTATTGCATTTAAATACGTAAAAGGCGAAATAAACGTAAGCATCCGAGCAACAGCATCTTGATTCCATTTGATTAGATACCTAGTT
>CAXBID010000281.1:0-5060 GCA_963975495.1 uncultured Flavobacteriaceae bacterium | reverse complement strand
GTTAAAATGCTATTGCCTTTCAAACTTTTGTAAAGACATCAGATAAGAACAGACGTTTTGTTAAGTTCTTATCTGATATTTTTTATATAGCATGTTGAACTAACTATTATTTGATTCAAGTTAATTCAATTTTTTTAAGACAAAATATAAAACCCCTACATACACTAAAATTATAAATAAAAAGTATTTCGTGTTTAATCTAAATGAATACCAATTCATATTGGTTGTAGTTGATTTTTTAAATCCTAGGAAATACATCAATAATAAAAATACAATTGTTATTATTGCTAACAGTATATATTTTTTCATAGTTTTTTGTTTTAAAATTAATTGCAATTACCATAACCAAACCATTTTGATTTATAAGCACCTTTTTTTGTTCTGTCAAATATTTACTACTTTATGATAACGATATTCAATCTTTTTGTCCCTGAAATATGCGTGAAGTAAATACATCCAAGCAATATTTGAAAGAACAATAAAACTTTCTGATTTGAATTGAATGTTAGGATTATTGAATATTTGAACAGCAGAAAGCATTGCTTCTCTTGATTTTGTCAATAGTTCAGCTTTTACTGATTTAAATTTTCTTTTTGCCATTCGGTATTTTTTTCAAATTCTCATAAAATTTCAATTTAGCACTAAAACCCGCATTATGTATAACCATAGTTGGGCAATCGTGCTTACCTTTTCCTCCGTGAGTTGGCTCAGTTACACTTTTTGGCAAGCGTCGAATTAAGCATTGGTGGTTGGTGTGAATTATAAATGAATGGCTTAATTATCTCGATATATAAACATGCTTTTTTTTATTGGAAAATCCTCAGGTAATTTTAACCATAAACCAACAGGTTGTCCTTTACAAGCAGAACTAACGTCAACAGGACTTTTCTTTTCGAATATTTGTATTTTCGTAACTAAGCCATAGGCAGTCATATCATCAGATAAAACAATGATTTTAATGCCTGTTTCAATATCATTTGCTAGTTCTCCTGTAGCAATATGCATATTATTTATTACGAAAAGATCATCAATCTGGAAAATAAATTTTTCATCCATTTTATTTAAGCTTTAATTTCTAATATATTTACGTACTCATCCAAATTTCCAATTTTTACCGTGTCTCCGATTGACTTTGCTCTTAAGGCTACTCCTAATGGGGATTTGATATTAATTTTTTGAACCCCATTTTTCATATCTACACCTTGAGTTTGATAATCCACTAATTTTATTGTCAGAACTTTGTCTTTGTTCAAATATTTAATCTTAACGGTACTGTTCAGTTCAACTCTAATTTCGAATAGTGAGTTAGGAATATTGAATAAAGTTGCGACCGGCTCTTGCTTCAATAAAGGTGCTGTATTTGCCTGTTTTGAACCAACACTTTTTAAGGTTTTCCATTCCGTTTCGTAGTAGTTATTATCCATTGGTTTTCCATTAGCCGTAAAACTTTGATAAATCAATCGGCTAATGTCCGTTTTAATTTCTAAAGGCAGAAACGCATATTCGATGTTTTCAAAATCATTATATACAACTTTGTAACCTTGTAAATGAAGCTGTTCCCTGCTCGATATATTTTCGGTTAGATGAGCCTTGAATTTTTTTCGTCCATTTTCAGAAAAATAGATACCGACAATTTTTTCAGATTCAATTACTTTAAGGAAAGACATGTCTCCGCTTCTGTTAATTCCATTCATGTACTCCTTGCCAATTCTCTTAGACAGCAATACAGAAACATGGACTTTATTTATATGACCTGATGAATAACATTGCATTATGAATCCTGAACGATGATTGGACTTTATCGGAATTACATAATCTGCTTCTAAGGTTTCATTTTCGGTTAAAACGTAAGTGCCTGAATTGTATAGGTTAAAGTATCTGAGAATTTCGCTTCCATTGGAATTGGAAATTGTTTGCTCAGAAAGTTCTTCAATTATTGTAGGTTCATCTATGATTAGATTGGACGATAAAGGCTCAGAAGTGTTTTTTTCAAATTCTATAGGCTTGTTTTCTATTTCATTTTCTGGTGATAAATTTTCATTACTTACAACTGGTTCTTTGGTTTCTTCAATCTCTGGAATCATTTCCCAAAGAGGTTCGAGTGCTTTTATCCTGTTTGTGTAATACTCATAACCTCGCACTCTAAAAAATTGCCATCCGCACCTTTCGAGCACTTTTTGACGCATCATGTCATTTTCATGCTGTTCAGTACCATGCCATTTATCACCATCACATTCAATAGCTATTTTGGTGCCATCTGGAAATAAAGCAACCAAATCAATGCGGTATCTTCCTTTAGCTACTTCATATTGTGGAATAACACTTAATTGCTTACTTATAATATCATTATATACATCTACTTCAAACCAACTATCAAATGGTTCGGGCTGCGTTCCCAATCGTCTTTCAATTGGTGTGTTTAAAATTGGTTGATAAGAATTATAATTTTTAAAGTGGTCTAAAAGTTTATATCTCAAATCATTTGTATTACTCAAATCGTCCAATTGAACAGAGTGGAATAACCAAATTTGTTCTTTGGCTCTACTTGTAGCTACGTTGAAACGTCTTTCATCTTCAGGTTTAACAAGTGCCGACCTGTTGTGATTGTGAGCAGTTACCAAACTTAAAAAGATAATATCCCTTTCATCTCCTTGAAAGGAAGCTGAATTACCGCAAACTATTTTTCGTTTATGAAATTCTTTTTCACCTATCTTCTTTAAAAGTAGGTTTTCAATTAAGTTAGATTGTTGGCTACCTTGTAGCGTGATAACTCCAAATGTTTTACCGACATACTTATCGTCATCAATCAATTTTCCAATAGTCTCTACAATTTCATTTGCTTCTGGTTCATTGATAATTGCCGAGTATCTGCCCTCCGTGTAGCCATTGGGGCAAAAAATAGAAACCAATGGTTCAAGTCTTTTTTCAGAATATTGTTTTAGAGGATAAAGTCCTTTTCCATCTGGTGCATAGAAGTGTCTATTGGAAAATTCGATTATCTCAGGCATGCATCTGAAATGTTCTCTTAGGACAGTTACTCCATCACAAAAGAATTTTGCGTGGTCAAAAAAACTGAATTCTGTGCCATAATAATCGGAAAATGGAATTCCCTTTAAATGACGTTTTATATGAGGTGTCATTGTATTGGCATTTACACCTACATATTCAGGGGAAGTTTGTTTGTCGTCTCCAACGATTATGATATTCTTAGAAATGTACAATAGGAAAATAGCATCAGGTCCCAATTGACTTGCTTCATCAATAATTACATAATCGTACATTTCCTGTTTGGGTTGAATTGTTTCTGCGACTTTATATAGAGGCATAATCCAACAAGGAACTGAATCTTTGCAATGTTGCATTTCTTGTTGAGCTATTTTTCTGAACTTCATAGCCCTTTTCCCTTTTCCTGTTTTACCTATTTTTTTGACAGCCATAACCCAAGCATCCAAATGTTGCCGTAAAGACCGATTTTGCTGTAATCCTTCAACAACTTTATACCATGCCTTTTTGGAAGCAAGCTTAGCAATTAGTTTCCGTTCTTTTTTCTCTAATTCATTAAGATTCCTGATAAGTTGGTTTTCGTAATTGATATCCATCAACTTCCCAAGTTGAGTTTGTGCATGTCGAAAAAATATCGCAGGTTTCAATTTTGGCAAATCCTGTACTGAAAAAGAATCATGCTCTACAGTTGCCACAATAAATGGTATTTCATTGTTTACTTTCACTTTGAGTCTGAGAAAACTTTGGAAGTTTGATTTGGCAAGCCCTAATTGCTCAATCTTGGAAATCACATCAATATATGACTGATAATCAACTCTATTGAAAGAATCATAGATAATTTCTTTAACAGGATGGAAATTTTCTTGCTTCAAATAAAAAATAGATTCATCAATTACTTCCTGAATTGAATTTATTTGGTTTGACAATTGAATGAATTTCGTTTGTCTTATTTTGAGTTCTAAATCTGATTTATCGTATGACTTAATTTTAAGGTTTGACTCTTGTTCAATTTGATTTTTGTAAAATCCTATTTTCTCTATTAGCTTGTTTAGTTTTAATACCTCTGAATGAATATTTTTAAAGAATACGAGCTTGTTTGATATTGAATTTCCTTCTGGAACTTTCTTGTTCCATACCTCTGCAAGTTCATTAAAGTCCTGTTGAAACGCAATATCACGGAGTACTATATCAAACTCTTCTGTTGTATCACAAGCACTTCCATTAACTCGAACTGCTTCAATGAAATAAAGACGTTCCTTAATTTCTTTTGAGAAGAACGGTTTTTTTACTACAAAAGAAAAGCCCGATAGTGGATTGCCATCTTTTAAATGAGCAACAAGTGTTTGAGCATCTTTTTTTAACTGTTTCAAACTTTTATCTGCTGGGTATGTAATTTCAACATCTTTATCAATTTTGCGAATCTCGTGTTTTTCAATTCGAGAAATAACTGATTCAGATTGTTCTATTTTTTGATTCCATAATTTTGACTTCCCATCTATTACTAAGTTGGTAAAATCAATTTGAATGTTATCGACTGAATTATATAAAACACGAAGCTCTTTCAGTTGTTGTATAAGTTTATCAAAATCTTGACATACAACTTTTGCAAAATTTTCATCAGTTCCAAATTCTGTTTTTAATCTTCGAGTTAGCTCGCTGAATTCTTTTATTTGTTCAATCTCTGGAAGCTTTTGTAATTCTGGAATTGAATATCCAAATTCATCTGTATCTATTTCTTTGTATTCCTGATGAAGTTGGATGAGATATTCTAAATCCTCAATTATTTTAATGTTTTCAATTTCGTTGAAATTGTCTTCATACCATTCAAAATTTGGCGAGTCTCTTTCTATGTTTTCAGCAATCTCTGTTAAAGTACCTTTGTAGTCCTTGTTAATTTCTTGTTTGCGAGTAGCTTTTTCTTTTATAGTTAAAAGCTCATTCTTATTCTTTGCTATTGATTCTCTTACTTTTTTTAAATCATCTTGAAATTTTTCAATGTCAACTTGATAATCCGAAAGGTGGGGTGTAAATTATGCTGCTGTTTTTATATTTTTATT